>JAGWBU010000025.1 GCA_021295735.1 Candidatus Poribacteria bacterium | reverse complement strand
TTTCAAAGTTATTGTTTTTTCTTACTATAACTTTAGGACATCAGCCCTATTTATTCAACTTTTTTTGGCGAAGGTATTGCCAAATAAAGGAGTTAGAATAATGAAACGATTGAGCCTAATTAGTATATTTTTTTTGGTTTCCTTATTTGTTGTTTTGAATATAGCAGAAGCTGCTACCCTGAACATCACAGTAATAGATATTATAACTAATTAGTTGTAAGTTTGGTTAGTTTCTATTCTGGGATTTCTCAAAAGCACTCAGAAGCCACTACCTATCAAAGTTCTCTCAATACGCGGTTATGAAAATGCTAAAAAATGCTTATTGATAGATCCCCATTACGTGAAAAAGACACCTTATTTTCAATACAAAATAGAATAAAATCGTTCATTAAATGGTTTTTTTATAGGTATTTGGTATTGATATTATCAGGTTTAGAAGAATAAGAAAAGATCTACTGATGTAAAATGTGTGTGCGTTTGTTTTCACGAAGTCAATGGTCATAGGGGTTAGACAGGGTTATTTAGTTTTCTATATTTCTGACGCATTTTATCACATGCGTTAATTCTTTATAATAGTATCGTCCGTTGGGTAGAGCGGAGCGAAACCCATAAATCAACGCTATGAATGTCTGTTGGCATTCAGCGAATGTAAACTTAAGCAGGACTTACGCAATTTTCTCGACTTTTGCGGTAATTATGGCAAAAATGGTGTAATTTTCAGCAAAATTCTGAATTATCAGCGCGTTTACATGAAGTTTAAGAAATAAATCGGTAATTTGGCGAGGTTAGGAAACCTCGCCAGCAGAAGTGGACACTTGCCTTGTGCTGACGGAAAAATACCGAATTAAAAAATTAATCTTCATCAAAACGCGCCTACCAGGGTGGCGGACCACTAAATTGGCAGTTATGGGTGTCGCAAGCTCTACCCGACGGACACGCCATCCACTTTTTGCCTATCTTTCGGTCTTGGCATTATCAGACACTTCCGATTAAATCATTATAATGTCTATTGATACACTACGAATCAACGTCAAATGAGCGTATGACATTCGTCGGGTCGGGACCAGGAGGTCGCTCCTACAGAAGAAATCCAAGTCAATGCCCGATACGCTTGTTGCAATTGAGAAATTGGGGTTAAAAACTCCTCCTACAAGAAAAGCAAAGGTCAATGACAAGAATTTTACATACCGATGTTCTATCCTTTTCTTGCTTTAACAGCATACATCGGCCACGAAAAATAGAAATCGTCATCTGCGGGTTTAACTGTATAATACTTTTTCGCGTCATCAGGCGAGAGTTGCGCGAACGCGTCACGGATTTCCTTCACCACTTCCGGCGGATTTTTCTGTGGACGCACCCACCACAAAAACGACATCAGCGCATTTCGCGTGTGTGCTGTCCTCTCAATATCAAAACCGGCATCTGAAATCATCGCATCCCACTGAGACGGTGGGTACCCATACACATGAGAATCGTCGCGTAATTTTTCCACGCGGTTCTGCCATGCTATTAATTTTTTTGATTCAGGGGAAACGGAATCTACAAGGCAAAAAAGTCCCTCTGTTCGTAAAACACGATGGACCTCACTCAAGAATTTGGGAACATCTTGAAAGTGGTGAGGAGCAAGTCGACAGGTCACTAAATCTAATGAAGCAGTAGCAAACGGTAAAGATTCTGCTGCGGCAACGGAAAACGTAACATTTTCTATCGCTTGTTCCTGTGCTAACTCGGATGCCTTAGTTACCATCTCAGGCGTGAGATCCGTAGCGACCACTTGTGCTACCTTGGGTGCAAGCGCAAACGCTGTAAAACCTGTGCCTGTCGCAATATCCAAAGTTTTCTCCGTCCCTTTTGGATTTGCAAAGTCAAGGATAACCTCAAGGGTATCGCCTTTGGCATGCGCGCTGCTTTGGGCATAATAGTCGGCATGTTGGCTAAACTGTTCACGGACGGAGGTATGGATGGTTTTCATATTTCAGTTTTTAGCTATCAGTTGTCGATTAAACTGGAAGAGGTGCTGTGAATTGCGCGGTTACAAACAGAAGATAGTTTGTTGGGTTTCACTTTATTCTACCCCCATAACTGTCAATTTTTTCCCGACAAATACCAAAAGCCAAATCAACGCCAAGCACGCGTATGGCACTTGTCGTATTTGGCGTTGATTCACCGCAATCGGACTTACATGAGTTGGTAGCCACTAATCGGCAGGACATCTTTGTGGGAGCGCTTTGTCCGCGCGATATATCGGCGTTGAAAACGCCTCCCACAAGAGCCTTTCGGATAATACGGAGCGGTTAGAAACCGCTCCTACCGAGTCGGAATAGGTGGTCATGTTTCCTTAAATTAACACCCGCAGCATGCCATACGGGGAATGCCAAAGGGCATTCGGACCCGGTGAATGACTAAAGACGAATGCGCTTTTAGCATTCGCCATGATTCATACCGTTGATTTCTTGATTTGGCGCATGCTGCGTTGATTTGGTTTAATGCCATAAGGGCACTCATAGCGTTGATTTATGGGTTTCACTTTGTTCTACCTAACCTACGGTAGGAAATGTTATCTTATGGTGAAAAGGGTCAATTAAAGCGGATAACTCCGCGTGCATTTTCGCCAGCTTCCATATCCGCAAACGCCTCATTAATCTGATCAAGCGAATAGTGCTTTGTAATTAGCTCATCTAACTTTAACTTCCCTTCCGTATAGAGATTGAGAAGTTCTGGCATATCCACTCGCGGTTGACATGAACCGTAAAATGAACCGATAATCTGTCTTTCAGTTGCGACAAAGTGTTGTGCTGGAATGCTGAATTCCTTTTGATGGTGTGCCATTCCGACAATAACAGCAGTGCCAGCCGCTCGCACCATAAGATATGCTTGCACAATAGTGTCTGGATTCCCGATTACCTCAAATGCATAATCTACACCGCGGCCATCTGTCAACTCACGAACAGCCTCAACCGGATCCACTTCGGCAGCATTGACAACATCTGTTGCTCCAAAACTTTTGGCAAAGTTGAGTTTCTTCTCAGCAATATCAACAGCGATAATCTTTTCCGCTTGCGCAAGCACAGCACCTTGAATAGCGTTTAAACCTACTCCACCTGTGCCGATAACTGCTACGGAACTACCGGGTTCTACTTTTGCTGTATTGAGGACGGCACCAACACCTGTTGTTACACCGCATCCCACAAGCGCAGCCTTCTCTAACGAATAGTGATCGTCTATTTTTATAAGGTTTTGTTGCGGTACGACCATATATTCCGACATAGTCGCAATCCGCGCCATCTGTAAGATACCTTCACCTGATTTGTTATACAGACGGTAGGTACCATCTAATTGAAACCCGCGCGGTACATTGTAACTTTCGCACAAACAGACTTTTTCCATCTGACACATGTGGCAATCACCGCAATAACTAACGAAAGAGAGAATTACATGATCTCCCACCTGAAAATCTGTCACATCGGTTCCAATATGTTCAATTACACCCGCACCTTCATGTCCAAGCACAACAGCCGCATCGTAGTAGATAGCACCCGTGACGACTGATAGATCGGAGTGGCAGACACCACTTGCAGCAGTGCGGACAAGAACTTCGTTTGCTTTCGGTTCTTCTAACTCCAGTTCCTCAACAACCACAGGTTGATTATGTTCATACATAACAGCGGCACGTGTTTTCATCTTACCCTCTACAATAAGGATTCCAGATAACTTCTTGCTTTACGCATTGATTCAATCGGATCCGATTGACCTTCATAGACAACTGAAAGGCATCCGTTATATCCAACACCTCGCAAAATGTCCAAAACCCGCGTATAGTCCAACCACTCCTCTACACCGCTATCAATCTCATAAAACTTGGTACGGACGTAAACAGCGTGGGGTGCTGTTTGTTCAATACTCGTGTAGCAGTCATAGTCCGGATGTGGCGAACCACGATGTCCACTGGCACCAGGAGAACCTGCGTACTGTCCCGTATCTAAGATATGCGTGAAATAGGGATGGTCAGTTTCATTTAACGCACGTAAAACAGCATCCCCATCGCGAGTAACATTGTTGTGGTTATGATTTTGCAGACCAACAAGAATTCCTGATTCATAGCCGTATTCTGCAACTTCTTTGAAGCCTTCAATCATTGGAGGCCACAATGTTTCCTCATCATCACAATCTGCAGGCACATAAGCTGCAAATACCCGGACTATAGGACAACTCATAAATGAGGCAATATCAACCCACTTCTTAATATGCTCAATCTGTTCGGGGTGTTCGGCAACAGGTTTACCAAAGTTATTGCTGATGCCGATGTAACCTAATGGTAAACCTTTCCGCATCAGGTTCATCTTTAGTTCCCGTAGATAGGTTGCATCGGTAGATTCAAATGCACTGGAGTGGAGTTCAATTACGTCAAAGCCGAGGTCGTATACGATTTGTGCAAAATCGGTTGCTGTGGTGCCTTTGACATTCAAAGACATTGTGCCTATTTTCATCATGAAACGGTCATCCTTTCTTTATATCACTTCTATTTTATTGAGATGTCTCACTTATCGAATTGGTGTCATCCGTTTCATCACTAACTTCATTAAGCAATGCCCGTGTTTGTCGGTTTGACGTTCTGAAATATGCAATTAAAGTTTGTTTTAGGTCGTCAAGTTGATGACGGTCATCTTCAAGGAAGTCAATCCGCCTTTCAAAACTTTCCAGATGGTTAAGCCGTTTGAGAATCTCCTGTAATAGGTCTTCTTGTCCGCGGTAACGCTGACGTTCTTCTTCCAGTAAACGTACTCTTTCAGTCATTAAGGCAAGATTTTCTGTTATCTCTTTCAGTTCAGACTGTAACGTTCGAGTAAAAGTGATTAATTTTTCCAAGGTATTCGTCGTTTTATAAACCGGTATCTCTTGATCCGTTTGAGGAAAATCTTTTGGAATTATGGGTTTCTCCTGTTGTTCTGGAATATCTTGTGTATCCGCTTCAGAAACATCTATATCAATGTTTTCAGTAATATCAGGAGCAGGAGGAACTGGCAGATCGGCAGTTGTAATCTGGAAGATGCCTAACAATTTTATGTTATATGAAGCCGCAATATAGTTCTCTTTACGTTCGGTATAGGTAATTTGAACGCGAAGTTCTTCATCAACCTTCAGCAAATTTAGACGGGTGTGAATATTACGGATCGCAACCTCATTGTATCCGAACGCTTGATTAGATTTTGGGTTAAGCTGTCGAAGGTATCGATAAAGTTCCATCACATCCGAACTTTCCCGCGAGATACCTTCTTTTGTCAAAACCCCAATTATATCCTTTTCGTCGTAATCTGATGATGTTTGCAAACTCGGTATCACGATATCCAGAGGCACTTCGCCTTGAATCGCTTTCATCCCAAGAGTCCAGCTACTTTCTGAAAGCCTACCACTGAATGCCATGAAGTCGTAACTGATTGTCATTTTTCAATCCTATTTCTTAACCTATAAAATCACACAAACAAGATTGCGGATACCCTCACATGTTCTCACTTTTGCCTCTTTATAACTCAAAGACAGGTTCCATCTCTGCCCACCACTCACCAGCTTGTGCCTCTTCAACAGGTTCCTGAAAAGTACGCATTAATTCATCCCATTCTTTGCACTTCGGATGTTCTTCAAGGTAGCGCGGAAAATCACGTTCTATATCAAACGTATCCACGGTTTCCATCGCCATAAACAAACGCCGACCTAACAGATAGATATTCATTTTTGTAATTCCGACCGCTTTTAGGCCAGCCAATGTCTCTGGCCAGGCATCTCTGTGATATGCCTTATACTGTTCAATAATTGTAGGATCATCTTTCAGGTTTAAGGTCAAACCGTAGTGTTTCATTTAAATCCTTCTAACGCCTTCTTTATTATCTCACTATGGTCAAAGGCAAGTTGTGGCATATCTAATGTCGGAAACCACGAAACTTCAGCAGCATCGGAACCTGCTATAGCTTCTTGTTGTTCCGATCCGATGATTCCAACGTAGGCAACAGTAATAACGCGCCCGCGTGGGTCACGGTCAGGGCGTCCGAAAGTGCCTACTTGTGTCAGTTGGACATCTGAGATGTTCGTTTCTTCGTGTAACTCGCGGCACGCGCTCTCCTCAAGTGTTTCATCCATTTCCAAAAACCCGCCTGGAAGTGCCCACAGGTCTTTGAACGGAGGATTCTTACGGCGAATTAACAAGACTTTGGGATGCGGGAAAGCATCCGTCAACAACACAATATCAATAGTCACTGAAGGGCGCGGGTAATCGTAGCAATACACTTAGAAAATATGATACCAGATTTCAATACTTTTTGTCAATAATTTTTAAAAATTAAGTAAAGACATTCAGTTTTAGGTTTTCTGAATGCAATCCCACGCTATGTTTGAAGTCCGGAAACAACGGGCGGGCACAGAGACTCGCGCTTACAGTTGAAAACGCGAAGGGTTCTTCGTAAATTGAACCTATATGCCAAATATTTACACATCTTATCCTAACGTGAGTTTGATAAATAGTTAGGATTTCTACATTTCCTCTTAAAGTCCTAATAACGATTTTTTTCAGCAAATATGCCCGTTCTCTGTTCAATTTTTGCCTGTCCAGTTAATTATCAAACTCACGTTATCCTAAAATCCAATTGACTTTCACTTCGGTTTTTGTTAAAATGTTTTCAAATTTTGTAAGGAAGAAAATATGTCAACACAAGAACAACTTTACGATGTAGCACTGACTCATTTCGCAGAAAATGACCTGGAAGCTGCAGTTAACGCTTTTAAGGAACTTATTGAATCGTATCCAGAATATATTGAGGGGTATCTCGGATTAGGACATGCGTATGAACGGCTTAGTCAATACGATGAAGCCATTGAAGCAGTCGAAAAAGCGATTGAAATCAATCCGAATGATCCGCTTGTTTATACCAGTTTATCCATGTGTTACCAGCGTAAAGGTATGATTCAGGAAGCAGAAGATGCGATGGCGAAGTCGCAACAGATACAGTTGGAAACGTCCGGTTCAACCACATAGGAGATTTTGACTATGGCAAACGTTACTTTACTTGATCCTACCTCCCAAAGTGATGCAGATGAAAAATTTTTGGCTCCACGACTTGATACCTTTGATGGAAAAGTGATGGGTTTGCTGGATATCACCAAAAATGGTAGTGATATTTTTCTTGATCGCGTTGAAGAATTAATGCGCGAACGGTTTGACATTGCTGAGGTGGTCCGTGTCAAGAAACCGACATTTGCGCGTCCAGCTCCGACTGAGCTGCTTAATGACCTTGCCGATCAGACAGATTTCGTCATTGAAGGTCTCGCCGACTGAGGCTCTTGTATATCGTGCAGTATGCACGATGGAAGTGTTTTAGAGGAGCGCGGCGTACCGAGTGTGGCGATCTGTACAGAGGTATTTTTTGCAGCAGGAAAGGTGCAGGCGCGTGTGCTCGGATACAATGAATTAGAACCACTTACGGTTACACATCCGATCCAGAGTCTTACACAGGAACAGATTCGTGACCGCGCTGAGGGGATTGTTGACAAAATTGTTGAGCGGTTGAGAAAATAATATCCAGTATGTGGTTCGATGCATTTTGTTTTGGTAACTACTAAACAATTATCCGATAATAACCTTTTCTAATACAACGGTTCGTCTGACAAAATCAATCTCCAGACGATACTCACGAAGCAAATGAGGCCCTATAAGAATCTCACCATTAACAACGAATGTTGCCTCGGCAGGAATTATCCTTCCATCAAAAAGAAAATTGACTTGATAAAGTTCTTCTTCAATTGTTTGCCCGCCTGCTAATACTGAAATCACTAGACCAATATATTGGGGATTCAACGTATTTCGTAGAGTTTCAGGTAGTTCCAGATATCCATTGAAGCCTGTATCTATAGTTGCGGTACATTCTTGTCCTGCGATAGAAAGTGTGATTATTGGGACTCCATCATCCGATATTGATCCGTGAATCATCGACGTCCACCCTTACGTAAGTAGGAGGCATAACCGACTCGCTCAAAGAAAAGAGGGGAAGTTAATCCTTCAGCAAGACGTTGCTGGACAATCTCAAGGGCAGAGTCCCCGAACCAAATCCTGCCACTTTTCGGATCAATCCCAGCTGTCTGCCCGATCCGTTCAGTAATATCGTGTTGTTTTTGGTACTCTGCCCAGATATGCTTGGCTCTGCGGGAATCATCTTTTGTCCAGTTTGGGTGTTCCATCGTTATTTCTCCGTGAATTCAAGTATATAATCCAAGTTGCTACCTATAAGATTTTAGACCTGCAGACGCCATTTTTAATTCGAGAAAAGTTCATTATTTGTGACATATCGTAGCGCAAACTTTATGAAGTTTAATAAAATAAATCGGTAATTTAGCGAGGTTAGGAAACCTCGCCAGCAGAGGTGGACACCTGCCTTGTGCGGACAGAAAATTACCGAATTTAAAAATTTATCTTCATTCAGTTTGCGTATTCATAGGCACAAACTAAAAGTTTGTGCTACATAGGTGGCAACTTGGATTATATAATAGAATACCATGAAATTTGGATAGATTTCAATCCATTTCAAACTTTTTCAACGCTGAAAATGAACTTTTCACTTGCAAAATCTGCAACAATGACATCGCCATCATGGAAGTTGCCTTCAAGCATATCAATAGCCAACGGGTTGAGAATATCCCGTTGAAGCGTCCGTCGAAGCGGACGGGCGCCATATACTGCATCAAATCCGCGTTTAACCAATTCTTCTTTTGCCGATTCGGTTAACGTTAGTGTCATATCCTTTTCAGCAAATTGGACACTTAGTTTGGAAAGTTCAAGCGTTACAATTTGCTTCAATTCATCAATTCCAAGACGATCAAAAATAATTAGATCATCCACACGATTCAGGAATTCTGGTGGGAAGTGTGCTTGTAAAGCATCCATTACCTTCCGCCGAATTTCTTCTGTAGCGAGATGTGTGTCGCTAATCCACTGGCTACCAATGTTAGATGTCATGATAACAACCGTATTCTTAAAATCTACCGTGTGTCCTTGTCCATCTGTCATTCTACCATCATCAAGCATTTGGAGTAGAACATTGAATACTTCTGGATGAGCTTTTTCAACTTCATCAAGCAGAATCACACAATATGGATGTCGTCTGACCGCTTCGGTTAACTGCCCACCTTCGTCATAGCCTACGTACCCCGGTGGTGCGCCAATGAGTCGAGAAACGGTATGTTTCTCCATGTATTCGCTCATATCAATGCGGACGATGGCGTTTACATCGTCAAATAGAAATTCTGCAAGCGATTTAGCAAGATGTGTTTTGCCGACACCGGTAGGTCCCATAAAGAGAAATGAACCGAGTGGTCGATCCGGATCCCCAAGACCAACACGGGAACGGCGAATCGCGTTGGAGACAGCGGAAACCGCCTCATTCTGTCCAATAACCTGTTCACACAACCGTTCTTCCATGTGAAGCAGTTTTTGTGTTTCGCCTTCCATGAGGCGATAAACAGGAATACCGGTCCATTTAGCTACAATCTCAGCAATATCTTCTGCGCTCATACGTTCTTTTAGCATTTGTGTGCCATTAGCATCTGTTTCAACCGCCTCTCGCAAAGTTTTGAGTTGCGATTCAAGCGTAGGTATTTTGCCGTATTCAAGTTCAGACGCTTTTGCAAGGTTACCGCTGCGCTTTGCTTGCTCAGATTCAATGCGGAGTGCCTCAATTTGTTCCATCAACTCTCGAATCTGTATCAGGTTTGCTTTTTCATTTTGCCAACCTGCTTTGAGGGCATCTACTTTCTCTTTTAGTTCTGCAAGTTCAGCGTTCAATTTTTCTAAACGTTGTTTAGATACGCCATCATCCTCTTTTTCCAGTGCTTGCTGTTCCATTTGGAGTTGGATAATGCGCCGTTCTACTTCATCAATTTGTTCTGGTACACTGTCAATCTCAATCCGCAGCCGAGCTGCTGCTTCATCCACTAAATCCACTGCTTTATCTGGCAGGAAGCGATCAGAAATATACCGTTTTGAGAGGGTGGCAGCAGATACGATTGCATTGTCCTGGATTTGAACGCCGTGATGTGTTTCGTACCGTTCCTTTAACCCGCGTAGAATCGCTATCGTATCCTCAACGGACGGTTCTTGTACCTGAACAGGTTGGAATCGTCGTTCTAAGGCAGCATCTTTTTCAATGTGTTTACGGTATTCATCAAGCGTTGTTGCACCGATGCATCGCAATTCGCCTCGTGCTAATGCCGGTTTGAGCATATTAGACGCATCAACCGCCCCTTCTGCAGCACCTGCACCAACAATGGTATGAAGTTCGTCAATAAAGAGTATAACCTGTCCTTCTGCCTGTTCTACATCAGCGAGGACCGCTTTTAGTCTGTCCTCAAATTCCCCACGATATTTACTGCCCGCGATCAGCGCTCCTAAATCAAGAGCGATGAGCCGTTTTTCCCGCAGACTTTCTGGCACGTCACCATCCGCGATGCGTTGTGCTAATCCCTCTACAATCGCAGTTTTTCCGACGCCAGGCTCACCGATAAGCACAGGATTATTTTTGCGTCTACGGGATAGCACTTGCATCACACGTCGAATTTCATCATCTCTCCCAATAACCGGATCAAGCTTACCAGACATCGATTCTTGCGTGAGTTCCCTGCCAAATCGGGTGAGTGCTTGATATTTGTCCTCGGGATTCTGATCGGTTATTCGTTGTGTGCCGCGGATATCTACGAGAGCTTTGAGGATTTTATCCTTCGTTACACCAACATCGCGTAGAATTTGCCCGACTTCACTCTTTTTTGATTCTGCACAGGCGATTAAGAGGTGTTCTGTGCTGACATATTCATCTTTAAGTGTTATTGCTTCTTTGAGAGCAGTCTCAAGAACAGATTGTAAAGGTCTTGATATGTGTAGTTCCGAACTTACTCCTTGTACTTTGGGCGCCTTCTGTACGACATCCTCAAGCGCCGATATAATCCCTTGAATATCTACCCCTAATTTTTGAAAAATTGGTGCTACTATTCCGTCTGTCTGTTTAATGAGGGAAAGCATCAGATGCTCAACCCCAAGTTCTGGATTTTGCGCCTCGCTGGCTAAAGTTTGTGCTGATTGTAGTGCCTCTTGTGCTTTAATTGTGAATCTGTCTAATCTCATTTTTCTTCTCCTTGTATCTTTCTAATGTCCTATATGTTGAGAGCAAAATTTGTGCCAATTTTGTCTGTTAGGTTTGGCAGGGCTGAGGCACAGAGACTTTGCCCTACATCTGATTCGGACAACAGAACACAGAGGGGTGGTACAACGTGGCACGGGTTGTGTCATTTTGGCAACGAACGTGTAAATTATGCACATAAATAAAGAAGCACGGTAGTCAGAAAACTACCGTGCTGTAGAACAAAGAAAAACATGTGTTCGTCAATTTTCTATGAAGATACTGGCTATTACTGTCTCGTCCGTTGCGCTTTTAACGTTCCCCACGTAGTGGTAAATTTACCCTGTGGTTCAACACTTGTAGTAGCCTGAATCACTTCTGCATATTCAGCGAAATCATCAGCATCAAAAGCGGAGTTATAAACAATAACTTCATCGATAACACCACCGAAGTAGTGAATGTTGGTACCAGCACCATCATCATCATGAAAAACGGCGTTAGCATTAGTATGCGCTATACCGGTATCGTCCCCGTGTGCGAATAGCTGACCACCGGGTTCACTTGCAATCATTTCACCATTTAGCCACATCTCAAATTTGTCATCTTCAACGGCATTAGTAGTGTTTCGAAGGACAAGTGCAACGTGATACCATTTGTCAGATTCGACAGGAGCAGAGGGCCATGCCCCAGCCCATTGGTATTCAGCACGATTCCACGCCCCGACGTAGACTTGTCCATCAAAGACATTGACGACAAAACCGCGGGTACGTCCGCCTTCATCAAAAATCGTTTGTTTATGGTCCGTAATACTGACATCAGAACATTTGAAGTAAGCAGCAATAGTTCGGTCAGTAAAAGGCCCACCTGTGTTGAGACCGTTTGAATCCGGCAGTTTGACACCATCGTCTACGCCATCAAACTGTAGTGCTTTTCCAACAATACCGTCGACAACTTCAGGTTCGCCAGCGAACGTTCCGTTGACATCGTTACCGGAAGTGTCTGCGGCATCACCTTCATCAAAAGTCCAAATTGCTCTGGCAGTTGCTTCGTCTCTCGCAGCATAGATTGATACGGCTATTAGCATGAGTAAAACACTTAAAATAGAGATGAACTTAGTCATTTTATATTGCTCCTTGTAAAAGCGGAATCTCGCCCGCATTGGAATGATAAGACTTACATAGTTTTCGAGTTATACGATAAATATCGTCACAATCTGCAAATTTGCGCAAGCTTAATAAAAACTAATTTCGGGTTCGTTGGGCTTTCAGGCTTGCCCAAGTAGTTGTAAATTTTCCTTGTGGTTCAACACTTAACGACTGTATGAGTTCTCCAAAATCCCCTCGAATAAAAGATGAACTGTAGACAACAACTTCGTCAATTAGACCGTCAAACCAATCAATGTTGGTGCCTCCGCCTCCGTCATCATGGTAGACAGCATTTTGGTTAACAAAACCGATTGCGTTATCATCACCGTGCGCATGAAGCTGGCCGCCATCAGCTTTGTCAATGAGTTTGCCATCTAACCACATTTCAAACTTATCTTTCTCCACCTTGCCAGCAGCGTCGCGGATGACTAAACCGACATGGTACCATCTGTTTGACTTGATGTCTGTGGATAGCCATTCACCGTTCCAAGTGTACTCAGCGCGATTCCATCCACCAACATAGACTTTACCATCAAAGACATAGATAACTAATCCACGTGTCCTACCACCTTCCTCGAAAATCACCTGTTTTTTACCTTTGTTAACATCATCGCAATTGAACAATGCTGCTATGGTTCGTTTAGGGAAGGGACCACCTGTATTGATTCTGTTGGAATCGGGAATCTTTATACCGTCACTTGTGCCGTTGAATTTCAACGCTTTTTTTGCGATACCGTTAACAGATTCTGGTTTTCCTACAACAATACCATTTAGATTTTGGGGTGAAGTATCATTTGCTGTGCCATCGTCAAACGTCCAGATTCCCGCGACTGTGCCCTCATCGCGTTGTGCTTCTACGGGGATATTTAATACAAACATTAATAGCAACAAAGCGATATAAAAAAGAAGTATTGGAAGTTTGAGATTGTTGACTTTCGTTAATATTCGAAACATTTAGATACCTCCTGTGGAAACGCCATCATCTTGGAATGAAGTTATTGTTTTGCGAAAGATGCGTTTCAATTTTGAGTTAATTTATAGGGTGACAGAATTATACCAAATTAACAAAATTTTGTCAATGAAGTCATATTGAGTAAAACATAAGGATGTGGTAAAATCAGGCAAGAAAAAGAGATAGTTTATGCCCTTTCTTTCCACTTTACATCCACATTTACTTTATTAGACGTTTTATTATGGCAGACGAAACTCAAAAGGCTCCGAGATACAAAGGTATTCGCAAGCAGGTTTTGCGCAAGGATTTTATAGTAGAATCCATAATTATTTATACATGACGAATCAACGCTGAATACGCGTATGGTATTCTGCATTGGTTGGAAACCGCACCTACCAGGGAGTGTATACATATTTTTAGTGGAGTGTCTACCGAAATTTTGCGGGTAAAGGTCGCGATTCGGAGATCGCTCCTACAACTCAGATATAATGTTAATTGTAAAATCCACTATAAAAAAGCGAAAAAAAACGCCATCTATTTTTTATAAGATAGATTTGGAGGAATAAAGTCATTCTTCGTCTTGTGTCATCATAAGCGATTCGCATAATTCTCTTGCCTGTATCACCGCTTCCGTTTCTCCATGCCGAATTTCGATTACCTTCATAATATCTGATGGTATCTGTGTAAACAACTCATCCCAGTCCAAGTCGCCGCTGCCAGGTGGGTGGTAAGCCTCAAGTCCTTGTAGGTCGTGCAGTGTCACACCAATGAGGTGTTCGTTATATATTTCAAGCCATTCATGTGCCCAACAAAGTCCGAGTTTTTCCTGCAAAGCTGCATGTCCGACGTTGTGCCAATAGCGCATCGGGCTACCATAAAATTCATCAAAAAATAGCCCAACTTCATCAAAATTTGGAATTTGGTAATAGCGAGGACGATTTTCAATCGCGATGCAGAGTTCCATTTTGAGTGCCCTTTCATTTAGTTCATCAAGGCTTCGCAGCACGGCATCGTGATGTTTTGTCTCTTTACGTTTTCTCCATTCTGTTGCTTCAGCCACTTTTTTGTTGAATGCCTCAAACTCACGCTCGCCATACTCGTAAAGATCAGTCATGAGATAAGACCTATCATAGGTATCCACTTCACCAAGACGGATCACCACTGTTGTGATTTCCATTTCAACGGCAAGCTCCATCGTTTGAACGGTTCTACGAATTGCCTCCTGCCGCTCATCATTATCAAGGCTGGAAAGCAGGATTTTGTCGTTTTCAGCTTCGGATTGTAAAGTTCCGTGGAGAATTGGGCAAAAATTTTGGATAGCACAAGGCGGTATTTGTCCGATGTCCCGAAGCACTAGTTTGAGTTGCTCTACTTGTTCAAGCGTAAGATGGCGACTAAGCGCGATGCCTTCAAAACCGAGATCCTTCAACTCATCAAACAGCGCAGCGCCATCCGGTTGCTTCAAAGCGTTCCACATTGTTGAAATTGCTAACATTATATTTTAAAATTTACAAGGTAGAAAAGCCGAAGTAAGGTCCAGAATTTGCGTTTGGGAGTCTTATATTTCTTAAGTTATTTTGATAACTTTCCGCCCATCAACTTTCAACTTGCCTTGCGCGTAACGTTTTATCACTTTCGGATAAAGTTTGTGCTCTTCAATCTGAATCCGTTTGTGTAGACTCTCTGCGTCGTCTGTATCATAAACTGGAACAACTGTCTGTGCGATAATTGGTCCTGTATCTATGTTTTCGTCAACGAAATGCACAGTAACACCTGCCACCTTAACACCGTAAGCCAAAGTATCAGCAACAGGGGTTGCCCCCGGGAAAGCAGGTAACAGGCTTGGATGTACGTTAATTATCCGATTGCGATATTTGCGGACGAATGGTGGTTGAAACAACTTCATAAAACCTGCAAGCACAATTAGTTCAACCGAATAGTTTTCAATGTGTTTTGAAATTGTCGCATCAAATGCAATGCGGTTTTCAAAGTCTTGGGTTCTGACAATTTGTGTTGGGATACCAGCACGTTTTGCCCGCGTCAGTGCGTAGGCTTTCTGACGATCACTAATTACAACTGCGATTTCAATACCGCTGGCTTCGTCTTCATGTAACTGCTCAATCAGGGTTTGCAGATTGGTTCCGCTTCCTGAAACGAGAACCGCAATTTTCACTATTTATCTCTTTTTATTTATTTGAAATTCAACTTGCCTAAAAACCGTATTTATAGTGAACTTTGAAATTATTGGGACACTTTGATAAACTTGTCTTGGAAACTTTTAGTTTGTGCCTTATGAGACGCAAACTAAAAGTTTGCGCTACAGAAGTGTCCCATTAATTATAGGTTTTACTATAGTGTGTGTTTACATGGTCTGCCTTTTTACGACCTCAACGAAATCAGGGCAAGGTATGTTTATGGTATTCACCATAGGTAAAATGTGCACATTTCTAAGCGATTCTGCTTATGGTTGTTGTACTATCGGTAAGCTATTAGTTTCCAGGGATAGCGTACCAACTACCTTGAGTCCTTGCAGCCAGTAATTGATGTTCCTCGCTTGGAAGCCCGAGCACGTTGACATAGATACCGAACTCGTTACAGAGCGCGATTGTGTCGGACACTGTCCTGCCTTCTATGCTTGTGAAAGGTTCATCGGTGACAACGATAAGATGTTTTTTAGATGTAGCACGGAACCGCATTTTTCTGATAGTTTTGGCAATAGCATCCAATGCATTTTCGCCGCGGCGAGAAAAAATCGCACGTATATCCTTTTTGTATTCTTGTAAATTTTGCGTCAATTGAAGAACATGAATAGCATTTCTCTGTCCAAACATATAAAATTCTGTTAATCCGAGAGCATAGTCAATACCAGAGGATTGGTATACATCAATCATCTGAATTACATGATTAGCGACTGCCTCAATGTTGTCACTCATACTACCGCTGGCATCAATAACAAAAACGACATCAATAGGCCCACCATCACTTGTTGCAATAATTTCGCTCGCGAGGTCCCTCATAACATCGGTAAATTGATTATTAGGTAAAGAAGGTTTGTTCTCAAAGATATCACCTATTTGTGCTATGCCACTACCGCCTATTGTTTCAGCAAAATCAAGCATAGAACGGGTAGGCGTACGTTGAATATCGAACACTCCACTGGAACGTTTTGAACCGAGAGAACTGTCTACTGTCGGTTCTACTTTTGATAACCCATTCTCAGCGTCACGGAGTTGACGGAGCGCGGTGCTGACGTTCACTTTTACGTCTGACGCAGTATTTGTCTGCTTCAGTTGTAATTTTTCCGCAATAACGGGTGACGTAGGTGAAATATGGGATTGAAATGTTATTTGCGGAGCAATTGATTCAACATTCGCAATTGATATTTTTGCCGCTTCAAACACAGTTGTTTTTTGCTGCTGATATATTGGAGCCTTTATCGGCTTCTTTGATAACGGTGGTTTCTGTACTGTATCAATTGTTGCATCAATCTTGTCTTGAAAAGATAAGAGAGATTGATCACTGACAGAAAAATAAAATAGCGTAATCATAAGGAATCCATGGAGAATCATTGAAATAATCAACGCATTACGTGTTATAGATTTCACGGTGCGGCGGCTTATATTTTTCATTATTTTACCTCATCAACGAATCTCTTAAAGCATTACCAGTGCATGTGATTAGTTGTGTGTCCCTCTGGAATCGGCACCCACACACCACCAGTTTTAATTGTCACTTCTTCTTGAAAATCATCAAAAGTTCCAACAACACTTACAACAGCCTGTTTTTCTTCTAAGAACTGAATTACGCCTGATGAGGGTGAGTTTTTACTTACAGGTTCATCTGTAACGAGAATGAGATGTATTTGCGCATCCGGACGGAGCTTAATACGGCGTAAACCTTCAGTAATAGCATGTAGCAGGTTCTCATTTTCTCGACATGGCAGTTCAACAATTTTGTGGATCTGATCAAGAGATTGTGGTGGATTGAATACATTCACTATGTCAACGGAAGCACGTGTCCGAAACCTAACGACACCTATCTGATAGTCAATGAGTGCTTTTTCCCAGTCCAGAACCCAAACATTGAGTTGTTGTAAAAACTGTGGGAGTTTATCTTCCATGCTTTTACTCCCATCAATGAATAAAACAACATCTACTGGTGTATTTCCAGAGTTTCGCAGCAATGTCTTGCTGATCTTCTGGACGTTTCGCCAATGTGTTTTTCTAAGCAATTGAGTTTTTACTTTTTCTGTTAAGGATTTATTGCGTCGTTGTACCTGTCGCTTTTTTGGATCTTTGGGAATTGCATGCCATTTGCCATTCGTAGCAGATGCAAGTAGTCTATGATTTTCGTTTGGTAAACCAAGGACGTTAACATAAATACCGAACTCGCGGCATAGAGCGATTGAGTCATCTATTGTTAAACCTTCAAGACTGGTGAATGGTTCATCCGTGACAAGAATGAGATGTTTTTTGGATGTGGCACGGAACCGCATTTGATTGACTGTCTGCGCAATAGCATCCAATGCGTTTTCGTCTCTACGAGGTACAATTGCATGTATATTCCGTTTGGATTCTGCTAAACTTTGGGTCAATTGAAATACTTCAATATCATTTTGCTTTTTTCGTGAATTCTGACGATGACGTGTGGAGAATTGTGTTAAACCGAGTGCGTAATCAATATCTGAAGATTTATAGACATCAATCATATCTGTTAGGTGTTCAGCAACTGCCTCAATATTATCGCCCATACTACCGCTGGCATCAATGACAAAAACAACATCAATCGGTCCGCCATTGCTTGTTTCTACAATTTCTCTTGCGATGTTCTCCATAACGGTGCCAAAAGGAATATATGGTAAAGGCGGTTTTTTCTCTTGGAGATCTGCAATAGTTGGAATATCATCATCGGCATCTATTGTGCCCCCAATATCAAGTTTAGTAGGAGTTGGTGTGCGTTGAACACCCAGCATACCGGAACGTTTTGAACCGAAAGAACTTCCTATTGTTGGCTCTGCTGCCTCTGTCTTTGATAAGCCATTTTCAACTTGACGCAGTTCGTTGAGCGCGGTGCTGATATTTACTTTCACGTCCGGTGCTGTATTTGTCTGTTTGAGTCGTGGTTGTTCTGTAATAACGGGTTCCGTAGGCGCAAGACGAGGTTGAAACGCAATGTGTGGGTTGATCGATTCAATTTTGGCAATTGGTGTTACTGCATCATAGGTGGCTGTTTGGCGCTGTTGTCGTATTGGTGGTTTCATCGGCATCTTTGATGGCGGTTTCGGTGCCGTTGATAGTGTTACAGCAATCTTGTCTTGAAAAGATAAGAGAGATTGATCACTGACAGAAAAATAAAACAGCGTAATCAGAAAGAATAAATGGAGTACCATTGAAATAATCAACGCATTACGCGTTATAGATTTCACGGTACGGCGGCTTATATTTTTCATCGTTTATACCTCATCAATGCATCTTGAAAAACCTTACCAATTTACGTCATTAACTAAATGCCCTTCAGGGATTGGGACCCACAGGCCCCCGGTCTTAACAGTTACTTTTTCTTGAAAATCATCAAAAGTTCCGACAACGCTTACAACAACAGGTTTTTGCTCTAAAAACTGGATGACAGCTTCCGTTTTAGAGGTTTGTGTTATAGGTTCATCTGTGACAAGGATGAAGTGGGTTTTTGCCCTGGGTCGAAGTTCTAACTGCGTATATGCTTTAACAATAGCATGTAAAACAAACTCATCATCTTGACAGGGCAGTTCAATGATTTTGCGGATCTGAACCAATGATTGTGGTGGATTGAAAACATCTACCGTATCACCGGAATCATCCGAACTGAATCTAACTACGCCTAATTGATAACGAATCAGTGCATTGTCCCAGTCCCGCACCCAAACATCCAGTTGTTTTAAAAACTGCGGAAGTTTGTCTTCCATGCTTTTACTTCCATCAATAAATAAGACAATATCCACAGGTTCATTTCGAGTATTTTGAATCAATCCTATGCCGACTCGCTGAATATCTTCCCATTTTGCTTTCCTAAGAGTTTCAGTCTTTGTTTTTGATGTTGAGGCAGTGCTGCGTTGTTGCGCTATCTGTTGGTTGCCTTGTTTTCCAGGAATTGCATGCCACTTACCATTCGTTTCAGAGGCAAGTACTTGATGTTCCTTCACCGGAAGACCCAGTACGTTAACATAAATTCCAAACTCTTGGCAGATGTCAATTGCATCATTCACTGTCCTGCCTTCTATGCTTGTGAATGGTTCATCTGTGACGAGAATAAGATGTTTTTTGGATGTGGCACGGAACCGCATTTCATTGACAGTTTTCACAATAGCATCCAACGCACTTTCGTCAGCTGGGCGGATGAAAATCTCTTTGATTTCGCGTTCATATTTATCCAAATCTTTTGTCAATTGAAGAATTTGAATGTCATTTTTGCCTTCATGAGTTGTAAAATGTGATAAGCCGAGTTCGTAGTCAATGTTAGAAGCTTCGTATACATCAACCATATTTACCAGATGTTTAGCAACATCATTTTTGTTATCCCTCATACTACCACTTAAATCAATCACAAATACGACATCAATAGGTCCGCCCTCACTTGTTCCAACAATTTGGTTGGCAAGGCTCCTCATTACATCGCCAATTTTGATATTCGGTAATAATGGTTTGTTCTCAAAGATATCACCTATTTGTCCTGCTCCATCACTATCAATACTTGTTGCTCCAGCAACATTAAGCGTAGACCGAGTAGGGGCACGACGAGCACCTTGCATCCCGGAACGTTTTGTCCCAAGCGACTTGCCTAAGGTCGGTTCGGCCGCTTCTACGGTAGATAATCCGTTTTCAACCTGGCGAAGTTTATTGAGTGCGGTACTCACATTCACATTTACATCAGGTGAGGTTTTTGTATCCTCAAGTCGTGGTTGTTCTGTGATAATGGGTTCTGTAGGCGCAAGATGAGAACGAAACGCGTTATGTGGATTGATCGATTCAACTTCAACGAGCGGCTTTGGTGCTTTATACACGTTTGTTGTGTGTTGTTGGCGTATTGGTGCTTTTTTTGGAATCTTTGCTGGTAACGGTTTCGGTGCCGTTGATAGTGTTACAGCAATCCTGTCTTGAAAAGATAAGAGAGATTGATCACTGACAGAAAAATAAAACAGCGTAATCAGAAAAAATACGTGAAGTATCATTGAAATAATCAACGCATTACGCGTTATAGATTTTACGGTACGACGGCTTATACTTTTCATTGTTTATACCTCATCAACGAATTTTAAAGAAACGTTTGGGTTCCGGCAGTAATATTACTTCAAAAGAAACAAGCCTCTCTTGTTGGGTTTCTGATGATTTAGAACTTAATTGTGGAAACAGGTTGAGTTTCTCAATACGAGGTGAGTAGAGCGTTACACCTATCATTGTAATTACACAAAAAATTAACCCAAACATATAAACGAGGTTATAGGCACGGATGTTGCTCCGCATCCATAGTTGCAGGCCTTCAACTACAGACCCAAGACGGTTAAAGAGCGACTGATGCGCTTTTTGAGTCGCCTTCATCGTAGTTACACGTGACATTACAGTTGATAGAAAGGTATCGGAAACCTTAACCGGTTCTACAAAGTGGAGCAGTTTATCAGTTCGTTCTATTGCTTTGGCTCGGTGTTTGCAATCCGGGCATTGCTTTAGATGCCACCCAATAAGATGTCGTTTCCACGTAGGCATTTCATTGTCAAAATAGGCTGAAAGTTGTGTTTGAACATTTTTACATCCGTTTGTTTTATATTTTGGCATTGACTCCACCTCCTATTCCAGCCTTGATAAGTAGTTTTTTGATGTTTTGACGTGCACGATGAATTAAAGATTTCACCGACCCTATTGAACAGTTTAGTATCTCAGAAATTTCTTCGTAACTAAGTTCTTGATATGTTACCAGTGTTAAAGCTAAACGTTGGTTTTCAGGTAGTTGTTTAAGTGCTTTTTTGATGAGTTGTTGGCGTTCTTTCTTTTCATAAAGGATATCTGGTTGGTAACGGGTATCTATCATAAATTCAGAGTGGTAAACATCCTCGTTTTCGTCAACCATATCTTCCAGAAAGTATGTATTTCGCCGTGCCCGATTTCGAATTTCGTTTTTTGACAAATTGGTAGCAATTGTATACAGCCAACTTTTAAAGGACGCTTTCGGTTCATAACGACTCGCGCTCTTGAAAACACGGAGGAACGTCTCCTGTGCTAAGTCTTCAGCACGATGATAATCGTTGATAGTGTAATGAATATAGTTAACAAGTGCATCTTGATACCTTCTGACAAGCAGCTCAAACGCACTCATATCTCCTTTACGACATTCCATCATCAATTCTTCGTCTGAAACTATCATGATTTTCTCCTGCTTGTTCAGGTAAGGGTGCGGCACACACGCGAGTGATGCTCTTATTCTATTCCTCTTCGTTGCCTTCTGTTTTTGTAGACCGAAATTCTTTGGAAGACTTCAATTTCAGACGCATTGCCGTTTTAAAAGCGACGACAGCTTCACGCCGTTTACCCCGAAGAGAGTAAACTGCTCCGAGTTCCGAATGCAATTCAGGGTGGTTCGGGATAGACTGGATAGCACTTTCATAAACGCCAATTGCCTCGTCATAACGTTTTAGCATACGATAAGTTGATGCAAGATTGATATACACAGCCACTTCGCTCGGTTCACACGCGATCGCCATTTTATAAGCGTCAATTGCTTTTTCATAGTTTTCTAACATAAAATAAGCTAAACCGAGATGGAAGTGTGCTTCAGCGGATTCACGATTATGTTGTATTACCTGAAGAAATTCTTCAATTGCTTTTTCATAGTTACGCGCGTTTAATGCATCTGCCCCCAGTTTTAAATGTTTAGCCGCTGCCTGATGAAGATGAATATCTAAACGTCCGCGCTGAATAACCTGATTTTGTAATCTTTCAGATGAAATGGCTGAATCGCCACGCTTTAGTGAAGAGTTAGCGGACTTATCTTTAATTGATACTTGTTCGTCATCGGTTTTATTTTCTTTCATCCGTTAACTCCATTTCTCCGTTTCCTAAAACTCAAGTACTTTAACACCAATGTGCTAAAAAAGTGGCAAATTAATAGCGATATTGATGCAGCATCAACGAGCAATGCGAAACCCTATTACAAATTCTGCATAGTTTGTGCTGAAAAAATCGAAACTGGTACAGGTGCTATAATCGTGGTTGTA
Organism: Candidatus Poribacteria bacterium; assembly: GCA_021295735.1. GTDB lineage: Bacteria > Poribacteria > WGA-4E > WGA-4E > WGA-3G > MSPOR6. The sequence goes on along the minus strand of JAGWBU010000025.1, from coordinate 14,453 downwards.
ATACCAAGCACCGCCACAAGCAACACGGAAAGTTTCCTCATCGTCGTAAAAGGTGCTGGTCCATTCCCAAACATTGCCTATCATATCATAACAACCGAACGGACTAATACCACCTTTGAACGCTCCGACCGGTGTTGTGTCTTCAGCGCCGAGTTCGGCAGTGTTGCAGCGCGGTTTGTCTATTTCATATCCCCACGGAAACAGTCTACCATCGGTGCCGCGTGCCGCGTATTGCCATTCTGGAAATGTCGGCAATCTTCCCCCAACATAATTAGCATAAACTTCAGCATCTTCACAACTAATCCAAACTACGGGATGATCTCCCTTTAAAGCATAAGTTTCAAAAGTTAGTTGAGGACTGTCAACCCAGTCCTTTGGGGGTTTATATCCAGTGTCTTGTAAAAATCGAAGGTATTGGGCATTGGTTACGGGATAGACACCGATTTCAAATTCGTCAATTTCCAGTGGTGTGCATTCTTCACCGATGAGCGCAGTTCCTGCTGGAATACACACGGTTGCATCCAGAACTTGAAGGGCAGCCTCGCGCACTTCCTTTGCTGCGTGTGCAAGCGCATTTCCCAGAGGTGAAACGACCTCTCCAACCGGAGGTGTCGTGTGTTGTGGAACTTGTTCCCATCCTAAGTCTGTGCTTAAAAGTAGCTTGGTAGCATCGTAGAGCGAGTCGTTATAGTGCCAAGTCCAGTAATTTTGAAGCAGTTGTTGAAATGAATCTGGAGTATCGCTTTTGATAAGCGCAATTCGAGATGCTTTCGGCTTTTTGACATCTAATAGCATATTCTTTCGGGCGCAACCTAACTTCAGATTAATTCTGAAGGACTGGGCAATCTCAAATACTATTACCGTTTCCGCGTTGTTAGATTTTATTATATCATAGGAAAAGAGTATTGGGCAAGCTGTTTTCAGTTTGTAAAGTTTCAGAGTTTTCAGAGTAAAATGCCAAAAAACAGTTAGCAAAAATGCCTATTCGATTAGTATAGGCGTTGGTTTATCGGAATATAAAAAAAAATGCGACTCTGAAATTTAGGGTTTCAGCGTATATGTTAAATTGTGCTACCGTAGTTTATATCAGCATCAGTCTGGTAAAAGGGGCTGTTGTCGATTCGCTACCACCTTAGGCAAACTCACGTTATTTTTCTTTAATCCGCTTACTCTTTGCGACATTTTGAATATGCTTCAGTCTTGATTCGAGATTAACCTGAAATTCCACTTCGTGAGTTTCGTCCAAATAATCGGCAAGGCTATGTGTGTCCCAAAATTCGCCAATTTCCTCTGGGGTGGTATCAGGCGGAGGCATTGGGTCTCGTTTTTTATCTTTTTCACCCATAATATCTTCGTTAAGTCGCTTGCCTTGGCAGCAAAAAAATCGGGCTTGCAAAGCCCTCCTACAAGAGTGTTCTCAAGAATCGAATAACCCTATATGTAATATGACCTCTTAAGGGACCAACTGAACCTTAATGGAATCCGCGCCTTTTTGAACCATCTCAAAGGCAGTTATATAATCTTCCAGCGTTAATTGATGCGTGACCATAAGACTTACGTCAATAGCACCGCTGTGAATATAGTCAATAGCGAGCGGATACGCATAGGGACCTAAATGGGATCCGTGTATATTTAGTTCTTTCGTGTCGCCTATGATAGTCCAATCAACGGTTACCGGTTCCCGCATGACGCTGAATTCGACGAAAGTTCCTGCTTTTCGGATCATGTGAAGTCCTTGTTCTACTGCCTTTGGATGTCCTGTTGCCTCAATGTAAACATCACATCCGTACCCATCGGTTAAATCTAACACTTGTTGAACAGCATCCGTTTCCGATGGGTTGATAGTTATATCTGCGCCCAATTTCTTTGCCACACCTAACCGTTTGGGGATAAGGTCAATTGCGATAAGCGTGCCTGGGTTTTTCAGTTTTGCCGCGCCGATCATGCCAAGACCGAGCGTGCCAGCACCTGCCACGACGACAACGTCTCCGAATTCAATGTTTCCGCGTTGAACGGCATGAATGGAACATGCAAGCGGTTCAATCATCGCTGCACTTGCTGAGGGTATGTCGGATGGCACCTTGTAAACAAGTGAGCGCGCAGGGAATTTCATATAGTCTGCCATGCCGCCGTTCACAACCGGCTGAAATCCGTAGATGTTGTGAACTTGACAGAGCCAATATTTTCCAGTGCGGCAGTAGCGGCATTCCCAACACGGGACGATCTGCTCCGCGATGGCTATGTCTCCGAGTTGTAGTCCGTACTTTTCACCTGCACCTTCACCGAGTTGAACGACTTCTCCAATGAATTCATGTCCAGCAATAACGGGTGCTTCTACGTACGGTTTGCGGTGTTCGTCCCCCCAGAAAAGTGGTGCGCCTGTATAACATTTGATGTCACTCGCGCAAACACCGCAGGCATTGACCTTGATGACAACTTCACCAGGACCGGCATGCGGTATTGGGACCTCTTCAAGTCGGTAATCTTGCGGTCCACGGCACATTATAGCGCGCATCGTTGCCGACATTAAGATATCCTCAGATAAATATGTTATGCTGCCTTGCGTTGAACAAGGCGTCTTCGCGCACTTGCCCGCGCCAATCCAACATCCAGCGTGATATGCTGATCTTCAGTCATGCCGAGGTTAATCGCATGCGCTGTTTCAAGGTTGAATCCCCACTCAATCCATTCAGGTCTATCCGCCTCCGGAATATCTCCTGCTACAACAACCTTCATGATACTTATACCTTTGCCGAGGTCATAAGCGCGTTGGATATATTCCAGATGTTTTTCAAAAGGCCCGCCTTCTAACATCCTGCCTTCCTTGTTCGCTGTTGTGAGGATAACATCAATCTCAGGATGATCAATCACTGCATCCATGACAGGACCGGTGTATATGTGAGTGGAGCACCCGATAACGCGGACTTTGCCAGCAGCTTTCGCTTCTCGGAACGCATCAAACGCACCTTCACGTTCCCGTGTTGCTAAATCGTCTGGCGAAGAGATTGCGTGCAGTAACATAACATCTATATACTCTGTCTGCAGTTCACGCAGTGCTTTTTGTATACTGGCTGATGCACTTTCATGGTCTTTGTTGGCAGTTTTCGTTTGGATGACGATTTCTTCGCGGTTAATCTGACGAATTGCTTCACCGAGATGCGGTTGTGTTCCGTAGCCTTCGGCAGTGTCCCAGAAGGTTATGCCCTCGTCCAGTGCCTTTAACATCAGTTTAGCACCTGCTTCGTGAGTCTTGCAGGTGTCTCCGAATCTTCCTGCCCCGAAACAGAGTCGTGAGATTTCCAAACCTGTTTTTCCATAAGTAAGATATTCCATTTCTGCCTCCATATTTTACATGTTGCCCATACGATCAGTCGGGATTTGTTCAAGGTTAACATACATTAACCGAATTTGCCAAAAAATGCAACCTTTTTCTTGCGACAAATCAATTTTTAGTTTATAGTAAATCCATTATGAAACTTAGTGGACACACCATTTTTGATAATAGATCCGTTGAAATTACCCTTGTAAGCGACCGCGTTCAATCAATGCGCGAGGTCACATCTACTGATGGTAACGCATGGATTGCTCCCGCTTTTGTAGATATACAGGTAAACGGCTTCGCTGGATTTGATCTCAATGTTGCTACAGTCACAGCAGCGGATGTGTCTAAGATGGTTCGTGCGCTCTGGCGCGTCGGTACCGGTTTCTTATGTCCAACAGTAGTGACGGCATCCTTTGAGAATATCAGTGCTTCTCTGCGTGCTATTGTAGAAGCGTGTCAAAGAGACCCGTTGGCTGCTCACGCAATACTTGGAATTCATATTGAGGGACCTTATATTTCAGCAGAAGATGGTCCACGCGGTGCACATCCGTTAGAACACGTCAGAGATCCAGATTGGGACGAATTTCGGCGATGGCAGGACATCGCTGAAGGTATGATCCGCATCGTAACACTTGCCCCTGAGAAAGAGGGTGCTATTCCTTTTATTGAAAAGTTAGTTATGAATGGTGTAGTCGTGGCGATAGGACATACGAATGCGTCTGCGGAAGATATCCGAGCGGCAGTTAGTGCAGGCGCCAAACTTTCTACACATCTTGGCAACGGCACGCATGCGGTTATCCGGCGCCATCCGAACTACATTTGGGAACAACTCGCTGCCGATGAACTCCACGCGAGTCTTATTGTTGATGGACATCACCTGCCGCCTGCTGTTGTTAAGTCAATGATACGTGCAAAAACGCTGGAAAGGTGTATTCTCGTTAGCGATGCTACGGCATTAGCAGGGATGCCGCCTGGGGATTATCAGTTCGCTGGACAACCTGTGGACTTAACTGCGGATCGGTGTGTGCGTTTAGCTGGCACAGAGTATCTTGCAGGCTCGGCAATTGAGTTGGCACGGGGGGTTGAAAACAGTGTTCGGTTTGCCGGAATATCACTTGCAGAGGCAGTTTCGCTTGCCACACGACAACCTACGCGGTTACTTGGTGTGGAAGAGGAAATTTTTAATATCGGTGAAAATGACCACCTAAATCTGATTTTATTTGAGTGGAATGATGCAACTTGTGAGATAGATTTGATAGCGACGATTCTCAAGGGGCAAATGGTTTATCAAAGAGATTGACTGGTGCTTATTAGTTTGTAGGTTGGTTAGAACGGAACACAAGTTTTACGCAATTTAACTAAACTAACGACAGATGCTTTGTTTGAATCTCGGATTGAGTGTAAAGGATATTTCTTCTGTCCGAGCGACCTCCCCGATCGCGACCAGGAGGTCGCTCGGACAAGAGGAAAAATCGGGCGGACAAAGTCCTCCTACAAGAATGCTTCGCTACAATTGAATGGTTATGAAGTTCAAGCCTTTTTGTGACAAATCATAGCGGTGATCCAACAGAAACGCTTGAGTACGGGGAACATTCGCAAAAGATTTTTATCAATCAATTTAAGAAACTGGAGTGTCCATCGATAGAAAATAGGAATTGGGATTATCCGTTTCCAAAACAGCGCGCCTAAAGAGAGAAGATGGAATTCGCGGTGTTCTATCTCCTCAAATTCTTTTCCGATTCCCTCAATATCGAGAAGTGAAAAATAATGCAACTCACGGGAGTATTTGAGAAACAGCTTACGATAGAGCAACACTACAGGGTGATTTCGCATATTTTCCATGAAGATCGCCTTTCCGTCCGGTTTAAGAACACGGTAGCACTCTTTGGCAGTCTGCACGTGTTCTGTAAATACCAATACAGATTTAGAGATGATAAAATCGAAAGTGTTGTCAGGAAAAGCGAGTTGCGTAGCATCCATCAAGGAAAAATCGACCGCATTAGCTACTTTATGTCGGTTTGCCCTTTCCTTCGCTTCATCAAGCCGAAAGGGCAACAGATCAATTCCAACAACGGATGCCCCCTGTTTTGCAAGCAGCGTAGCGGTGCCACCTGTGCCTGTGCCTAACTCAAGCACCTTTTTCCCTTCCAATGTTCCCATTTGGGGTAGGACGTACTCAAAAACAGGTAGGTAGAAGTCTTCCCACCAGAGCAGAAGATCCGTCTCAACAGCGCAAGCACTTTCTTTCGGTTGCGATGCATCGGGTTCACGCAAACCTAAATTTTCCCCATCTTTCGTAGATTTTCAATACATTTTTCGGCACATTCAAGCGGCGGATACGCATAACTTTCTTGCTCTACGATGTACCATTCGGTGCCGCCGACGGTTTCAAAGGCATGGAACAGATCGTCCCAAGGTATATCCCCTTCTCCGATGAGTGCCTTGTCATTCGTGGCAGAGTATTCTTTGATATGAACCAGTTTTGATCTGCCTGGATAACGTTCAATAAACGGGACATTGTCGGCACCTGCGCGGAGGACGTGTCCAGTGTCAATTTGCAGGACAACACTGTCATGAGTGTTGCTTGCGAATGTATCCCACGGCACTTCACCGTCTAAAGGTTTAAATTCACCTGTGTGGTTGTGATAGCCAGTGAACATGCCTTGGTCAGCGATTTTTTCTGCGATTTCGTTGAAAAGTTTTGCTGTGTTCAACCACGCATCCCGCGAATTACTATACTCTGCTCCCAAGCCCGGAACAATCAGATAGGGATTGCCAAGAATTTTATTGAATTCCACTGTCTTGGCAAGTTCGTCGCCGAGAAGTGTATTCAATCCTGTATGCGTGCCAACAACTTTTAATTCAAGGTCATCACACATTCCGCGCAATTCTTCTGCGGTTCGGTCGTAGTAGCCAGCAAATTCAACGCCCTCATACCCCATCTGTGCGACTGCCTGAAGTGCAAGGGATAGGTCTTTTGCGCAATCCTCTCGGACAGAATATAACTGTAAGGCTATTGGTATTCTTTCGCTCAATTAGGTTCTCCTTGTTTGAAATTAGTTGGTGAAAAGAGTCCAAGAAATTATATAAATTATCGTCTATTTATGTCATCGGTAAATTAACAACTTGCCCGCTATCTGCAGAAACAAGTCCTGCCTCCAAGATTTCTTGTGCATCTCGGCTTATATACGGGCAGCACAAACCATCTATCGGTTCACCAGTTTCGAGGCAGTGGATCAAGTATTCTGGAGCGTTCCGCATACCTTCTGGAAGTGGGTCAGGTTCTATAACTTGAGCATCACCGCCTGCGGGACTCAGATTTACTTGGTTGCCAGTTACTGTCAAAGCGCCTTCGGTGCCGTAAACCACAGGATTTGGGGTGACATAGCCTGTTTTTTGTGTCCACGATGCTTCTGTGATACCGAATGCATTGCCGTATTTCATGAGGATAACGGCATTGTCGTCAGGGAGAGGATAATCTTTAACAAAAGTTCCTCGGAAGGCGGTTACCTGCTCAGGTAAACCGAGTAGATAAGCGCACATATCAGCACAATAACAGCAGTAATCCATCAACGCGCCTGCACCATTTTTCTCTTCATCATATAGCCACTCGTAGAAATAGCGGGAACATCCGATTTCTTTTGGCCCATTATGTGCTGAACGCCATTTAAAATAGAAAACATCACCGATTGCACCGTCTTTGATAAGCTCCATGGCAAAATTCAGCGCGGGACTCCATGCAGTAGGCCAATTAATCATCAGGGAGATGCCAGCGTTTTGCGCAGCGTTAAGCATTTGATCCGCTTGTGATAACCGTGCTGACATCGGTTTTTCAGAAACTACATGGATGCCTTTAGATGCTGCAGATTCAACGATTTCCGGTCCAGCGTTATTTTCTGCACATGCTTGAATAATGTCTAATTCCTCTTTATCCAGCAATTCTTGCCAAGAATCGTAGACGGTTTCAACACCCGTTTCTGATTTGAATTGGTCGCGTAATTCCGCGTTGACATCGCCTGCAGCGACGATCTCAACGTTTGGATGTTCTTTCCACCGATTCAGTTCACCCCAGACATGGTCGTGCACTAACGAAGCAAAGCCAACGCGATAGGTTTTTGACATAAATTATATCTCCTATGTTCAATTATTTGTTTTTACTTATTCCTCAGCGCGGACAGCAATTTTAATTGCCGTCTCGCCATTAATTCGATATCCGCCATCAAGTGCCTTAAATCCATCTTCAACCTGTGAAAGTGGTAACTGATGACTCACCATATCAGCAAAAGGCAAATCACTTTTTTCAAGGAGCGGAAGTCCTCGGACGAAATGCTCGTATTGACTCCCCCAGATTGCTTCAACGCGAAGATTTTTGCGCATGAGCAACTGATTGATATTGAAATCAATTGAACCCATATCAACAAAGTGACCGACTTCTACGAAAGTGCCGCTACGGCGAGTGTAACCTAATCCTTCTGGTGTCGCAGGAAGGAAACCTGCACATTCAAAGACCACATCAGCACCAGCATTACGAGGTGTTTCAGCTTGGACGAGTTCTGTCCGCTCCTCAGCGGAGGTGACTTCTTCTATATCAATTGTAACATCAGCCCCGAGTCGTTTTGCCAATTCCAACCGTCCGGCAGGACCACCGACCATAATTATTTTTCCTGCACCGCTCAATTTTGCGCAGGCAAGTGTTACCAAGCCAATTGCTCCAGAGCCTTGGACAACGACGGTATCACCGAATTTTATATCACCTCGCATGACTGCATGAACACCAACAGTAAAAGGTTCTGTAAGGACAGCGACCTCTGGTGAAACATCTGTTTTCATAAAACAAGTATTGGGATAGGTGAGATACATGTAATCAGCAAACCCACCGCGGAAATGTGGTGCTTCATCAGGATTCCATTGAAAACCGTACCCGCCGTAGTCGGTGCCAGGTGCGAATATAACCCTGTCTCCCTCTTTGATTGACTTGCCGACATAATCTGTTTTCACGCCTTCGCCAATTGCTTCAACGATACCGACATTTTCATGTCCCAATAGAATTTCTGTTTTGAAGCCGTTTTGCCAGTTATGAAGGTCAGTGCCGCAGATACCAGCTAACTCTTGACGGAGCAGCAGCGTGTTGGGAGCAGGGTCAGGCACGGGGTATTCGCGGACCTCAAAATCTTTACCATAAGCAACTACGGCTCTACCGGTTCGAGGCATAGTTATCTCCTTTCAAAAATGTGAGGTAATGATGTAGAATCAACCTTTACCCCACATACTATTTCTTCAGACATATTTTCGCTTTTTTCGCGAGAGAATGATGAAAATCACAATAATCCCGACAATGGAAATCCACAACCAATTTGCTTTGAAAATTTCAAAGAAGATGTTAAAGGCTATCATGGTAAGAACTTCAATACCGATTATTGCTAAAGCTTTACCCCACGGAAAATCAGCATTATGGCGTTTGTGCAACCGATCCGCGAAAACCCACGAAACACCTATAGTGCCAACAATAGCAACAAAAAACAGTAGGTTAACCAGTCCTTGGATGCCGCTCAAAATGGAATACATGAAAATTTACTCCTTATAGTTTTACTTGTCACAATAGAGACATTCCGTTTGAAAAAGATAGGAAAAACCTATTGCTATCTTTTTTCGATTTTCCCTATCCACTGCGTATCCGATTAGGGTGGCTGTAAACTGCCATACGCTTTCCCCGCATGAAACCGATTAACGTGAGATTTCCTTCATCTGCCAAGTCAACAGCGAGTGTGGATGCAGCCGAAACAGCAACAACGATAGGAATTCGTGCAAACAGTGCTTTCTGTACGATTTCAAAACTTGCGCGTCCACTTACCATCAAAACGTGTTTGTCAAGTGGTAGCATATCTGATAGTAACGCTTGTCCGATGACTTTATCAACTGCGTTGTGTCTGCCTATATCCTCTCTGACAATGAGGAGTTTACCATTTTCATCAAAAAGCCCTGCTGCATGCAGTCCGCCTGTTTTTTCGAAGACTGATTGTGCGGCTCGCAGTTGATCATTGAGTTTGTAAAACACTGTTTGATTCAAGCGGAATGTCAAATCTAATGGTGTAACTTGGTGTTTTACGGATTCAATTGTCATTTTACCGCAGAGACCGCAGCTTGCATTTGCGTGGAAATTTCGCTGCCATCCTTGTTGCTCCTCAAGATTCAAGTCTTTAACTAATCGGACGTTGACGATATTTTGCATCTCAGATAGGAGCGCATGCTGGTCGTTATCTTTTGCTGTGGCGTTATCATCATCGCAGTATGCTATGATTTCAATATCGTTTACAGATTTTATGAGGCTTTCGGTATAAAGGAAACCCGCTGCGAGTTCAAAATCATGTCCTGGTGTCCGCATGACAACGATTAAACTCTGCTGTCCTACCCGAATTTCAAGCGGTTCTTCAACGACCAATTCGTCTTCAACAGACGTCGATTTTGACTGATTCCAGCGGATGACCTGCTTTGTACATGTCTGTTGTTGCATGGTTAGGTACGTGAAATGTCAGGTTGTCCGAAACCCTATTCTGTCGTCTGACTGAATTTTTGTTTATCTATCATAAGCATGCCTTTGTTAGTGCCTATCCAAGCGCGATCATTGTTAATCGCAATGCACTGAATAGATAAATCATCCAACACTATTTTGGGATAATCAATAGTGTTGTCATCATATTCACCAATATCGGGATAATAGATTGCAATATAGTCATTCACAGCAACCCATACGTATTCTTTGCCAGCAACTCCAGTAACGTAGATGTCATCTAACTCTTCCTTTTCCTCTAAATCGGCTCTCACGGGATAAGAATCTCCATCCGTACCATCCCAGTTTGCCTTAAAAAAGCCGTTCCCCTGGTTTTCTTCACTTTCATTATACCAAGAAAATAGTATTTTGTTTTCAACAACATCAAACCTTACAATCTGTGTTTCTGGTTCTATTTTTGTAAAACGCTGAGAGTTCCAGACTCCTGATTCCCGATCAAAAATAGCGATGTTATCGCCTGATGTGCCTATCCATACAGTATCAGGTGTTAGGGCTATAGAGTGAATATCGTTAGGGATATCGCTGTTTTCTTTATTATAATGGTTCTGTATTCCGGTTTTAAGATTTTGGCGCATCGCACCAGCATCTGTTGCCAACCAAATTTCTTCGTTATCCATCTTGATGTCTCGGATCCACATGCTTGGCAAACCGTTGGCAATTGTGTAATTTGTTACTTCGTTCTTTTCTTTATTAAAGTGTATGATGCCTTGATTTCGGGTGCCAACCCATACTTCAGATTCGTTTACTACAATTGCGCGGACATCAGGTGCTGTGGAAGCATGTTCGTTAATTCGCCATGCGGCACCTTCAATCGCTTTCCATCCGCCATTGCCGTCAGTTTCGATCTGGGCTATCCCTTTTGGTGTACCTATCCAGAGCGATGTTCCATCAACTGCAATGGTCTGGATATTAGGATCAGGTAATTTGTCTGTGTAGATGTCCCAAGCACTTGCTTGTAATACGTCGTTTGCTTGTTCAAAAATGTTGGGATCATCGGTATTTTGCCGTACGAGGTTCGCTAAGTTAACAGCGTTTTCTCTGTCACCGACTTGTAAATAGATTATTGCTCGTTTTAAGTGAGCATCATCCACCCAATCGCTTTCTGGGTAGATCCTACTGAATTGTTTCAAAGTATTTAAAGCTTTTTCAGGTTCACCTATTTCAGCTTGCAAAACCCCTATCTGGTAAACAGCCTCCTCATGTTCAGGGACATTAGAAAAATCTTTGACTGCTGTCTGCAACAATTCAAGCCCTGCCATAGTGTCCTTCAATTGTTTCATCAACAGAAATCCGACGCGGTAGGTAAGTGTTGGGACCGATTCATGTTCGGGGTAATGCTTAAGTATTAATTGGAAGGCATCAACTGCTTGTGCATACTTTTCCATAGCAACCACATTATCATCAATCGTAGCAATCGCATTATTCCCAATCTCTTGTAGTTGCGGCACAAGGTCAAATTTCTGTGCATCTATCAGGGCGACAGAACGAAACCGTTCCAATGCTTTTGCAAAGTCACCGTCTGTTTTATAAAGTAATCCGAGTTGGTAATGTGCATCTGCAAACTTGGGAAATTCTTCTAATGCCTTTTCAAATTTTCGCTTTGCTAATTCAGGAAAATTTAAATCTAACAGGTCGCGTCCATTACGAAAATGTTTTGCTGCAGTTCTGTCTGGAACATTTTCCAGTTTTGAGACAAATGTTAACGTATGTCCTTGTAATGGAAGTCTTATAACCTGTCCGTTATATTCAATTTCAAAGTGTGTATCGGTAGCACCGCGCCATGTGCCGGTGAGTCTGTCGCCGTTTTCCATCTCGACGATGACATACTGCTGGCCGGACGCAATGCTTGTAAATAGTAAGAATATCAGGACAAGACTTGTTAATGAAAAGAGAGAGTAAGCGTTCTGCATGGTTTCCTTTCCATCTATATTCTTGATAAGTATATTGATATAATATCAGAAATAGCAGCAAATGTCAAGCAGGTTTCGGGAGTTCCAGAGCCATTCAGTTCTCGTGATTTTCTTAACATTTTGGACATGGTCGCGAGCTGGAGTTCGCTCCTACAGGAAGAGGTTTTAGAGAAAAGAAGAAATTATTGCAAAATTGAATGCCTCTGGGAGTCCATGACCCTAAACATAACCTTGATAATTTTCATAGCATTCAATATAATGGGGCAAATACCCACCGCAAATTTTATACAACAAAATGGCACTCAAACCACGACCCGCGCTCTATTCCCTCATCCCGTTTCTGAGCGGCATCTTCATAAGTGAATACACATCAATCCCAATTCTTTGGCTATGGTTATCTGTGTTGATATGCCTTATCTGCAGCCTCCTAATAAAAACTCGGTCAAAATATGTCTGTTACGTGTTACTGCATATTGCAGTCTTTGCATGTGGGATGTTGAGATTGGAAATTGCCACCGTCCCATCAATACCCACCCATTTTTATAACCAACCGATTAGTTTCACAGGCAAAACAGTCTACCAACCGGAGCGCGGCGAAAAGTGGGAAGCCGGTTATGCTGTCGGACAGATTCAACTCTTATCAGATCCCGATCAGGCAGCGTCTGCAAAGTTTTTGATTAGGTTTCAAGAACGTATCCCACTACGTTACGGTAAAAAGGTAACACTGACGGGCGTGCTGCGTCAACCCAATACACAAAGAAATCCCGGCGGTTTTGACTATCGTGCCTACCTTGCGCGGCAAGGTGTTTCTGGTATAATCTATCATCAAGGATTGCTTCGCATTGGTGAGCAATCTGGGTTTCCACCACTGCGTTGGATAGAAGCACTTCGCCTGCGGACGGAACGGATTATTGATGATATCTATGGTAGGTTATATACCTTTCCTACAAATACATCAGGGTTAGAAACCCCTCCAACAGACGCGTTGCATGCGCAATTGCTCAAAGCGATACTTCTCGGAAAACGGAGCGAAGTGCCACCAGAAACTTTAGACATCTTTCGTAACAGTGGCACTTTTCATGTGTTGGCAGTGTCAGGTCTACATGTTGGACTTGTTGCGATGTTTTGCTACGTCGGGTTATCCGCATTTCGAATTCCCAAGAAGGTGCTTTCTTTTTTGACGATTTTAGCAGTGCTTATTTACGCGTGCTTGGTCGGTTTTCGCCCATCTGTTTTCCGTGCTTCACTTATGGCAACCCTATATCTTTTTGCCACGATAATTGATCGTGAGGCAGACATTTATAATTTACTTGCATTTGCTGCGTTGGTATTACTCCTTTTAAACCCAATGCAGTTGTGGGATGTTGGCTTTCAACTCTCGTTTGTTGCCGTTGCCTCCATTGTTTATTTTGTTCCAAAAATGGAGAAACCTATTCGGAAGTTGTGGGCGTCTTCTGAATCTGGTGATGTTAGTCGCCTTCAAAAAATTAAGAACACAGCAGTGAAATGGTTGGTGTTATCCTATCTTGTGACATTCGCTGCACAACTTGGCACTGGACCGCTTATCGCTTTTCACTTTTATAGGGCATACCCACTCGGTATAATCGTTGGACCGTTTGCTATTCTTCTGGTAACGCTAATTGTTGGAGCGGGTATTGTTTCAGTCTGTTTGGGATTTGTCTGGCTACCACTTGCTAAGCTGCTGGCACTGGTTAATCATGTTATCATCTTTACATTTCTAAAATTCATCGGAATTTTTGGACAGGAATGGGGTGTAATGAAGTTAGCACCGCCAACGTTAGGTCTTATCGTTGTCTACATAGCAGTATGTATAGGCATTACCCATTGGCGATATGTTTATAAGCAATGGAGAGTTGCGAGCCTAATTGGGTTATCGGTTGTGGCATTTTGGGTTTGGGACAGCGCATGCCATGAAAAAGGGCGTTTATTAGAAGTGATTACGCTTGATGTCGGACAAGGAGATGCATCTATTGTCAGATTTCCTGATAGACGAACAATGTTAATTGATGGCGGCATCCAACGTTCATATTATGATGAAAAGCGTCAGAGAGAGGTTGAGTATGACGTAGGTGAGCGAATTATTGAACCTTATCTTGATGCACATGGTATTCGGAAACTTGATTTGGTGATGCTCACACATCCAGACATTGACCACGGCGGTGGACTTGCATACATTCTTCAAAACTTTAAGGTGAAGCGGATCTTCGGTATACCAGACATGCAACTTGATTCACAAACCCATCAACGATTACGCGGTATTGCCAAAGCACAAGGTATTCCTTATTCTTTTCTGTATGCAGGTGCAATTGAATTGACGCCTACTGCTGCACTTAATCTGTTGCACCCGATTGATGAAGCATCCACCAATCTTATAGATGAAGACAAAAACGATGATTCGCTTGTGATGAAACTCAGTTATGGAGAAGTAGACATCTTATTCACTGGCGATATTGAGTCCAAGGCTGAAACTCGTTTAATCGCGTCTCGGCAGGATTTGAGGGCAGAAATTATAAAGGTGCCGCATCACGGCAGCAGAACGTCAAGCAGTGCGCAGTTTTTAGCACTCCCCGTCAAACCCCCTGCCTTTAGGTAGGGGATGTAGACGGCGAAAGTTTTGATTTAAAATATACTT
>JAGWBU010000024.1:59323-68173 GCA_021295735.1 Candidatus Poribacteria bacterium | reverse complement strand
AACATGATATAATACTTTTGGTCAGGATAACACATGGTTAATACCCCTTTCTTTTATCCTTTAAGATAAGAGTATAACCTATATCCTGACTAAATTCAATTATGCACACCCCTCATTTATATACAAAATATCTGCATCTCGATTATATTGAAATGTCATATCTATTCTCTCACAAAAAGCACACCATCTCTGCTTACACTGATAAGTTGTTGTTTATCGTCTTGATCGCTGCCCCAAAATGCCAATTCCCACACAAAACCTGCTTGCGCAGGGATAGTGGACATCAGACCCATCGCTCCTACATTCCATAACCGGATTTCTGGATCTCTCCCGCCACTCGCAAGTATTTTCCCATCAAGGGAAAACGCTAAGGCATTTACCGAATCCGAATGTGCGGTAAAGGTTGAAAGAAGATGTTTACTGTCTAATTCCCATAACCGCACTGTAGCATCTGATCCACCACTGGCAAGCAGTTTGCCGTCAGGGGAAAATGCAAGTGCCAATACTAATCCATCATGTGCTGCAATAGATGACAACTGACGACCAGTTTCTAATTCCCAGACTCGAATTTTACCGTCCACACCGCCGCTCACAAGCGTATTTCCATCTGATGAGAAGGCTAACGCTCTAATTCTGGCGGGGTCAGCAGTTGAACCGCTTAACATAAGCGCGGTCTCCTCATTCCACGCGGTCAGTGGCACACCGTCTGGAGATGATGCTAACGCACTGACTAAACTTGAAGATTCGCCTGCGAGCGTTGCTATTTCGTTAGCAGTGTCTGCGTCCCATAATCGGAGGGTACTGTCCTCACTTGCACTGGCGAGGGTGCGATTGTCTAGCGCGAATGCTATCGCACGGATTTTATCTGTATGCCCTGAAAGCACAGTAGACTGTTCACCACTGGCTAAATCGTATACCCAGATTCGTTCGGCACCGCCTGCTGCAAGTCGTGAACCGTTCGGTGAAAACGTAATCTCGGCTACCTGCTTTCTATTGAGTCTTTCCTTAAAACCTTGCGGTAGTTCGACTTGGGTAAAGTTGTGGAAACGTTCGGTACTATTCATCTTACCTCTTTACGAATATCTGTCTGAAATTTCACATGTAAATCAATCGTTGATGGTTGCACGAAGACGTTCAAGTTCAGCTAAGGCTTTTGCAAGTTCAGCTTCAGCGTCTTTCCGAGCAGCGGATTCTTGTTCGGCACGCTGTTCAGGCGGTTGCAACCATTCTCCAGTATCTGGGTTGTATAGACCAAATACACCATCACGTTCACCGAGTTCTAAACCAAGCACACGCGAAGGGAGTCGTTCATCAACAAACTCAATTTCTTGATATGCCCCTTCTACTAAACGGTAACCTATGAAGTTCGGACTTATCTCGCCATACGGATCGTAGATATAATACTCTTCAACTTCAAGTACTGACGCATAAAGATCTTTCTTATGTCCGATGTCGTTTTGATGTGTGCTGGCACTTGCTACCTCTAACACAAAGTCTGGGGTTTGCCCCTCTTCCCATGTCAAAAAGGTACGACGGGATTTTTCTGATACGCCGAAGACGACAAACACATCAGGCGCAACCGACTTTTTGGGGTTGCCTTCTTCATAGTATATCAGCAAATTGCCCGATACATAAACGTCATTCCTGTTTTCAAAATGGTGTGTTAGCATTTTAATATAATCAAACATCAGATTTCGATGTAAGTCAGTCTCTGCCATAGGTTTACCGTCCGATTCGGGATAGACGATTGCTGGGGCTGAGTGTATTTTGGGTTGCATCGCGCCATCTCCTGAAGTATAAAGGTAATGTGAAGGATAAATTTGAACCCTACAATCAACTGCGCCTGTTTCTGTAAGTATATCAGATATTTTATGGAAAGTCAATCCATTTGTAAGAGGGGATGGAATCGGCACATAAAGATGGGCAGACACAATGACCTGCCCATGATGGTAGGAAAGATGTATTATGCGGGAAGAGCGTTAAATGCACCTGAGGCGACGAGACTTTCAATCACTTCTTTGTCCATCTCTGTTGAATCAAAACGATCACGGAAATCTTGAATCGATGTGAATAAACCGTCCTGATTTCTTTTCACAAGAAGTAAATCTTTCACTTCATCACTCACGCCTTTGAGAGCAACAAACCCGAAACGGATATCGTTTCCATCCACAGTGCAATTCTTTTCGCTGGTGTTGATATCAAGCGGTAACAGATTAATTTCTACATCCAAAAAGTCAGCGAGTTTCGCACATTCAGCTTGGTAACGCTTTATCTTTTCTTTGTTTGCTGCCTCTCCCGTCATCATTGCTGCCATAAATTCATGTGGATAATGCGTTTTTAGATACGCCATTCGGTAGGCTAATAGCGCATAAGCTACGGAGTGCGATTTGTTGAAAGCATATTTGCCAAGTTGTTCAAGGTGGTCGTATATCTCCTCTGCTTCTTTAGTGGAAATACCCTTTTGAACTGCCCTATTGATGAATTTCGGACGTTGTTCTTCAAGGACGTCTACTTTCCTTTTTCCTATCGCATCACGGAGGATATCTGCCTCACCAAGCGTGAACCCGGCAATATCACACGCAATTTGCATCACCTGTTCCTGATAGATACAGACACCGTAAGTGTTTTTAAGGGCATCCTCAAACGACGCATGCAGATAACTCACCGATTCTAATCCATTTTTTCGGTTGATAAACTGCTGCATCATGCCGCTTTCTAACGGACCTGGACGATAAAGCGCAGGAATTGCGGAAAATACCTCAAAATTTTCTGGCTTAAGTTCGGTAACCACATTATACATACCGAAAGAGGTTTCGAGTTGGAACAACCCAGCAATCAATCCTTCACTAATGAGTGAATAAGTCGGTTTATCGTCAAATGGAATATCTTCAAGTGCAATCCTGCGACCACGGTTTTCCAGAATCATATTGAGACAATCAGCAACCTCTGAAAGACTTCGGACACCAAGTGTATCAAGTTTAATAATGCCAACATCTTCAACCGTTTTTCCCTCAAATTGCGTTGCGATTTGTCCATGTCTATCCTTGAAAAGTGGAGCGTAATTGCTAAGTGGTCCGTTTGAAACCACAATTGCAGATGAATGACATGAGACATGCCGTTTCATACCTTCTACTGCTCTGCTAATTTCAATTAACTCTCTATTTTCAGGGAGTTCAGCAAGCGTCTGAAATTCAGACACTTGTTCCAAAGCATCATCAAGCGCAATCCCCGGCTGGTTTGGAATTAGTTTTGTCAAGGTATCTATGTTATCAAGAGGGATTTCAAGTGCACGTCCGACATCTTTGATAGCAGTTTTTGCCCCCAACTTAGCAAAGGTAGCAACTTTACCGACAGAATCATGACCGTATTTCCTCACGAGGTAATCAATCACATCGTCACGGGCATGGGCAGCAAAATCTATATCAATGTCCGGCGGATTTATTCTATTAATATTTAAAAACCTTTCAAACAAACACCCATGATCCATCGGATTGAAATTGATTACACCGAGCGCATAAAGCACGAGGCTACTTGCAGCAGAACCGCGAGCAGAGAGTAAATAACCTTGTTCGTTGGCGTAGCCGACGTAATCTGCGACAATCAGAAAATAATTTGCATAACCAGTTTGTTGAATAACATCCAGTTCATAATCCAACCGCCTATGAATCGGTTCAGAGATATGTCCTCCATATTTTTCTTGCAAACCTTTGTAGCACTGTTCTTTCAGATAACTGTTATGTGTATGTCCATCAGGAATCTCAAATATTGGCATCACACTTTTGTCGTAATCCAGTTTCAGATTACACCGATCAGCAATTTCAACTGTATTGATAATTGCTTCGGGTGGATAATCCTTAAGTGCTTCCCGCATTTCGTCAACATTTTTAAAGTAAAAATGATTGTTAAATCGCATCCGTTCTGGGTCGTTGACGGTCTTCTTTGTCTGGATACAGAGAAGGACCTCGTGCATGCGGTGGTCGGATTTTCGGAGGTAGTGGCAATCGTTTGACCCCACGATAGGAAGATTGAATTCATTTGCGAACTCAACCATCACTGGATATGTCGTTAACTCCTCATCAGTATAGTGGTTTTGAACTTCTACAAAGAGGTTATCCTCTCCCATGATGTCTTTCAATTCTAACAAGTTTCGGACTGCTTCGTCTCTTTGATTAGAACAAATTAGCTTCGGCACTATTCCATTAATGCATCCTGTCAGTGCAATAATGCCACCGTGATGTTCACGCAGCATTTCCAGGTTGATGCGCGGTTTTCTATGGAAACCTTCTGTATATCCCAGTGATGTCAATTCTAAAAGATTATGATATCCTACAGTGTCTTCTGCAAGTAAGGTGAGATGGGACGGTGAACATTGGGAATTGCTATCTGATTTTTCTTTTTCCGTTTCAACATATACCTCACATCCGACAATGGGATTAACACCTGCTGCTTTAGCAGTGTTGTAAAATTCCCACGCACCGAACATGTTACCGTGGTCTGTAAGTGCAACAGCAGGCGAACTGTTCTCAATTGCCCACTGCACCATATCTGGGATTCGACACGCACCGTCTAACAAGCTATATTCACTGTGATTGTGTAGATGAACAAATTCTGAACCGCTTGAAGGCGAAATAACATTGCCTTGGCCAGTAGATGCACTACGTTCGCTGGAAGAAATTGGAGAAACCTGTTCTTTTTGTGAATCAAGTCCATTAGCAAGGACAGTTACAAGAACTTCATCGTTAAGTTCTAATTCATCCTTGTAGACTAATCCGAAGATAGGTTGGGCATTTTCACATGTTTCTACAATGATTTTCATGGCTTGATCCAATTCCTGCATTGTGAAATTTGGCGGCGAGGCAATGTTAACAATCCACACACCGTCTCCCGCAATACTGTTTTCTTCAAGTAAAGGAGAGGAAATTGCGTTTTCTGCAGCGATTTTCGCGCGATTTTCACCTTTTGCTTTTCCAATACCCATGAGAATAGACCCTTGGTCACGCAGCACACTTTGAATATCATCAAAGTCAAGAGAAATTTCGCCAGTTTCTACAAGCATATCTGCAATGCATCTAACGCCTTGGACCAGGATTTCATCGCTTTTTTGGAACGCTTCCTGTATCGGCAATTCTTGGTCAATCATATCAAGAACTCGTTGGTTCGGCACAACGACAACAGCATCCGCACAGACACGTGAACTATTTTGCAATTCTCGTAATCCATACGCCGCTTTTTCAGCACGGTGTTCGCCTTCAGAATCGAACGGGCGTGTTACAAAGCAGACTGTTAATGCCCCTTGCTCTCGTGCAAGCGACGCTATTAGAGGTGCAGTGGCTGTGCCGGTTCCACCGCCCATGCCTGCGGTAATGAAAACCATTTTTGCGTCTGAAACAATAGATCGGAGTTCATCCATGTTTTCCGCAGCCGCTCTTTTCCCGATTTCAAAATTTCCATCTGCGCTACTGCCTTGAGTAGTGTTAACACCTATTTGCACTTGTGTTGCACCGTTGCATGTGCTAAGTGTGTCCTTATCGGTATCAACAGCACAGAATTCAATGCCTATGAAGCCTTCTTCAATCATTCGTTTTATAGCATTGCAACCTGCTCCGCCGACTCCTATAACCTTAATCTTCGTTTGCAAATTCTCAGGTTTTTTCCCTTCAAGTGTCATAGTTCCCCTCCTTATAGGTTCTATCTCTACCTCAAATTCCTTGCGGAGCAGTTGTCGGACTTCGCTTAGCTTCGTCTTGACTGTGCCGATTGCTAAGTTAAGTTCATCTGCAATCTCTTTGATACTCCACAATTCGAGGTAGTACAATATTCCAACAGACCGCACCTTCTGTGGAAGGTGATGGACAGCCTCTCTTGCATCTGCTCTGAGGCTTGCATCATGAAAACGCTGTTCTGCTTCTCTATCAATCTGCAAAGCTAAATCTTCATAACTAAGCACAATTTCGTTTTGCCGATGTAAGTTGGAGGCGTAGTATCTGTTGCAGGCGGTGTAAGCAATTCTGCGTAACCAGCCGCCAAAACTTTCCGCTTTTCGTAGACCGATGATGTTTTCCCAAACAGCCAGCCAGATGTCCATGAGAATTTCTTCCGCATCCCGTCTTTGCCTCGAATTTTCGACAACGATATTCCAAATTCGTGGGCTATAACGAGACACCAATTCCGTGAATGCTGATTCATCGCGAGCTTGAACAAGCCGAACCAGTTCTGCATCTGTTAAGTTGTTTGGAGTGATAAAATTGTAGTGCATAAACAGAATTCCCAATTAGATTTCGGTTATAAAGAGGGGAGAATTTAGGAAAACGGTTTAAAAAAATGCGAAAAAGATTTTAATTGAGGAATTTGGGCAGTAGTTTATAAACGTTTGAGTCATAGTACCCACAGCCTATACCATTTCTAAGTGATTATATTACATTATCTCGTAGGTTGGGTGGCAGCGTGCGAAACCCATAACTGTCAATTTAGCGGCACACCACCCTGGTAGGCGCGTTTTGTAAACGCGCCTACCTTTGGGTAATAAATCGGACTTACTTTAGCTGGTTGTCACTCTTGGCAAGACCTCTTTGTGGAGCGCTTTGTCCGCGCGATATATCGGCGTTGAAAACGCCTCCCACAAGACCCTTTGAGATAATACGGAGTGGTTAGAAACGCTCCTACCGAGTCGGAATAGGTGTGTCATGTTTTTTTAAATTGACATCTATGGGTAGAGCGTGCGAAACCCAACATGCATAAAATCACTTTCGCGATGCTATGTCAAAGCCAACAGCTGCAGCGAGTACAACGCCTTTTACAACATCCTGCCATGCGGTGCCCATATTTACCATACTCATTCCGTTGCTCAGGCTTGCCATGACGAGTGCGCCTAAGATAGCACCGAAAATGCTACCGCGCCCACCCATTAAGCTGGCACCGCCGATAACACAAGCTGCAATAGCATCTAACTCAAGCAGACGTCCGGCTTCAGGACCAGCACTACCCAAGCGTGCTGTCATAACAATACCAGCGATCGCCATTAATGCTCCCATGATTGCAAACACCCGCAACGTTACGCTCCGCACGTTAATCCCAGAGAGATAGGCTGCCTCCGCATTACCGCCAACGGCATACACGTAACGTCCGAAACGGGTATGGTTCGCTATGAAGTGAAATACAAATGCCAATCCGAGTAGGATGCACGCCTGAATCGGGATACCTTTGTAAGAATTCATTACGATGACAAATGCAACAATGCACCCGCACGTACCAATCAATTTTAAAGTCGGAGATATGTAAGTTTTAAAATTGCGGCTAAACTGCAAGGAAGCAAGTTGTCGGAAAAACACATATCCACTGATACTGATACCAACAAGCATGAGAATCCATCCAACTGTCGGTGGCAAGTGAGCAGTACCAATTGCTTTCAGCCAGTTGTCAGGGAGCGCGATTGTCTCGCCTTTTGTAAATGCTAACATCAGACCACGATATACTAAAAATCCGCCGAGCGTGACAATAAACGCTGGAATACGCTGATACGCCACGAGAAAACCATGTATCAGTCCTATCAAGATTCCGATACAAATAACTATGAAAAGTGTTGAGATAATCGGTAGTTTCCACCAAACGTGTAGAATCGCGGCAATTGCGCCGAGCAATCCTGCCCCGAAGCCGACAGACAGGTCGATGTTGGCAGAGATAATGACAAGCACCATGCCGATGGCGAGAATAGCAGTTACTGCGGCTTGACGAGAGAGGTTAAATAGGTTGCGACCTTTGAAGAAGGTTCCGCCAGTCGCCAACGTAAAGATCACCCAAATACAGATGAGGGCAATAACCATAGCATACATGCGAAGATTCAGATGCTTCATACTTGATAGTTTTGTCCTTCTGCTTAATCTGTTATGAACAGCGAATTGAAATTGTGTGTTGTCATTTTGCCAATTGCTTCTACGGAGATATTACGGAGTTCGGCAATTTTTTCTGCAACTGCGCGAACGTACGCGGGTTCGTTTCGTTTGCCACGTCGGAATTGCGGTGCTAACCATGGACAATCGGTTTCTATCAATAACCTTTCTGATGGAATTTCCATCGCCACAGCTTGCATGTCTTTGGCACTTGGATATGTAACAATCCCTCCGATGCCGATATGGAATCCAATTTCAGCACTTCTGTGCATGAGTTCAACATCGCCAGTAAAGCAGTGTAGGACACCTTGGATTTTTCCCTGTCGCGTTTCCAAGATAGGTAAAATGTCCATATACGCATCGCGGTTATGCACAATTATTGGCATCCCCATCTCTTCGGCAAGGTTTAATTGCTTTTCAAACGCTTCTTTTTGCACGGCACGGGGAGATAGATTTCGATAGTAATCCAACCCTATTTCACCGAGCGCAATCACCTTCGGATGACTTAACAGGTCACGAAAAGTTTTTAGCACATCGGGGGTCAAATCTTTTGCATCATGGGGGTGCATCCCCACGGTAGCGTAGAGGTTTTTATGTTTTTCTGCAAGTTCAACCGCACCGAGACTGGTTTCTAAATCAAACCCGATAACAAGGATAGTTGAGATTTCAGCTGCGTGTGCACGTTTTAGCACTGCATCACGATCACTATTGAATTGGGAAAGTTGAATATGTGCGTGCGAATCAATATACATTTTCTTTTAGGCGTGGACAGATTTAGCCATTATTCCAGGTGATTTCATTTATAGTGAAACCCATAATTATTTGGACATTCTGTTCTTATGCAGATTTCAACACACCATAAATGTCCGAGGCGACAAGTGCCATAAGTGCGCTTGGCGTTGATTTGGCAATGAATTGCGCGACTACAAACACCGCTAACCTTAAGAAAATGTCCAGGTATTTT
>JAGWBU010000024.1:48292-59165 GCA_021295735.1 Candidatus Poribacteria bacterium | reverse complement strand
TATTTGGCGTTGATTCCAAAATATGAACAATTGTGAAAAACAACAAAACTTTCACTTAACTGGCACAAGTCGTTATAATCATGAAATATTCCGATATTTGTTGAATCTCATCTATCATTATTTGGTAATGGTTTTAATTTTAGAAGCAACCACTTTGCGCACCATGCTTCGCCGATTGCACCATCTATTGAGGCTTTTTCAGCATAGGAACGCGACAGTTTTATCTCTGTGTTAGTTGGCACTATGGCTTTTTGAATTGGAAGTTCGGTGATGTTTTCAATTGCCTTAATGTACATCACATGGTGTGGGTACATAGTGTCTCGGAGAAAGGTTTCTTCCAGTGTGTAATCAGCACCATCACCACCAGATTCACCATTAGGACTCCGAAGACTGAACAATATTGTACGTAGAATAGGAGAACAGGATTCTAATTTTAGGTGTCCTGCAACAAGGATTGCTGGAGTAGAATAATCACCGATAAATAGAGCAATTTCATCTGCAATTGCTTCCTTATTGGTTTCAAGCCACTCTAATTCCTGCGCGCTGAAATAACGTTCAACCGGATCAATTGTCCAATCATAATATGCTAACTTTCTCGCGATCCGAAAACCTTTTACAGCGTCAGACGATTTAGTAGAATTTGAAGGCACCGAACACCCGCTTAGCAATAGATAGAGAATTGGAAGTGCGAAGAGTGTATATTTCATTACTTTTCCTTACATTAAAGGGGTACGAATTACAGTCTCAAGTGTATGCGCGCGGGGTGATTGCGATACAAGAAATAGAATAAGATCCGCTACATCTTCGGGTTGTGTTAGATGCTCAATTACATCGTCAGGGTGATTATCGCGGCGCATTTTGGTATCAACCGGACCGGGACAGACAACTGAAGATTTTACACCGTGCGGTCTGCCTTCATTGTTTGTCGTTTCAGTAAAACCGATGACAGCAAACTTTGAGGCACAATATGCACCACCGTTGACATGACCATATTTGCCCGATACCGACGAAACATTGACAATATGCCCATATTTCTGTCCACACATGTGGCTAAAGACAGCTTGTGTGCAGAGAAAAACACCTTTGAGATTTACTGCCATTGTCACATCCCAATCTTCTTCACGTATCTTGGGTATCGGATTGTGGATAGCCACACCTGCGTTGTTGACGAGAATATCCACCTTGCCGAAGATGTCAAGTGTTTCGGATACCATCCTGTCAACATCGGTTTTACGTTGAACATCGGTTGTGATGGCGAGCGCGCGTCTGCCGAGTTGCTTTACCTCATCGGCAACGGCAGCGATCTCATTTTCGGTCCGTGCAGCGAGAACAATATCTGCCCCTTCTTTTGCTAATTCCAAAGCAGTAGCACGACCGATACCGCGTCCGCCGCCTGTAATTATTGCGATGCGATTTTCAAGTTTCAATGGTTGTTCCTCATGGTAGTAGGCACACGTCGCCGAATGCCGTAGGCACATTCACAGCGTTGATTAGCGTTTGAATTAGGTTTTAACAATCACCTCAAGAAAGACAAATCGGGTTTACAAAGCACCACATGTTGTCAATCAGGTTTACGATATTTGATATTGTTTCAATTTTTCTTTATCAAACAGTATGCCGTGCCCGGGACGATCAGGCGGAGAAAAATTCCCATCTTTGAGAGTTAAAGTATCGCACAACACAGGATCAAGTGAAGGGATATATTCCACAAAGAGTGAATGTGGAACGGCAGCAGAAAGATGCACGTGTAAATCCATCAGAAAGTGGGGCGAGACGGAAAGACCGAAGCATTCAGCCGTATGCGCAACCTTCATCCATTCAGTGATACCACCGACACGTACCGCATCGGGTTGTAAAATGTCTGCCGCGCCTTGTGTGATGTATTCCTGAAACACAAATTTATTGTAAATCGTCTCACCTATAGCAATGGGGATAGTTGTTTTTTCTCGCAATACGACATGACTATCAACATCATCCGCCTCAATCGGTTCTTCAAACCAGAAAAGGTCTGCTTCTTCCACACGGCATGCAAGTTGAATTGCCTCCCGTGCATTCCACTTCATGTTGGCATCAATCATAAGGTAGGGGTCTTGCCCGATTGCTTTTCTGACAGCGAATATCCTTGCTACGTCTTCGTGTAGACTGTCGCGCCCGACTTTGATCTTTATACCTTTGAATCCCTGCTCCACAAATTCTACGGATTGTCTCACAAGTTCATCTTCTGTGAGATGTAACCAACCACCATCTGTGTTGTAAACAGGTACAGCACTTCTCGCCCCACCAAGTAGTTGATAGAGGGGTAATTCTGCTCGCTTCGCCATGAGGTCCCATAAGGCAATATCCACTGCTGCCATTCCTAACCCCACTATACCACCTCTGCCTACCCAATGCGTTTCCATCCACATCCGATTCCAAATTCGGTCTATGTTGGCAGCATCCTCTTCCAGAAGAATAGGTGTGAGGTAGGCGTCTATAATCTGTTTAATCGCTTCACCACCTTTGCCGATTGTATAAGAAAAGCCAGTGCCTATCACACCGTCTGCATCTTCAATCTCAATAAACGGAAATTCCATTGAGACGAATGCCTGAATAGCGTCGGTGCGTTCGACTTGTGGTGGAATGTCGTAAAGCGAGGTGCGAACCGCTTTAATTTTCATTGGATTTGCCTATTACTTTAATTTTTCGATCATTGCCTGCAACTTTTCGATACAGATACGTGAGGCTTCTTCTCCTGCTTCAGAAAAGGCTTTTCCACCCGGTTTGTTGAGAAGGTCATCGTCAATTTTGAGAGAAGGCCGCCAGTGTGTTTCAAGACAGAGATGTCCTTCATAACCATCATCAACGAACGCTTGCAGCTGCCCTTGCCAGTCAATAACGCCGTCACCGACAGGGACAGATTCCATTTCACCTGTATCCGGATTTGGTGCAGCATCCTTGAGATGTGCATGGACCATTGTCGGTTTCATCTGATTGTATGCATCAGGATATGGTGTCACGCCGCCCTTTGCGTGTGCTTCATTGGCGGGGTCCCAAATACCGCGAATGTTCGGAGAGTCAATTTCTTCAATGAATTGTGCGGTGAGTTTGGCGGTACTGAGTGAGGTGGTAGATTCATTTTCCATACCGAGCACAACGCCTTCACCATCAATTATTTTGCGCGGTTCATCGTAAGAAGCGATGATTTCGTCCCAACGTTCCGCTGTTTTACCGGTATCCCAAAAAACAAAGGTGCGAATCAAGTTTGTGTCAAATGCTTTTGCTGTACGGATACATCCTTTCAGAATGTCAAGATGTTCTTTGCGTTCCTCCGTGTTGTCCATATCGCATTTGAAGAACGGGGATGCAACACCGATTATCTCTATGTCTGTGCCGTCAAGTAGACGTTTCATTTCGTCTATATCGGTATCAGTGAGTTGATGCGGAAGTTTGTCCCATACCGAACGAATCTCTATGGAGTCCAAGTTGAATTCTTGGACAAAATTGACTACGGTGGCGAAGTCTTGTGAAACCTCGTCTCCGATAACACCGATTTTAAACATATTTATATCTCCTTTGAAACTTTTATGATATATTAGCACAGCAGGGGATAATTCGCAAGATGGATTTTTGATGTCTGAATCGCGGATTCGCTCGAATTCTAAGCGTATCGGCGTTCGTAGTCGCGCAATTCATTGTGCCTCTTACATTGTTGATTTAATGTGTCAAAACTTGCTACGGCACGCGGCGCCTGCCTGCTACCATGTCGGGTGATTTTAGGATATATCCTATTGTGGGAGTGAATCAACGCAGCATGCGCGTATGGCATGCTGCGGGTTTTCAACCCCGATACACTGATATATAATCGGGCTTACAAAGCCCTCCCACAATGTAAGAGGGAGATCGGGTTTACAAAGCCCTCCCACAAGAGAAAATCCAGCATTTTTTTCTTAAGTTTACACCTATGGAGTAGAATTTGCGAAACCTTACGCGCTTTATCGGACTTAAAGAGCCATCCTACAAGAAAAAGTCGTAATGAGTTACGACTAAACGTGTTTCTTCCTTATCCTGATTTTTAACTTGTTTTTGAAATGTAAGTATGTTATTATATTATTGATGTCCACCATCAAACTATAAGGTCGTTGAGGAAGCAGCTTATGTCAAGATGGGTTAGGACGTAAGCGTGTTGACCAAAAAAATGTTATATAGTCGCAAAAAGAAAGCAATTGGAGCAGATATATTTTTTAGACTAACAACGTCAGAAATTGACACCTATCCCGCAGGTGTGAATGTAACTTGACCTTTGTAGCGGGTAAATTTAGGAGAAGCATTTGCTGGCATAGATGCCTGCGTTCAAAATGCTGTAAAATAAATGAGATCAGGATTGTGGATCCCCGAATATGATACCCCTGAATTATGGCATAATGAAATTTCCAGACGCAGTTTTTTCAAGTATGGCGTAAGTAGTTTTCTTGGGCTCGTTGCAATGCAACACTTTGGTTCTGCAGGGAACGCACAATTAGAACAGGTTATCCCACGTGCGAAACATTGCATCGTAATGTTTATGAGCGGTGGCCCAAGTCAGTTAGATACCTTCGACCCAAAAGACCCGTCAGTAAAAAATAGCGGTCCTTTCATGCCGATTCCGACAAGTGTTAAAGGTGTTCAGTTTTCAGAACATCTCCCACTTGTTGCTGAACAAGCACATCACTTGTCTGTTATTCGATCAATGGTATCTCGCGAAGGCAACCATGAACGCGCACGTTATTTACTACATACCGGATACGCACCCGGCGGTGCAGTCCGACACCCCACCTTGGGTTCATTGACCTCTTATTATCTTGACGACGACGAATCTCAGCTGCCAAGTTGTGTGAATATCAATTCGCCAACATACTCTGGTGGTTTCCTTGGTGCTTCTCACGACCCGTTTGTTGTGAGTAACCCGCTGGAAAAAGTGGAAGATATTGAATATCCAGCACAAATGGATAAGTACCGTTTTCGTGAACGTCTCAAAATGCTTAAGAATCTTGAAGAAGATTTTATTTCCAAACGCCCCGGGCACGGGACAGAAGCACACGAAGCTATCTACAAAAAAGCCGACGAACTTATTAACTCACCCAACATTAAAGCGTTTGAACTTAAGGAAGAACCTAAGGAAATACGCGAAGCTTACGGCATGAATCAATTCGGGCAAGGTTGTTTGATGGCAAGACGTCTTGTTGAATCTGGCGTTAAATTCGTTGAGATCACGCTTGATGGTTGGGATACACACGAAAATAACTTTGAAAGAACTAAAGAACTCCTTGATGTAGTTGACCCAGCGTTCGCTATGCTGATCAAAGACCTGAGCCAACGTGATTTGCTTGACGAAACCGTCGTTCTATGGCTTGGAGAATTCGGACGAACACCGCAAATTAATATGAATGATGGACGCGATCATCATCCAAACGGTTGGTCCGCTGTGATAGCAGGTGGAGGGACACGTGGTGGACAGGTCATTGGAAGTACCAATGAAGATGGGACAAAAGTGATCACTGATCCGATAGCTGTGCCGAACCTGTTTGCTTCACTCTGTTTTGCTTTAGGGATCAATTATGAAGAAGAAAATTACTCTCGTTCTGGTCGTCCGATACGGGTTGTCAATGAAGGCACAGTAATTAAAGAATTGTTTGTTTAAAAATCGCATCCGTCAGGTGTCTGTCAGATAAATTTTCATTTACGGAGCATTCAATATGGCAGATACCTGACATAGGTGTCTAAATGCGAGTTATCGCAGGCAAATTTAAGGGTAGACGCTTAACTACACCTAAAAACCTGACTGTTCGGCCGACAACAGATAGAGTCAAAGAGTCTGTTTTTAGTATTTTACAAGAAAAAGTGATTAATGCCAGATTTCTTGACTTATGTTCTGGTACTGGTAATATCGGTATTGAGGCACTTAGTCGTGGTGCAAAACAGGTAACCTTCTTGGAACGAAATCTGAAGTGTCTCCGATTGATTGAACAGAATCTACAAGCATGTGGTTTAGATGCCAGCAATCCACAGGTCCAGTTGATTCAAGCGGATGTTGTAAAAGGTATTAATACGCTACATAAGCGATCAGAGGCATTTGAACTTGTTTATTTTGATCCACCTTACGATGCGGAACTTTACAATAAATGCCTTTCACACATATCAGACACATGCATACTTGAATCTATAGGAATACTCCTCGTAGAACATAGTAAACATAACGTACTACCATTGAATTTTGGATTACTCACATGCGATAGACAAAAACAGTACGGGGATATATGTTTAAGCTTCTACCGTTATCTGTAGGCGTGCATTCCCAATTATAGGTGAGCTTTATAAGCGCGCCGGGCAACCGTGTATCATTAATTGTAAAATCTACCATAAATAGCCTACATTAAAGTCGTGTTTACTTGCTTGGAAAAGGAAAACGTGCATGAAACTTGAGGACTTAGCCATCTCGCGGCGTGGAAAACTCGTCGTAATAAACCATCAAAAGTACCAAATTGAATTTAATTTGTCTAAAGGAACATGGAATTATAGCGATAAAAAAGGCAAAAGAGTTATTAAGAACGCATTCACATGGATAGAACTTAAAGATGGAACTACGTTGAAAACCTCAGATGCTGGATTACGGGAGTTTCATACTGAACCTGTAGAAACAGATGCGTTTGGAACGTATCAAACCCTACGGTTTTCTTATGAAACCAAAACAACCAACGAGCATCGAGAAAAAAGTGATTCGGACAGTTCACAACAGTCATCTGATTCTCCACCTAAAAAAGGTGATTCATCTGACGCAACCGGTGTACGCATACACAACTACCTTACCTGCTACGCCGACCAACCCTATATTATATTAAAAGTTGGTGTTGAAAACTTAAACCTAACCCCTATCTGCTTAAAAAATATCACTCTAATTGATGTTTCTACACAACAAGGCGCAATCCAATTAGGTGGTCATCCATCTCAATACCATCTCTACCTAAAAATGCCTCCGATATCCCCCAGTCCAGGCACCCACCGTAAAATCTATGATGGATTTAGTTTGAATGAAGATAATATCTTACAACCGTGTCAAGATGCCCTCCTACACGACACCGATAGCAAAAAGTCACTTGTATTCGGGTTCATCACGACAAACAAGTGGTGGCCCCGCATGCAGATCGGCTATCAAGCTTCTAAACGTAAATCTCAGCAAGGTTTAACGACTTGGGCACTTTACCATGACTGTGAACATAAATCGTGTCAATCGGGGGAGGAAGTCACATCGGAGATTGGCTATCTTGATTTTTCGGATACTGCTTCCTCATCTTATACGCGTTATACCGAACGCCTCGCTGCTGAAAACGGTGTGCAAATACCACCAGATTTATCAGAAAATAGTTCCGATAACGTAACATCCACAAGCCACATTGATCAGAAAACTTTCTCTGGTTGGAGTTTATCATCGGAAAACATTGAACAGGAACTGTGTGCGAATAGCATCACTGAACAAACCCGTTCAATTGCCCAAAATCCTTTATTTAAACCTACACTCACCGGTGGAATAGACTACATTCATTTGGAAGCAGGATGGCAGGCAAATCCTGGGTATTTGTCGTTGGATAGAGAACGTTTCCCTGAAGGTATGGCACCTATAGTTGAGGAGATTCACGCGGAAGGGTTTAAAGCCAGCATCTGTATTGACCCATTTGGCATTGAACGGAATTCAGAATTAGTCCAAAAGTACCCTGAAGCGTGTCTACGATCTAAAGACACAGAACAAACATCATCAAAAGGTGGTAAATCCCGAAAAAAGGATGTTTCGGGTAAACCCGTTGAGTTACATCTTCCGGGCAGAGGGGCGGCTCTGGCAATATTGGATGTTTCACATCCTGAAACGCAAGTACACGTCCGAAAAATAGTAAAACAGTTAGTAGATGAATGGGGATATGACTTGATTAAAGCGGATTTGTCAAGTTATACAAGTGGCATGATGTCAGTAGCACCGAATGTGACTTGGCATGACAGCTCCCTTACTTCAGTTGAATTGTACCGCTTAGCCGTTCGTTTGCTTACAGAAGCAGTTGAAGCAACTCAAAATGATGTGATACTGGCAGGTTATAACATCATTGAAAGTGTTAGTATCGGGAGTTTTTCTCTTAATTACCCACTTTTGCGCCAGAAGTATGTAGACAACAGTGACTCATGGCATCAACAAAATGGGATAAAACATAGGTTTAGCCGCTATGCTGGGTATCTTGCCGCGCGTAACATACTCTGGAACCACGCATACGGCGACTTAAACGTAGATGCGCCTCGTCCGATAAACGAGTCAATTGTTGAGATGACTGCTGCCGCATTGAGTGGTGCCGCAGTTTCATGTGCGAATACCCCAACAATTTTTTCTTCACTACGCGCTGAATTAATAGCAAAATTATTCCCGCTTTCTGGAGAGGCAGCCACCCCGATTGACCTTTATGATGAAGCTTTTCCACGAATTTTACGTCTATCTATTGAAAAAACACACGAATCTTGGAATCTTGTTGGCATATTTAATTGGAAAGATCAACAGGACGATATCCATCTGAATTTAGCAGCCATCGGACTTAATCCAGACAAGGACTATCTCGTTCATGATTTTTGGATGCGCCAATACTTAGGCGTTGTTTCTAAGAATGTCACTTTGATGAATGTCGCACCACGTTCAGCCAAATTGCTATGCTTACGTGAAGAACAACAGGTGCCCCAACTGCTTTCTACAGACATGCATTACACCCAAGGCAGTGTTGAGATATTGTCAGCAGGGTGGGATAGCCACAGTCAAAGTTATCTGCTCATCTGTCAACCGCCTCGGCAGGCAGAGGGAACATTTTTTATTCATGTGCCGGATGATTATATTCCGATGGGTGTATCTGCTTATGGAAGTGATTATCAATACAAGTGGGAAAAACCTATTTATCAATTAACTTTTGGGGCAACCGAGTCGTTGATCCACGCGAGTATTCAATTTACGAAGACTTCAGGTGGTTCCCAGAAAACTTGATACACAATATTCTGGATAGGTGTTCTAACTGTGCGCGCTGAGTTATGGAAAATATTTCGACTCGCCACACACAAATGCAACGTCTCAAAGAGCGCACAAGCGTTTGTACGGATTGCGATTTGGCTAAAACCCGAGTGAACGTCGTCTGTGGTCGTGGAGAAGTCAACGCAAAATTAGTTCTTGTTGGCGAAGGTCCATCTGCAGCCGATAATCATACAGGATTTCCATTTTCAGGTCCAGCTGGCAACATGTTAGATGAGGTGCTTGTTGCAAGTGGATTAACACGCAGCGACATCTGGCTAACAAACATTATTAAATGTCGTGCAGTGGGAACAAAAGAAAGCGCGTTGAAAAACCGTCCACCGAAAGCAGCAGAAATTAAGGCGTGTTCAAAATGGCTTGATAGTGAATTAACCTTAATCCAACCTTCGGTGGTTTTATGTTTAGGTGCTCCGGCTGCAAAAATGCTCATTCATCCGCGCTTCCGAATTACAGAGGAGCGCGGTGTTTGGTTTACGGATACTCGTTATGCCCCTTTTGCAATGGCTACGTTTAATCCAGCATACATTCTCCGACAAGAAAGTGACAATTTTACTACGACGCGTCGAACCATCATAGACGATATTAGTGAAGCAAAACGTAAACTGGACGAGGCTAAAAATATTCCGAGATCAACGCTTTTTTAATAGTAGTAGGCACGCTCCGCGTGCCGTAATCAAAGGATGTGGTAATTGACATACATAACGTGTCGTAACTATAATGAATTCTAAAAAACAAATTGCAATAGAGGCAGTTCTTAAAGCGGGAGAACTTTGTCAACAGGTACAGGATGAGATGGTATCAACAGATGCCATTCAAAAAAGCGACCGTAGTCCCGTAACCGTTGCCGACTTCGGATCGCAAGCACTGATATGCAAAGCGATTGGTGATGCCTTTCCTGCAGACACGATTATTGCTGAAGAGGACGCTCAGTCCCTAAAACACAATACCACACTTTTGGATCGTGTCACAGATTATGTTAAACGTTTTGTGAAAGGTGAAGTGCAAAATCAAAACGTTTGTGAATGGATTGATAGAGGAAGCGGTGAAATTGAGGAAAGTTTTTGGACACTTGACCCAATTGATGGTACCAAAGGGTTTCTTCGCCGCGATCAGTACGCTATCGCATTAGCATGGATTGTTGAGGGTGAGGTACAACTTGGCGTTTTAGGATGTCCGAATCTGCCGCATCGCTTAGATGTCACCAATTCTGAACGCGGATGTCTCTTTATCGCTGTTCGCGGTGAAGGCACAACTATATATACAACAAAAGGTACACTATTAGGAGAAATAAGCGTTTCGGAAAACGCATCTCGGTTAGCAGAAAGTTTTGAATCTACACATGGGGACAGCAACACACATACTAAAATTGCAAACGAATTAGGACTTAACAAACCGCCTCTACAAATAGACAGCCAGGCAAAATATGGAATTGTCGCACGAGGTGAAGCATCTCTCTATATTCGTCTGCCTAATCCCGCTTATCCTGATTATCGTGAGTGCATTTGGGATCATGCAGCGGGACTTATTATAGTTGAGGAAGCAGGCGGAAAAGTAACAGATGCAAACGGAAAAAAGCTTAACTTCCTTAGTGGTAGACGCATGACCGAAAATCGTGGCGTTGTAGCAACCAACGGAACGTTACATGAACAAGTTTTGTCTATCCTATCTTCTATGTAAAAAACGTGAGTTTGAAATAACGATTCAAGTGAAGGTTGGGTAGTACGAAGCGAAATCCATAAATCAACGCTATGAATGCCTTTTGGCGGAATACGCTTTTGGTATTCCGCATGATTCAGCCAAATCAACGCAGCA
>JAGWBU010000024.1:6670-47965 GCA_021295735.1 Candidatus Poribacteria bacterium | reverse complement strand
GCAGGTGTACCCACCTGCTGGCGAGGTTTCCTAACCTCGCTAAATTACCGAATTATTTTCTTAAACTTCATAAAGTTTGTGCTACATAGGTGGCAACTTAGGTTATAAAAGGCAACAAGATTTATCTCGGACAACCATTGTAAAAAGTTTAAAAGGAGTTTTTATGAAAGCGGGGCAAATTGTTGCACCACATCATATCGAAATTATTGATATAGATAAACCGAATTTGACAGATTATCCTGATGGCACAGTAATGCTAAAAACTATCCACAGTGCCATCTGTGGTAGTGATATGCCATCTTTTGTCCTTGAACAGCCTGCTGATCGTTATCCGTATGGGCATGGTCTTTCTATTCACGAGGCAATTGGTGTTATAACTGCCAGCAAGTCGGATAAATTCAAAGTTGGAGACGAGGTGCTTGCACTTCCACGTCATATCGGTGGATGTTCAGAATATTTTCTATCACATGAGAGTGTCACTGTGCCGTTGGTGGATTTTCACCGAAAAGATTGCATCCTAATGTCGCAGCCTCTTGGCACTGTCGTTTGGGCATGTCGAAAGTTAGGCAATTTGCTCAATTTAGATACAGTCATTATAGGACAGGGACCGATGGGACAACTCTTTACACATATGTTAAGCAATCTCGGTGCAAGAACAGTAATAACTACCGATTTGGTTGACTTTCGACTTGAAGTATCAAAGCAGATGCGTGCCACACATACAATCAACAGTGCAAATGAAGACCTTGTCGCTGCAGTTAAAGAGATTACTGATGGTAGGATGGCTGATCTTGTGATTGAAGTCGTGGGACATCAAACGGAAACAATCAACACGTGCCTACAACTTCTAAAACGCGGCGCAACACTACTCGCTTTCGGGGTGCCAGATGATGAAGTATACGGTTTCCATTTCTCTGAATTCTTCAGGAAAAATATCCGATTTATCGGGTCTGTCGGACCAGACGTGCCGAATGATTTTCCGTTAGCGATGGATATGATTGCGCAAGGACGTATTGATGTGTCACCAATTATTACACATCATCTGCCTTTCACCGAAGCACAAAAAGGTTTTGAAATGGCACTGCACAAAAAAGATGAAGCAGTCAAGATAGTATTTGATTATCCGTAATGCTAAATTGCATTGAACCGTAGAGGCGGGTCTCTGTGCCCGTCTGTGTTCTGATTGGTATATAGCAGGAGTTACGGCATAAAGCAGCATGTCGGGGCACAGAGACCCCGACCTACATTGTGATGTGCTTTTAAACAGGAAGAGGTAATTCAACAGGACGCCCTTCACGACTTGAATGATAGATTGCGAGGATAATTTCAACCGCTTTACGCCCCTCGCGACCGTCCACCAAATGTGAAGCCTCATTTTCAAGACCAGTGATAAGGTTCTCCATCTGCCGTCGGTGATTCGCATTATTGATGGCACGTGGATCGGAAGCACCACCGCCGGTATCTGTCTGTTGAGCGAATTTTTTCCGAATTTCAGCATCTTCAGGAAGTTCAGGGTCAAATTCCCATTTGACAATGTCCTCTTCCTCTAAAATCGCGGTGCCTTTTGTGCCACAGATTTCGGTTTTCTTGAACATACCGGGATAGGCAGCAGTTGTGCCTTCAATGACACCTAACGCACCGTTTTTAAACCGCAGCGCAGCAACAGCAACGTCTTCAACTTCAATGCGTTCGTGTGCTAAAGTGTCGGTAAATGCTTGTACAGACTGGACAGGACCCATAAAATACTGCAGCAGGTCAATGGCGTGAATAGATTGATTCATTAAGGCACCGCCGCCATCAAGGTTCCACGTGCCGCGCCAACCACCGCTATCATAATATTCTTGGGAACGATACCACTTAATATAGGCGCTACCTAAAGTTAACTTACCGAACCGCCCGCGCTCAATTGTTGATTTTACGAGTTGAGAACCCTCAGTAAACCGTGAATTGAAAATGGCACATAACCGAATACCCGCTTCATCACAAGCTTGGATAATTTCATCGCACCGTTGCAGAGTAATTTCCAACGGTTTTTCAACGATAACATGTTTACCCGCTTCTGCTGCGGCAACTGCAGGTTCAAGGTGTGCACCACTCGGTGTGCAAACACAAACGATGTCAAGGTCATCACGTTTAAGCATTTCATTGTAATCGGCATAACCTTTGACGTTATATTTATTTGTGAGTCGTTTCGCATTGTCAGCATTGCGAGAACTCACAGCAACTAATTGACCGTGTTCTAAATCGGAAATTGCGGCGGAATGAAAATCAGAAATCATTCCGCACCCTATAATACCAAAACCGTAAGTTTTCATTTGATTTTTCCTTCTTTAGGGCTAAAAAACCTATTTTGATATTTACTTCTACATTACAAACAAATTATGACTGCTAACGAAACTCAAGACCAAGAACATGAATCTATAGAAGAAACTGACACAGATTCCAATGAAAATCAAGATCATGAATCTGCAGAAGATTCTGATGCTGAACAAGCACCTACTAATAAAGTATTCAGAATCGGTTGTATGACGTTTTGCCTTGCTGTAACCGTACTGTTTCTATGGGTTTGGCATCACCAAACACAGTTCAATGACAACTACAGAAAAGCATCCTTCCACATGCGTAATGGAGAACCGGAAAAGGCGATTGAGGCGTTTCAAAAAGCGATCAAAAACAAAAGCCGTACCCTTTTCTTTAAAGATGCTCCGTCCGCTTACAACAACCTTGGACAAGCCTATTTGTTTGCTGAACAGTATTCACAAGCCATTGAAACATTCAAAAAAGCGATACAGATGGCACCGGATATGGCAGAAGGTTATGTCAATTTAGCAACTGTCTATCTCCAAAAAAACGAACCCAAAAATGCTCGTGAGATATGCCTGCATGCACTTCAGACTTTTCCTGAAGCGCCACTATTACATTATAATCTCGCGTGTGCTTACGCCCTAACAAATGAACCGAAAAAATCTTTAGATTCCCTCGGACAAGCAATAGACCTTGACCCAGAACTCAGAAATTTCGCAGAACAAGAAGATGCGCTAATTCATATTGTGCCTGCCCTTCCTTGAACTCTTAAGACCATAGTCAAATCTAAAAACACTTAAACATTTATTTTGACATGCTGGGTTTGTAGTCGCGCAATTTATTACGCCTCTTATCTTCTCTTGTAGGAGGAGTTTTCAACCTCGAACTCAAAACGCATTCGCTACAATCACCAAATCTTGGATATTTACAACGCCATCACCATTGAGATCGGGTTCTGCTTCGCCAAACGCATTCGCCACTATAACTAAGTCTTGTATATTCACAACGCCATCACCGTTGACATCTGCATTCACCTCAGTTTTCAGATACATTTCACCGTCTAAATCGGGGACAGTGTGCTGGAAACTGGTAGTACCGCTTGCAACGCCGGCCGTCTGCATCGGGAGGCTAATTTGTTGTGCTTGTCCGCTGCGGTTGTAGACTGCCCAACCGTTGGTGAACTCACGGATGAAAAGTCCTTCTCGGTTTTCATAAAGTTGTGCTTTTTCGCCGACTGGTTGTCCTAAATCGGTGTCCCAAAAGTCAAACCAGAGATGTCTGTGATCCGGTGCTTTGGGATCAGTAAAGCGTGTACCATCGGTATATAACACATAGCCATCAGAGTGTGTGAGACTGAGTGTTGTGAACACACGCATCCAGCGTTGATTCTCAGGACTGTTAGGTGGAGATGTCCCAACACCCTCGCCCTCTAAACAGTTGATCTGCGGTTCTCGCAGCTGCGTTTCCGCCCACAGAAGCGTGTCCTCAATTTTCTGTAGTCCTTCGCGGGTATAGCTGCCATTGGAATCGTGCCCGGTTTCCATGAAAGTTCCGTTGACATATTCGGTGTAGGCTGTCGGTTTCGTGCGGTTCACATTCACCAGTATTAAAAAATCATTACGGACACGTGCCCTTACGTTGCTTAGAATTTGGTTTGTTGCTGTAATGATTTCTTTATTTGTCGCGGAGTGGAGATGACGTCCCACAAAGCCTATAGCGTTTAAAGCGAATCCATCTATCATAACACCATCAAAAAGCCCACAACCAGCAATTGCAACGATTCGATCAATAAGCAGATTCTGCAAACTTGGGTTCAAGATATCCATCATACTCTCACCACCGTTGTTCTGTAGAACCCGATTATTACTATCTCTCAGCCAAAACTCCGAGTCTGAAGGAAATGCAGATGCCCGCAAGTGGTTGTGGATTCGGATTTCAACGAGAAACAGCATATTAGGATTGCGATCAAGGCGTTGTTGGCGTATCGCTTTTGCTGCTTCCAGATCACCACCTAACTGGGTTGACAACCCGTAGGTAGGTTCCGCCTCAGAAGTTTCCCACCATAGTCCGAAAAAAGGACTCCAGTGAAGATCATGCTTCGTCACACGTTCTGTGTAAAGCATTTCATTGTTCCAAGGACTGATTTCTTTCCATGTCTGTTCATCTTCCATAGGTCCGATAAGATTGTCCCATGCTTGAAACACTAAAGGATAATTTCGTGCCTGAATCCGAGAGATAACAGAAGTTCCTAAAGGTGCTATCTCACACACTTCATCGTATTTAAATTCGGCAAGGGTCAAATTCTGCAATGAACTTATATCATCCCCTAAATTTCCTCTGATATCCAGTCTTTGTAAATTAATTAGATTCGCTAATGGACTGAAATCTGTGATACGATTGTGTGTAAGTATTAAATTTTTCAAATTTTTTAGACTTGTAAGCGGGCTAACATCAGAAATTTGACAATCAAACAGATCTAACGTTTCTAAATTGGTGTGATTTGAAAGAGGACTGAGGTCCCTTATTGGATTATGAGCCATGTTCAGGTATTCAAGGGATGTCAAAGACTCCAAAGAAGACAAATCCGATACTTGATTAGCATACAGACTTAATCCGCGTAATTTCGTTAAATTATGCAGCAGATTTATATCTTGTACTTGATTGCTACCTAAATTGAGATATGTTAGGTTTTGAGCAAATTCTAAACCATGTATTGAACGAATCTCTTTGTTCTGTGCCTCAAGGTGTATCAGCGATTTGATATTCTCTTTTGTCAACGGCACTTCATCAGACAATCCGAGTTTTTCTTCAATCGCCACGCGTAAATTTATATCCGGCATCCAATGAACTTCTTGTGCCAATGTAATGCACGAAACACAAAGCACAATAAAAACGTATAAACAATATCGATAAACTTGCCGCATAGTTTTCCCTCAAGGAATCACCGCTACATAAACCTGCGAGTGGCCCGAAACATCCGAAGTATACACCACAGCCGTTTCATCAGGACTAAATGATGGATGCGGGTGTGTCCACTGCGGACCATACACCGTGTCCACCTTCATCTCCATCCAACTCAACGATTTCTCCCGATCCCCTGCCTGTTGTGCTGCAGCCCAATCTTCAGCCACCGCATACCGATCCTTTTTCCATTGACTTCCACTTGACGAACTCTGCGGATAACAGATAGGCACATGTTCACCCGTTTCCACATCAACCAACCGCAACCCAATATCAGGATGCACAGTGTCGCACAGCACCTTCGTCCCCGCGCGATTACTCGCAATGTGCCATGCATTAAAATCTGAGATTGTCTGTATCTCAAGCGTGTCTAACGATATGCGCCGCAAGGCGTATGGCCAATGCGTTACAATCAATTCGTTCTGCGAACCAAGAAATGTTTCATGGACAAGAAACTCATTATTGTCATGTTGATAGAGATTTCGATTTTCAGTGCCATCACGTTTAATAGTCCACATACGTGGTGCAGGGTCGCCAGAATAAGCAATCATATCCGCGTGTTTTGGGTGAAACTGAGGGTGGATAATCGTTTGTTCAGGAGATGTATAGATAATCTCACCGCCGCTCCCTTCGGTTGCAGTAACAGTAATGTGTGATTTTCCATCACGTTTCATCGCTGTCACGATAAACTTTTCATCAGCACTGACGCTGCATTCACCAAGACTACCACCCGCAAATTCCGCGAGTACGCGTTCCACTAATGTGTCAAGATTGATTGCTTTAATGGAATCCCCTTCTGTATAAAAGAGTTCTGTTCCATCTTTTGCGATTACCCCAGAATAACCATGAACTTCCGCACCGTTGGTAAGCTGCACAATATCACCATTTGGAAATTCAAGTTTGAAAAAATTGGCCTTTCCTGTACGATAGGAGGTAAAAATCATAAGGCTTTGGTCAGGTGTAAAGGATGGGGTAAGAAAATAGAGGTTATGGTTGATAGTGTTATCGTTTGTGAGTTGATAGATATGCGCGCCTGTTTGGTTATCCTCAAATTCCTGTAGTTCTGATGGATGAACGGAGCCTTTTGCGTATTTTGCCATAATTCCTCCTAAAAGCAGCACTTTTGTATTGGCTAAAAATGGTGTATTTTATTGTATGGTAATCAATTACGATCTACGGTTTGTCAGTTGGAAATACTGTAATAATTATCGTTTATAGTAGCAAATTTACCCCATTTTGACAAGTGCAATTGTCATGCAAATGTTATAGAATTGAGCGGTGCTATAGCACTGCTCAATGTTTACACAGAGCCATTCAATTCTTCAATAGTTCCTACTTTCTGCCAAATATCTCTTCCTATAGGAGCGACTTCCCGGTTGCGGCCATGCCAAAATATTAAAAAACCGATGAGTTTACAGATAAGTGTGCATAAAGTAGTGTACATTGGTATAATCCTTACAAAAAC
Organism: Candidatus Poribacteria bacterium; assembly: GCA_021295735.1. Classification (GTDB taxonomy): domain Bacteria; phylum Poribacteria; class WGA-4E; order WGA-4E; family WGA-3G; genus MSPOR6. The sequence goes on along the minus strand of JAGWBU010000024.1, from coordinate 41,235 downwards.
AGCTTCTACTTTGGTTGAAGATGCTGATTTAGTGAACGCTATAAATTTCAGGTATTATGAATAGATGGAAAACTATCTAAAAAATTACCCAATCACGCAGACTGCAATCCAGTTGGGAGACAGAGAAATCTTACTCACGATTGTAGATGACCCTGATCATTTCTTAGATAAACTGAGCAGAGAGGATAGCAAAGGCACGCTTTTTCTACCTTATTGGATTTATCTTTGGGAATCTGCTATCGGCTTAGCGCGCCACGTATCAAAGATACGGAAAACGTTCTCCGATAAGTATATTCTTGAAATTGGTTGTGGTTTTGGACTCGGAGGGATTGTCGCATGTCAAGCGGGTGCTAAAGTTATTTTTACAGACTTTGAGTATGATGCGCTTCTATTTTCAAAACATAACGCGCAGCAAAACGGTATAAATTCCGCTATTTTTGTCCAGATGGATTGGAACGCGCCGTGCTTTCATAGCAAATTTGACGTGATACTCGGTTCAGATGTGATATATGAGGAACAGAATTGGCAACCCATCTTATGTTTACTTCAGAGTTTGCTGGCTGATGAAGGTATCGCTCTCTTTTCTGAACCGAATCGAAAAAATGCAGATGGATTTTTCAGATGCATCCGTGAAAACGGATTTGACTTTGAAAAATCCACCTGCTCTATATCATTAACTCAGAGGACAACATCAATTAACATTTACACGATTAAACGTGTCTAATGAAAGGGACATCTATTTGACTTACGGCTGCTTAGGCGGATGAATTTCATAACATGTTCGCTTATAACAAACGATAACATGTTTGCCAATCGCAAGATATTTCGTTAATTCAGACTCTTTCTTAAGCAAATCAAAATAAGCATCACTTCCGAATTCAATCTTCGTTGTCTTAGTTTCAGGTTTGTGTGTACTATCAATCCAAACATTGCCGCGTTGATGGAAGGTCTTGTTTTTGACCTGCTGAACAGTGATAGCCGTTTCCGCTACTTGTGCTTGCGTCTGAAGTGCTTGTAATTGGACGCTTTCTTCAACTTGCTGCCCTACACTGCGGGCGAGTTTTGGCGAACGGACTTGAACTGCAGAGAGTGGAGCAGACTGATCTGTTCTCGCCCTTGAGAATCGACCTGACGGCCTCCGCTGTGCTTCATCTTCTGTAACAAGAAATGACGTATATGGTGTCATAATTCCATACTTTTCACTGAGACGGGTAATTTCTTCAATCAATTCTTTGTTTTCACCGTTCAGTCTGATTTCGTCAACGAGATAGGCGACCTTACGCTGTGCCCACAACGCTGGCAAAAATTGATGATCCGATTCCTGTTTAGGGAACTTTGCTGTATTGGAAAATTCCTGTTTTTTCCCATTGATGTCTCCGCGCAAGATTAGTTTTGTTTTTCCAGTCCCAGCATACCTGCCAAGCACTGTCAACTGTGAACCACGAAACAGATGCGGTAACTTTTGTGGATACAGATTTTTGGTTTTAATGTTCTGGATTTCCAAAGCCAAATTGACGAGGATAGGTTCGCTTACCTTCGTGAAAAAAGAGGATACAGCAACTTCTAAATTCTCTTGTGGCTTCACATATTGACGGGTGCCACCGTTTTGTTCTGCCATTTTATCAAGCAAATTGACGTTCACATCATAACCCACACCAAACACAAAGATACGTGATTTATCGTTGTTCTCGCCAGAAACATTCTTGAGAATACGTACTGTATTCGTCTCACCAACAGTGGCTTCTCCGTCAGTTAAGAACACAACGATGCGCGGTCGTTTCGGATCCGGTTTATCGTTCAATGCAGCGAGTAAAGCATCATTGATATTTGTGCCTCCGTTTCCAACAATATCGTCAACGAAAGCAAGCGCGTTTTCCCGTTCCTGTTTTACTGAAACTAATTTATCGGAGAACGGTTCAATATCAGTATTAAATAGAATGAGGTTAAAACGGTCTCCATCATTTAAACTGTTCACACAAAAACGAAGTGCCTTTTTCGCTTGTTTAATTTTCGGCCCTTTCATACTCCCAGAACGGTCGAGAACAAAGATAAAATCCTTTTCAATAATCTCTGTTTTCTTCACCTCATATTTAGGTGAAATAAGGAGCATAAAGAAGCCGTCTTCGTCTATATCATCTCTATGGGTAATCAGGTCAATGCCAAAATCTTTGTCGGAAAGCGAATAGTAACAGGTGAAATCACGTTTTACATGGACGTTGGTGCCTTCATAACTGATTTTAGCGCGATGATCATTCTTCCGATTGACAGCAACTTCATGTGAGGGGGAATAGATTGTTTTGAGCGCATGTTTGCTTTTAAGGTCAATTGAAACAGCAAGGCTTCCTACGGATTGATGGGTATATTTGTCGGTTCGTAGCGGGTATGTATATTTGGCAAGCCCTGAATCTACACTAATTACTTGTGAGTATTCCAGTTGGATTCGTCTTTCACCATTCGGTGGAATTGGGAACACCCTTGCCTGAAAAGCACGGGTGCCGATATACTCCAGAAGAGCAGGGTCTTGCATGGAACGCACAATGCCTTCATAGATACTTCGCGCTCTGGCTTTTGCGAGCAGTTCTGCTTTGACCGGTTTTCCATCAATGTATAGCACAAAATCTGAAACGGCGACATCATCAGGAAGCGGAAAGAGATACGTACCTTCCAATTGAATGTTATTCGGATTAGCGAAGATCTGATCGATTTTCGTTGTTGCAAGTTGATTGTCAATAGTGACGTTCACATGGTGTTTTTCAATTCTTAAGGCTTCAAATCTTGGGATTTGACGTTGGCCCGTAACAATAATACCTTGCGCTTGCACAAATTGGACAAGTCCTGTAAAGAGCAGGATTATTAATGCTGCGTGGAAATTCAATCTTTTCATCGGAATCTCCTTTTAGATTTGTAAATAATTTGCTTCAATAGGTCTTATTTATAGATTCTGATAGGACTATACGTATATTTTAAATTTGGGTTTATTGGTTAGTGAATTGGTCTACCGAATTATTAGAGGGAAAAATCGTCTGGCACGGGTTTTTGGAATGGTGCCTTCAACATGTCTTTGAAAGAGTTTAACTATACTTTGGACGTCTTAGGGGCAAAAAAGTTTAGATTATGGAACAGATCGTGCAGCTGCATTCAATGGGCATGATACACTCTCGTAGGAGGTCGGTAAATCATTTGTTCACAGTAATGGAAGTGTATAAGCAATTCGCGTGCCATTTTCAGGAGCACTAATTACAAGCGTTTCCCTAAGTGACAATCAGAATTATGCACCAAATGGGGCAAATATAATGTTCTGCTGCACAAAAAAGGACAGTTATTTTATTGTTTTAAGTTTGAGTGTGAGAAAGATGCTCTAAAATTTGTGATTTTAACTGTGTTTCCAATTCTTCCATTTTGGGTAAACCTGCGAGATTGTTTGTTTCATTTGGATCATTTTGAACATTAAATAAAAGATAAGGTTGTCGTTCTTTATTTATAGCAATTTTCCACTCTCGATTGAGTAACATTATTTCACGTGAGATTTCAGAGATCGCAAATTCACGATGGGTTGCTTCTGTGTCATCAAGCACAAGACACAGCGATTTCCCGAATTGGCGATGTTTCAACTCGCCACCAGCCAAATCAACAAGTGTGGGACCGATATCAATCCATTCAATAGGACTTTCACAGATACGATCAGGGACAGCGTTTTTTAATGTTTCAGGGGTACGCACAAGCATCGGGATGCGGACAGCACCGTTGAGGAGGTTACTTTTGTAAATCAAGCCATAATCACCATTCATTTCGCCGTGGTCGGAACAGAAAACGATGACAGTATTATCGAGTTCTCCGCGCTTCTCAATTGTATCTAAGATTTCACCGATCTGTGTATCAATGAGCGTAACATTACCGGCGTAATCAGCACGCATCTTTGAGACCTCTCCGGCTTGAAATTTAGGGCTTTTCTTCTTGTTTTTCATAAGATTGTCTAAACTGCCACGAGGACGATCTCCTACAGCTTGGCGGGGTATTGGAGGTAACATTTCATTCGGGTCGTACATGCTGGCGTAAGGTTCAGGTGTATCCCACGGTTCGTGAGGTCCACCGAAACTGACCCAGCAAAACCATGGCTCTTGGCGGTTGTAGTTTTTGAGATACCGCTTTGCCTGTTGTCCAACGTAAACATCTGCATCGTTTTCAAGTCCAAGTGCCGTTGGTCGAACGATGTGAGGCTTAGTCCGAAATCGTTCCTCATAATCATCACGGTAAGCTTTCCATAACCCTTTTTCTTCCCACATTTCTGTCATATAGGACAAGCATTTCATACTTGCCCGCGGTCCTCCAATTTCGTTTACGTCGTCCAATCCATAAGCGTTCATCAAGTGTTCACGCTTACGTAGATCACCATTATTAGTGTGGAGATGTGTTTTTCCAAAAAGACTGGTGCGGTATCCAGCTGCACGCACTGCCTGCATCCAAGTCGGCGTTTCTGCTGCCATCTTGTGTTTTTTGTTGTTCCAAACACCAGTATTGTGCGGATATAAACCTGTTGCTAAACTAAGCCGCGCTGGAACACAGACAGGAGAAGTCGTGACACAGTTGGTAAATTGGACACCTTCGCTCGCGATTCGATCTAAGTTTGGCGTTTGAACCCAATTTCCGCTGCAGCCCATTGCATCCCACCGCTGCTGGTCTGTCATCAAAAGCAGAATGTTAGGTCTTTCCGCTTCTCTTTCAAGTTGATTCCCAATCTTTTTATTTTGTGCCTGAGCATTTGAACCTAAGAGTGACAACGTGCCGACCCCTGCGATGCCCAGTTCTTTAATGAACGCTCTGCGGTTGATATTGTCCGATTCCTGAATCGGACAATCTTCTGTGATTTCCGTTTTCTTGGAGGTACATTTGTATGACATGAGAAATCCCGCTTTTAAGATTCTTACTGTCAATAAAAAACAATAACCCTATTGCTTTTTTGTTTGGGTGTGGCACAGGTATTCTAAAATTTGCAATCGTAATTCTGTCTCTAATTCTTTCATCTCAGGTAAGCCAGCGAGATTATTTGTTTCATCCGGGTCGTTTTGCACATCAAATAAGAGATAGGGTATCCCGTCAGAATTTAACGCGATTTTCCACTTTTGATTTAGTAGCATTATCTCACCAGATATTTCGGAGATTGCAAATTCACGGTGGGGTGTTTCGGTGTTATTCAGTGTAGGACACAAGGATTTACCAAATTGACGATGCTTCATCTCTCCACCTGCTAATTCAACAAGCGTAGGGCCAATATCGATCCATTCAACGGGACTTTCACAGATACGATCAGATGTAACATCTTTCAAGGTTTCTGGCGTACGTACAAGGAACGGGATGCGGACAGCACCGTTGAGAAAATTACTTTTGTAAATCAACCCATAATCACCATTCATTTCGCCATGGTCGGAGCAGTGAACGATAACGGTATTTTCCAGTTCACCACGTACCTGAATTGCATCAAGGATTTCGCCAATTTGTGCATCAATGAGTGTGATATTCCCGGCATAGTCCGCACGCAATCTTCCGACTTCACCCTCTTCAAATTTAGGATTCATCCGATCCATCATACTATCTAAATTACCGCGAGGGCGATTTCCGGTGGAGGGCCGAGGGATTGGTGGTGGCATGTCATTCGGGTTGTACATACTGGCATAGGGTTCAGGTGTATCCCAAGGTTCATGAGGACCACCGAAACTGACCCAACAGCACCAAGGTTCTGGTCTATCATAATTTTTCAGATACTGCTTCGCTTGTTGTCCCACGTAGACATCCGCATAGTTTTCAAGGCCAAGCGTTGAAGGACGAACTATGTAAGGTTTCGTGCTGAATCGCTCCCGATAATCAGCACGGTATCCATCCCACAAACCTTTCTCTTCCCACATCGCTGTCATGTGCGACTTCACACGGGTACTTGCTCGCGGACCTCCTATTTCGTCAACATCATCTAATCCATATTCGTTCATCAACCCTTCTTTTTCGCGCAAATCACCGTTGTGCGGATGAAGATGTGTCTTTCCAAACAGACTTGTCCGATAGCCAGCGTCACGCACCGCTTGCATCCAAGTCGGTGTTTCTGCCGACATCGTGTGATTCATATTATTCCAAACACCAGTGTTGTGTGGGTAAAGCCCTGTTGCCAAACTAAGCCGAGTAGGGATACAAACTGGAGATGTGGTAACGCAGTTGGTAAATCGGATACCTTCACTTGCAATCCGATCTAAATTTGGTGTCTGCACCCAGCCACCACTGCAACCCATTGCATCCCACCGTTGTTGGTCTGTCATGAGAAGAAGAATATTAGGTTTCATGCTTTCCTTATAGGTTTGAATTCGTATCAATTCCGTTCAATTCCCGCATCAACAAACGCTTTAGACAACGTTTGGTATGATAAGGTGGCAGCCGCAAGCGGATCGTAGTTTTCACGTGCCTGCACCATAAAACTCACCTCTGCAGTAATAAACCCATTATACCCGTGTGCTTGCATCCTTTTAAGATAATCAACATAATCAAACGTGCCTTCTCCAGGGATGAGGAATTCAAAATCAGGGTGAATCCCACGTTGATCCTTGACATGTGTATGTGCCGAAACAGCCGCTAACGCAGATACTGTCTCCTCAGTCGGTATGCCAACAATGTCAAAGTGGCTAATATCAAAGTTAACTTTAAGATAGGGCGAATTGACAATCTCAAGGAGTTCAAGCACTTTGTCAGGGGTATCAATGATTGCGCCAATGTGAGGTTCCATGGCAATGGTTACACCGCGCGATGCGCCATAATCAACTAATTTACCGACTCGTTCTGCAAGAAAGTCCCTTTTTGTTTCCCACTGATCCGGTTTCCCACCAGGAGTGGTATTTACTGCGGGGAGTTCATTTCCTTGTGCAAGTTCGACTGCCAAGTCAACACCACCTTTGAGTCGCCACATGTTTTTTGCATGTGCATCCGCATCGGTCTCTAACAGGTTGGAATGTGCTGCGATTGCTGGTAACGCTAAATTATGCTGTTTCAGCATAGCAGCGATCCGTTTCCGTTCTGCTGCATCAAGTGTGCTAAGCTCGGTCGTAAAGCGCGGGATAATGGTTAGTTCAATTCCATCAAATCCGAGGTTCGCAATATGGGAGATAGCAGTATCCACAGGAACGGTAGGCATTCCCCATGTGCTATATCCGATTTTCATGTGGTTTTCTCCTTAAGGTTGAGGTAAGTTCCTTGTCTTTGTAGGAACGATCTCCGAATCGCGACCCACCCAAACTCTTTGTAGGAGCGATCTCCGAATCGTGACCTTATGTTGTCGGGAATCCAAATCAAGAAATCAACGCTACAAATGCCATTTAGGCATTTGGCGGGTATGAATCATGGCGAATCATGTAGAATACCAAGCGCATTCGTCTTTAGGCATTCCCCGGAGTTCCCTCCTACAAACTTGACGGTTGTGTCTTGTCAGAACAGCGCACCAATTGAGCCAAGCCATTCGTTTATGAGGAAGCCGACACGGTGAATCATCAGCGCAACACGACCCATAACAGTGTTTCCGAACGCCGCACCAAATCCTACCATAAGGAAAGCAATACCGACCTTTGAAAGCCAATTGATGGGACCACGGTGTTCCACAGAAAAGAAAAAATAAGTGAGTGTACACATTACACCAATAACCATCAAGATCGCACCGAAAATATCAAGAATAGATAATCTTGCGTCTGGGGGAACATCAACAAACGGTCCAATAGAGGCAAATGGCTCAATTGTACCACGTGTTTGCTCAAAAATGTTCGCCTGCAACATATTTGGGATTGCGATACCTGCACCAAACCCAATAAGAATAGCAATAGGATAACGAACTAACCAGTTGTAACGAGGAGACAAGCGCGCGAAAAACAGTAAACCGATAGCAATAGGAATTATCTTAAATAGTCCCCAAAGTGCGTTTGTCGTTTCTGGTGCTACTTCCCTTTCTGTCCCGAACCAGGACCCAACCATCGCTGTTGTCTCGGTCCAGAGTGCTGCCACTGCTTCAGATAAAGGCACCCAAGCTAATGGGATGACTCCTTGGTGAATCGCAATTACAATTCCGTATCCGACTGATATTCCGACAAAAAGGTGTTCTGCAAACCGATAGAAGGGATTATCTCGGTAAAGAAAACTGTAGATGCAGAGCGTTAAGAACGCTGCAATCCAGATGCCAAAAAGTTCCATCAATTACTCCTCCCTTCCTTGAAGAATGAAAAAAGCGACATTGCCCAAAATAACCAATGCGATAATCAGAAGATGTGCAAAGGATGCGGTGTTTAACCCTATAGTTCCATCTCCAGGGGCATTCAAAAGTTTCTCATACTGAGCAGCTCCCAAATAACCGGGCATCATGCCGACCAACTGTCCTGATTGCAGATAAGGGTACATCTGAGCGATAATGACAGCAGTAACGCCTGCAGCAATTTTCAAATTATATCTTGTGTTTGCATAAATGATCCAGTATTCGGTTGTGCTGCCAGAAGCAAGATCAAGCAGCAGATCAATCTGATCATAGTTTGTAATATTCTCCATCATCGGAATTTCGGTAAGAGGTGTTTTCTCGTAATCGGTCTCAAAGACATTGGCAATGTTAGTTCCCATTCCGAGCATAACCGGTAGCATTCCAGGGCGATAACCCAAAAATACATAATCTTGACCATACACAGCATTGTTTTCTGCTGCTATTTTCCGCATGAGTTTATCAGCTAAGGTTGGTGTATTGGGAAGAAGTGTCATACCGATGACTCTCACGCCTTTACTGAAACAGTGCTGCATAACAGCCTTTGCCATCGGTTCCGGTTCTGCGAGAGAGGATGGACCATAATCAAAAGCCATCATAATAGTTGATCCTGATGGAAGTTGCTCAATAAAGTCGTACAGTTTTTGTGTCGGTTCTGAGACTGTAATTGGCAACCTGACAGGGATCAGAGTTGGTATGATAACCACTAAAGCAACTAATATAAAAATTATTCGCCTATCCATATTCATGAATTTTTCAATCATTAACTAATCTCCTCCACCAAGATACGAACGTTCAATTCCCAATATAATTCGGATTGATTGTGAGATGACTCCTAAACTTACGCCAAGGATAATCCCGCGTCGTGCTGCACCATTTGGAATATCTAATATCCATTGGCGAATCCTTGACGCACCGTCAGCAAAGCTGTTTACCCAGCTTTCCGGATTGTCTGCCCCTGGAATCCAAGAAATTAGGTTATTCCAAATTAGATCACCTACTGGCACATTTCCCATCATAACAATCATGGCTGCGATAAGAAGTAGCGTTGCTTCAAACGCTCGTGCGCGGAAAGCACGAAACGCTGCCGAAGCAATAAAGAAGGCAAGCAAAGAAAACATCGTTGCATCCATTGGCACTTGAACATTGTCATATAACCATACAAATATTGAGTTTTGCGGTCCAAACGGCACTCCTGCAAAAACCATAACTATCATACCTGCGAATACAACCAAACTGTACTGCCAATGTTCTGAACGAAAACGAACTCGCGACACGTGAGTTTGGACAAGAGTTGCCACTGCCAATACTAACGCGAAAGGCGATATTATGAGTCCCCAGACAATAACCTCTCTATAAACTGCTTGAGAATATGAATGTGGACTGAACTGCGTAATGATCATTGCTACACCAAAAAGGAAGCAGAGTGCTAAGGGTACTTGTCGCTTCATTAAACCTCCTAACTCACCCGTTGCAAGAGTGTTGTGATCCAGTTGATACCGAAAAACTCAAGTGACACGCCAATGATGATCCCTGCAAAGATGACCAGTTTACCCCAATCTTGTCCTCTGAGGCTTCCAAGAAACATCGGATCTTTAGATAGATAAGCTGTTGCAGCATACAGTTCTTCACCAATTAAGGTATAGTCACACGCTGCGATGAAGAAAGGAAGCTGATGCTCAGAATCTGTTCCAGCAATCTGTATTGCGCCGATAGAATTACCGGTTTCTGCCATAAGAAGCGATTCCGCGAAAAACTGCCCTTGTAAGAATATGGCTGCAGGTTTTTCGCGAATCATTATACCGTTGACACCAGCGGCATAAGCAAATTGTTCGTTAGTAAGAAAGAAAATATCATCCTCGTTGTAAGCATCAGGGCGACCTTCGTCAAGATAAGAGGTTTTCACCATCTCACGTACTACGTTTAGTACAACTGGGTCCCGACAAGGAACACGTAAAGGCGTTTCGTAATCAGCAGTCCGACGTGCAACTTGTCCCAAAATCGTCATACTGGCAATAGTAGCAACATTGTCTACATCGCCTAACCCTAATATGTAAAGAATCGAACGCCCCATTTCGGTTGCTCTGCCGATGGCTTCTTCAACTGCCTCCAAACCCGGAATACGTCTAATAAATACCTCTTTCCCACTCCGCGCATGATAGATATTCCATAAAATCGCTGCTGAAAAAAGAAGCATGGCAAGAAAGAGAGCGATTTTGCCTGTATGAAACCACTGTCCCTTGGCTTTCACAGCAGCAGTTTGCACGGAATCCACAAGGGTTTCGTTTTCATAAACAGCACGCACAATATATGCATGTGTCTTACCTTTTATTACCTTGCTATCTTTATATAGTGTTGCGTCTGCTTTCAACTCAGCAGCTATTACCTCAAACTCTCCCGCATCACTGTTTCGTAGAATCACATATCCTATAATACCGCTATCTTCGGGTGCTGCGTCCCATGTAATAGTGATGCTTGAGCCATCGTCGTTTGGGGTATCGACTGCAGTGGCGTTTGAGGGAGGTGTAACCGTAGGTTCCTGGCTAAACGCAAAGGTGCCGCATAGGAATAAAACCGAACAAGCAACAATCCATAAAATTGTTTTGTTTTGTGTCATAAATTCCTCTAAAAGAGTTAGCGTTAAAAACTAATAACATTGTGAAATTGCTTCTATAATCTTTGTGTCTGTCACATCGTCTCGGATAACAACTTCGCCGATCCGTGTCGGCAATATGAGGCGGAGTCTACCACTTAGCGTTTTTTTATCAAGGGACATCGCACCGCATAGTGCTTCGGGAGAAATATAATAAGGAAAAGTGAGTGGCAATTTCGCGCGATTTAAAAGCGCGCGTTGACGTTCAAAATCTGTTTCAGAGAACATCCCTAAATTAACCGCCAATTTTGCAGCGCAATTCATTCCGATAGAAACAGCCTCTCCGTGTCGGTATTTCTTATAGTGTGTCAATGCCTCAAGCGCATGACCAAAGGTGTGTCCATAGTTTAGCACCATCCGCAATCCGCTCTCTTTTTCATCTTTTGCGACAATCTCTGCTTTGTTAGCACAGGCGCAGGCGATCATCTCAATTAACGTCTCTGTCTCTAAATTTAATATAGCGGACAGGTTTTCTTCTACCATTTCAAACAAAGGTTCATCGCGGATAACCCCTATCTTAATTACCTCAATCAGTCCTGATTGGATATCCCGTTGCGGTAAGGTTTCGAGCGTATTGACATCAATCAATACCAATTTCGGCTGATGAAAAGCACCGATGAGGTTCTTACCTTTTGGATGATTAATTGCTGTTTTACCACCAACGCTTGCATCTACCTGTGCCTGCAAAGTTGTTGGGATTTGCACATACGCGATACCTCGCATGTAGACAGCAGCAGCAAACCCTCCTAAATCGCCAATAACACCGCCACCAAGAGCGATAAGCGTTGCACCTCTATCAAGTTGGTTATCAATTAAACTATCCAGTACTCGAGATAACTGTTCTAACGATTTACTTTCTTCCCCGACAGGAACATCAATGATAGCAACATCAAACCCAACATCCTTTAAACTTTCCAACACCAACGGAGCATACTGATGTTTTACGAAAGTGTCTGTTACAATAAACACCTTCGTAGATTTTGCCTGAGATTTAAGAAATTCACCAATTTGGTTGAGAATCCCTGCCCCGACGAAAAGCGGATAACTGTTTTCATTAAGTTCAACGTGTAAAGTTTTTATCATTTTGCTTTGTCGTATATTTTGTCCTTGATGTTTTACTTGTCTTAAAATAGATCCTTCTTATGTCTGCTATGACTTCTTCAAACGATCTATCGGTTGTTTCGACTGTGTGATCCGCTTGTGCATAATAAGGCGCGCGTGCTGCTAACATTGTTCGAATTGTTTCCATTGCATCGGGGGTTTGGAGCAGGGGACGGTGCGTTTGATGACCAACACGGCGATAGATTTCCTCTGGTGTTGCCCTTAAGCAGAAAACGATACCGTTCTCTTTAAGTTTAGTGACGTTTATCTCTTTTAAAACAACGCCGCCACCAGTAGAAATAACATGATTGTATAGTTTGGAAACTTTGTTAACCGCTTCGCTTTCAAGTTGACGAAAAACATCTTCACCATCTTGCGCAAAAATATCGCTAATACGCCGCCGACTATCCTTCTCAATAACACTGTCTGTATCAATATAACGCATCCTAAGTTGCGAGGAAAGCCTTTTACCGATTGAGGTTTTACCTGTTCCCATAAAACCGACAAGAACGATATTACGGTTTTCTTTATGTGGTCGATTCACCTGTTTTGCGCCTTTCTTATAATTCCGCAAGCGAAGGGTATCTACTTACGAGCATTGCATAAAGTTTTCCAATTATAGCATCTTTCAAAAACAATGTAAAGGTTTTGCGGTGTTTTTTTATTACATTGTATCGCTTGACATCAACACTATTTTATAATATAACGACTTGTGCCAGTTACGTATCAGTTTTGTTATTTTTCACAACTGTTCATATTCTGGAATCAACGCCAAATACGCTTTTGGCATTTGGCGGGAGCGATTTTCGAATCGCGACCCGTTTGTCGTCGGGAATCGGAGTTCCCTCCTACCTTAAGGTTGTCAGGTATCGGAAAAGTTTCGGAATCCAAACCCAAACGAGGCGAACATGTGAAATATAAACATACCAAATGTTAACTGGCACAACGCGTAATATACTTAAAACCAATACCTTCGCCAATTATCCAGGGTTTAGTTCAGGTTGCGTGTGATGAATAGCACCGATTGCTCTCAGATGTTGTGCGATTTGTTGAATAACAATAGGTTCAAGTTTTTGCGGAAGTATTTTTAATGTTTCGTGTAAATACTTCAAACCTCGGTTTTTACAACGGAGCGTATCTATGAGTTTAGCACTCACATTCACCATAAACATTGAGAGGTTCGCTTCAACGCCAAATGCGCGTGTGGCATTTGTCGGGACTGAAGAGCGTTTGACATATTCAGAATATACCTAACAAGAAATCACCGAATTAAAAAATTAATCTTCATAAAGTTTGTGCTACATAGGTGGCAACTTAGGTAACTTTAGGACAACAGCCCTATTTATTCAATCATTTTTGGCGAAGGTATTGTTTATAGAAAACATATAATTACTTGAACACTGTTAACGATGCACTTACCAAACGGTAATAGAAATACGATGGACTATCATTTTCTTTTATTTATCGGAATATTCCGTTCTAAAACCCCGTTGCTTTAGCTCGGGGATACAGAACGGCACTGGCATTAATCAATCAAAAACACTTGACTTTTACCGTGAAACATGGCATCCTAATAGGACTACTTCAGTGGTAGTTGTTGGTGCAACTACCACACCAATGGGAAGTAGTATCTTTTCAAGGAAGTAGTGATATGCCATTAAAAACACATAAGATTGCATTGAATCCAAATAATAAACAGCGTGTGTGGTTTGCGCAGCAGTGTGGCTATGCCCGTTTTGCGTATAATCACGCTTTATCAGATTTCAAAGCAGGATTAGATAATGATGAGTTTCTCTCTACATCAAAGTTGAATGAAAGATTTAACGTTGCTAAGAAGGAACATGGATGGACGAAGGAACAAGATCAAGTTGTTGCGAACAAAAGCATATTTGTGAATTTGTCAGCTGCGATTGCGCATTGGGTATCCAAGCGTGCGAAGTTTCCGAAATATAAGAAGCGTGGTAAAAGGGATTCTTTCACAACAAATAATCAATTTGTTCAAGTTGTTGGCAAACGTATCAAGTTACCTAAAATAGGATGGGTCAAGATGTTTCAAGCGTTACGTTGGTCAGGTAAAATCATGAAAGTGACTATCAGCAGAACAGCACACCGTTGGTTTGTATCTATCACTGTTGACACAGAGGACACCGAAGCAGTTGCTAATTTAGCAATTCACCCTGTGATTGGTATTGATGTTGGTATAAACTCTCTTTCTACCTTGAGTGATGGCACTAAATATGATAATCCGAGCCCGCTAAAACGGTATGAAAGGAAAGTAGCAAAAGAAGCACGTAGGCTCAGCAAGCGGACAAATGGGTCTAAAAATTGGATAAATCAGAAATGGAAAGTAGCACGTATCCACTATCGGATTGCTTGCATCAGAAATGACGCACACCACAAAGCTGCAACGGATATTGTCAATAAAACCTCTGCTATCGGCATTGAGACGCTGAAGATAAAGAATATGCTGAAGAATAGGAAACTCGCAAAGGCATTGTCTGATAGTGCATTAGATGGTTTTCTTCAGAAACTTAAGACGAAAGCAGCAGCACGTGGAATACCTGTCACAGAAGCATCGCAATTCTACGCATCGTCAAAAACCTGTTCCAGTTGCGGACACACAAAAGACAACTTGGTGCTATCAGAAAGAACATATCATTGCGGTCAATGTGATGTTTCTATAGATAGAGATGTCAATGCTGCAATAAATCTAAGAAATGTCGCGGTAGGACATACCGAGACAGAAAACGCTTGTGGAGTCCAAGTAAGACCTCAATCGGAGGCAGGAGAGACGGAAGCAAGAAAAGCCGTTTGGCAACAACAATTGCTGCCAATATAAGAGCTAAGAATCCCATGCCTTTAGGCTTGGGAGTATGTCAAAATTGTAGGGAAACATCAATTGTAAAGTATAGTTGGGAGGAACATAGCGTGATTCGTGAGGCTATTCAGAAAGTTATTGACGGGAACCCCTTAACAGAAACAGAGATGGTTGAAACCATGACCGAGATTATGGAAGGCGAAACGACGGATGCACAAATTGCTTGTTTCCTGACAGCATTGCGGCTTAAAGGAGAAACGATAGATGAGATTATCGGTGGCGTTCGCGTGATGCGTGCGAAATCAACGCGGGTGCCAACAAAGCAGCCGTTGGTCGTTGATACCTGCAGTACGGGTGGAACTGGATTGCATTCCTTCAACATTTCAACAACCTCAGCATTTGTTGTTGCAGGGGCGGGCGTTCCTGTGGCTAAACACGGTAACAGAGGCGTAACTCGGCAAAGTGGAAGTGCAAATGTGTTGATGGCGTTAGGTGTGAATATTGAGATTTCACCAGAACATATTGGGCAGTGCATTGATGAGGTTGGTATCGGTTTTCTATTCGCGCCAATGCTGCATGGTGCTATGAAACATGCGATTGGACCTCGCCGGGAAATTGGGATTCGTACTATTTTTAATACAATTGCTCCGCTAACTAATCCAGCAGGTGCGCGGGCGCAGGTGCTTGGGGTCTATGCATCGGAATTGACAAAGTTACACGCGAATGTCCTCAACAATCTTGGGACACAGCATGCGTTCGTCGTGCATGGGAACGATGGCTTAGACGAAATCACTACGACAACCACAACGCGCGTCTCTGAACTTGTGAATGGTGCTGTGAAAACCTATACACTTGATCCGACTACACTTGGGATTCCGAAAACTGAACCAGAATCGTTACTTGGTGGCACACCTGAGAAAAACGCTGAGATAACTACGAATATCCTCAAAGGTGAAAAGGGACCTAAACGCGATATTGTGCTGTTGAATGCTGCTGCTGCGATTGTTGCAGGCGGCATAGCGGATAACCTTGAAAACGGATTGGAGATTGCAGCAAATTCTATTGATTCGGGAAGCGCGTTGGAAAAATTAGAAGGGTTGAAATCAGTATCAAATAAATGATCTTAGTCCTGCAATTATAGCCTTGTAGATGTTATAATTGTTGGAAACATCGTTGATAGCGTCTTACAAAGCGTTAAATCAACGCCAAATTGCGGACGGCACGCGGAGCGTGCCTGCTACTTTTAAGGAAATCTGTTGATATTAGACACCATTATTGCTCATAAACAGAAAGAACTTCAAATTGAACAGGAGCAGGTGCCGCTTGGCACATTAGAATCGAAGTTAGCAAACCTACCGCCTGCAAAGGATTTTCGAAGTGCGATTGCACAGCCTGGCAATATCAACCTTATTGCTGAGGTAAAGAAAAAGTCTCCAAGTAAAGGTATTATCCGCGAAGATTTTGATCCTGTTCAAATAGCTGAAACTTACGCGGAGAACGGAGCTGCAGCCATTTCTGTATTGACAGATGTTCACTTTTTCGATGGAAATCTTGAATATCTTTCCTTGATCCGCCAAAGTGTAGAGGTGCCACTATTGCGAAAAGATTTTATGATTGATCCCTATCATATCTATCAGGCGCGTGTAGCAGGTGCGGATGCGATTCTGCTTATCGTGGCGGTGTTAACGCCAGAACAACTACGTGAATTTATGGATATTGCTGCATCACTTTCGTTGGCATTTCTGGTGGAGGTGCATACAGAAGCGGAATTGGAGATAGCGTTAGACGTTGGCGCGGAGATTATCGGTATCAACAATCGGGATTTGCGGACGTTTCATACCGATTTAGCAACGACATTCAGGTTGCGTGAATCTATTCCTGCAGGAAAAGTTGTTGTGAGTGAGAGTGGTATCTATACGCGGGCAGATGTGGAATCTTTACGCGAAGCAGGTGTAAACGCCATTTTGGTAGGTGAATCGCTGATGCGCAGTCCTGATATTGGGGAACAAGTACGGAAATTGATTGGCTAAAGCGTTGGGATCGTATATTATGGCTATTCAGTTTCAGATTGTTAGACTGCAACATTGGTCTTAACGCGCTACAGTCGGGGTAAATCGGGGTTGAAAACCCCTCCTACAAGAATGACTCACAACGAATTTCAAGGAATAGCGGAAAACTTAATAACCTGCATTGTATATCTACCCTACATTGAAATAACCTCTATTCCGTGGCGTTTCAGTAGTGCGGTTGTAACGCCATCCCCTGAGATGAGCGTCCCCGAAAACGAACCGTCATAGATTGTGCCACAACCGCAAGACGGGCTTTTGGATTTGAGGATAACGCACGTCGCTCCTTGTGATTGTGCCAAAGCGAGCGCATGGCGTGCTCCCTTCAGAAATTCTTCGGTCTTATCCTCGCCATCTACAGTCAGCACTTTTGCTTTGCCATCTAAAACATCATTTCCATCGCCGCCCACGATTTCAACGGCAGGACGTGGTGTTGAGAGTCCGCCTGCTTCTTCTGGGCAAACAGGGACAAGTTCATCTGTCTGATGACGTTTGATCGCGTTTTCGTTACGGCTATTGCCTCCATCGTATCGACAATTGACACCGAGCAGGCACGCACTGACAAGAATTTTCATTCCTCTTCTTCCCATGTTTTCAATTGGCTATCAATTAATGGGAGATTTCCAGACTTCAGGTGCAAATAGTTTTCCTCAAGATGAGACAATATCGCTTTGAGTAGTTCTGGACGACAGATTTCAGTGTTGCCTATCTCGGAAGCGGCAATCTGTAATGATGTTGCAGTTTTCCGAAGTGCTGATGGAAGTTCCGCCTCGGTGATATTGACATTGACACCGAGTCCCAACACGAAAAAAGGGTGACGATGCTGGTCATATTCAAGTTCTGTTAGTACACCCGCAACCTTTTTCTTTGCAATTCGCACGTCATTTGGATGTTTAATCCGTGCTGTCAGTCCAGTAATAGTATGTATTCCCTGCGCGATAGAGAGCGCTCCGATGAGGTTTGGCAGATGCACCTGTTCCTGCTTCAAACGATGCGTAAAAATAACAGAAGCGAGTATACATTTTCCGGGTGGTGCTTCCCATGTTCTGCCGTATCTGCCGCGCCCCGCTGTTTGGTGATCTGCGATGATAAGTGTTCCGTCTTTAACGTCGCCTGCTTTTCCGCGAGCAATCGCAGTATCGTTGGTTGATGAGACATCGGTGTGGAATTCTATATGTGATTTTCCAATGATTTCCGTTTTGAGTGTCTCGCGAAAGGTTTCAATTGCTATCACGGTGTGGTTACCTTAGCAGGAATAATTTGTTGGGTTTCGCAAACTCTACCCAACCTACGCATAATTGGACTTCATAATAGCGCGCTTACAAAACGCGCCTACCTTTGGGTAATAAATCGGGCTTAGAAAGCCCTCCCACAAGAAGCGGACGGCGGACGGAGTATGCCTGCTACTTTGCAGCCGGGCTTAGAAAGCCCTCCCACAAGAAGCGGACGGCACGCGGAGCGTGCCTACTACTTTACACCGAGTTTGTTGAGATGATTTTCTGCTTCAACTTTCCACTGTTCAGGTGGATTTAATTTAAGAAATTGTTTCCACTGTTCTTTTGCTAATTCTGTTCGTTCTGTATATTCATACATCAAGGCGAGATTGTAGTTCGCGGTCAAATTGCGAGGCTCCAATTGTAGCACAAGTTCAAACTGATCGGCTGCTGCGCCAAGCTGGTCCATACTGTAAAGCACGTTAGCATACACTATAATGGAGGGAACATGCGAGTCGTTTAATGCCAGTGCCTTCGTTAACATATCTTTTGCTTTATTTAAATCCAACTCAGAATTATAGTATAGGTCGCCGAGACGTTGATATGCTTCAATGGCTTTATCATCAATTGCTATCTCTTTTTCATAAAGCTGGATTGCTTTTTTCCAATTTTGTTCCCGTTCAGCAAGTTTTCCAAGCTGTGTATGAACGCCTTTATATTTCGGATCCAGTTGTATCACTTTTTGGAACGTCTCTTCAGCGAGTTTGTGCTGCTCAATCCAGAGTTGCAGTGTTCCGATATAGTAGTGTGCATCAACATTTTTGGGGTCTAAATCCACAACCTGCTTGAAGTCTTCTAAAATCTGACTGCTACGGTAAAGCGTATTTCCTATCCGTTTATATCGGTTTGTAATCATGCCGCGATGGAAATATGCGTCAACATATCCTGGATTGAGCGCAATTGTTGCGGTATACTCTTTAACCGCCATTTCAGCATGTTTATGAAAATCTTCGAGTGTTTCAGCGTGGGTGTCCAATAACCGAGCGTAGCTATAGTGCCAGTCAAAATGCTCTGGATCGTGCTCGTTTGCTAATGCATAATGATGAAATGCTTGTTGGATGTTGTCTGCTTGTGTATCTTCTGGCCCGCTCTTGAACCGTTTTTCGAAGATAGCAGCGAGTGTATGGTGAACATTTGGATGATTAGGTTCAAGTATCAACGCAGGTTGATATACACGGATCATGTTGTCTTCATCCTTGCGCTGTTGATAGATGCCACCGAGTCTGAAGAACGGTTCTGCGTTTTCTGGATCAAGCGCAATAGTTTTTTCAAAATACACAATAGCGTTGTCAATATCACCTTTCTTTTCATATAACATGCCAACATGATATTGTGCTGCGACATTGTCGGGTGTGAGGCGCGCGGTTTCCAGAAACGCTGATAGGGCAGCATCGTGCTGTTCCAGTGCAAGATGAGAGAGTCCAGATAGATAGTGCGCCTGCGCGTCCGATGAGTCAATAGCGATGATTTTCTTCAATGCATCTATCGCATTCTGATGCGATTCGCCTTCGCGATAGATATGAACCATCTTGTAAAGCACATCTGGTCGATTGGCATCCAACTGCAATGTTTTTTCGTAATAGACAAGCGCGTTTGCTTTATCCTCATTCGCGTCATAAGTCTGTGCCAGAAGATAGGTGGCGTCAATATCTTTAGGGAATAGGATGATATGGACGTTTAACGGCTCAACCGCATCTTTATAGTTGCCCGAATCAAAAGCTGTTTTGCCTTGTTCCCAGAAACGGGTGGCTAATGCGGGATCAAGTTCAAGTGCACGCCGATAATGTGTTGCCGCTGTGTCCAAATCGCCTTGTTGACGATACAGATCACCCAATTGGACATGCGAATCATGGAAGTGTCCGTGCGGAATTTGCAGCTCAAGATAACTTGGGTCAGCATCAATAATCTCAAGCGTCTTTTTGTAATGCTCTATGGCTTTTTCTGGGTTACTGGTATCTTTTTCAAGTTTCGCCATATAGAAGTAGGAACGCGGGTCTTCTGGAAGGACAGCCATTGCCTTTTCAAGCAGTCCGCGTGCCTCATCTACGTCCATAATTCCTGTGAAGTAGGGTTGTAAAGGTTCAAAAAATCTGTTTTTGAGGGCAGGTTTACCGGTGATTGCTTTTTGATAATGGATAACTGCGGTTTTGACATCGCCTCGCGTGTAGAGAATATCAGCGACAGCGAAATTTGCGGGGCCGTGCGTTGGGTCAATTTCCAACGCACGTTGATACAACTGGACAGCGCCATCTGTGTTGTCTGCCTCAGCAAAAATGACTGCGAGATCAAAGACATCTGTTGCGGTGTAAGGTTGATATTCTGCTGCTTTTTGGTATTCTTGTAGTGCTTCATCAAAGAACTTTTCTTTTGCAAGCACTTGACCCAGTTTGATGTATGCGGGTGCGAATTTGCGGTTGTTTTGAATGGCACGTTCAAATGTTTCTCGTGCTTGATTCAGATTGCCTTGGTCAAGGTAAACCAATCCCTTACCATAAATTGGGTATTCCCACTTCGGATTTAAAGTTTGTGCAACTTCAAAGGATCGGAGCGCTTCGGTATGTTTGCCTTGTTTGAGATGGATTTCGCCTATGTAGTAATGCGCGGGATAGTATTCTGGATTTAAGGTGAGACAGGTTTGAAATTTGGTGAATGCTTGGTCGTATTTTTGTTGTTTTTGGTAGATAGCACCGAGACTGTAATGTGCCCAAAACAGCGATGGGTCAAGCTGGAGTGCGGTTTCATAGTAGCCGATTGCCTTTTCTTCGGCATTTTGATTCTGTTTTGTGTCGGTGAGGGCGTAGGCGTAACCTAATCCGTAGATGAATGCTGCATCGTTTGCGCGATTAACTTCTTCTGTCTCATAGCGTTGGATGAGTTCCGCGATGTGTCCCTCTTTTTGCCATTTTGCAATTAATTCGCGATGTTTTTGGGGTGCATCTTTGTTTGCTTTTAGTACCTTCGCGAAATCTTTTTGCATCTCTTGTTGCCATTTTTCTTGGGCTATGGTTGCGGTGGTGATTGCGAAGATTGTAAGGGATATTATGAGTAGGGTTGTTATTTTTTTCATTTTTTTCTCCTACGTGTCTGCAGTTAATTTATACCTTTGAACGTGTTCCAAATCAACGCCAAATGCGCCTATGCATTTAGCACCTCTTATATTCTGTAGGAGCGACCTCGAATCAACGCCAAATGCGCTTGGCAGCATGCGCCAAATCAACGGTATGAATGCCTTATGGCATTCCCCGTATGGCATGCTGCATGATTTGTCGGGTCGCGACCAGGAGGTCGCTCCTACAAGAAGAGGTTTGGGCAGAAAATCAAAATTTCTGTTTCTGTCGTTATGTTTACCCTTCTGAAAGGATTGCCTCGAGTTTTTCGTGAGTCGGCATTGACGGTGTTGCACCGAGCACTGTGGCTGCGGCTGCACCTGCTGCTGTGGCAAACCTCACTGCCTCAGATAAATCGTTTCCGTTAGCAAGAGCCGTTGCTAATGCACCACTGAACGCATCTCCCGCACCGGTTGTGTCCACTGCATCAACCGATATTGCTGGTATGTGTGTGGATTGCGTTGGTGTGCAAAGCAGGACCCCTTGTTCTCCAAATGTTAGCACAACAGCAGAATGTCCGTCTGTTGCTATCTGCGATTGTAATGTTTCTGCTGTAACGATTCCTGCTTCAAGTGTGTTTACAGTATGTCCCGATAGTAGTGCCGCCTCCGTTGCGTTCGGTGTGAGAATGTCCACCTGTGCTAACAGACTCTGCGGTAGTGGACGCGCTGGTGCAGGATCAAGTATGACTATTGTATCGTTTGCTTTAGCAATGTTTATTGCTGTTTGTGATGCCTCTATCGGTGTTTCTAATTGTAGCAGTAGAACGTCTGCTTCTGCAATGCTATCTGCTGCGTCTGTTATGTCTTTTGATGTGAGCTGCATATTGGCGCGTGGCACAACGATGATGCTGTTGTCGCCATCCGGTTCAACAACGATGGTTGCGATACCGGTACCGTTCTCTGCATCGGTTTTGACAAATCGGCTGTCAATATGTTCGGATTCTATTGCGGATCGTAGGACATCAGCAAACGGGTCATCACCTATCCTACCGATAAGCGTGACGTCTGCGCCTAATCGGGCAGCGGCTGTCGCCTGATTGAAGCCTTTGCCACCTGTGAAGATGTCAAACGTTTCTCCGATGAGGGTTTCGCCTCTGTTTGGCATACGTTCAGCGCGTATCACAAGGTCAACGTTTACACTGCCGAGGACGGTGACTTTGGGCTGCTGCATCGGTGTTTCCGATCCTTTGTTTTGATAATTGCCAGAGATAACTCGGACAGATTATGGTTTACACTTCCGATCCGTTCAATTCCTGTAAGAATGCTGTAACACTCGGTGTGTCAATTGCCGTGAGATGCAGCGCTGTCAAGTGATCAATGTCTTGAATAGATTCAAGTGCCTGTTCTATGGGTTGTACATTGCTCTGTGGAAAGCGTTTTGTTAGCACAGACTGTATATTCTTGATTGCCATTTCACGGGCACCTTTCTGCATTAAGTGTTCAATGAAGGGAGATTCTCGCATCATTTCCTCCGATATCAGTTTTTGTAAAAATGTAAGGTCATGGGCTATGCTGCCCAACGTTGATAGCGCAAAGAACAGCGTTCCACGCGTCTGTGCGTCAACTGGTGCTGCCTCTGTCTTCTCAACACATTTTTGCAACCATACTTCCGTATTCATGCCCGTAGGCGATCTCATTAAAGGCGTGAACGGCAACAGTCCAACCGATGCTGCTTCCAAAAACGATTCACCATCTAAATCCGCCAACCGAATCACCTGATACTTATACTGAAAACCAAAGACATCATTTCCATAACGATAACCGCCCGGGTCGGTCTGCCCCGCATTTGGACTTAGATATATCACCACTGAATACACAGGAAGTTCATGACGTAACAGGAGTTCACTTGCGTAAGCGAGCATGCGCAACGGCATCGGTTTATCTCTGCTATCCTCCGTTTGCACCTCTATATGAAGCAGGACTGTCTCATTGTGCCATCGCACCTTATATGTCATGTCATTGCGATGCACTTTAATCGTTTGTTGTTCGGTGTCAAGTGTCTCTAAAACTTTAACATCGGACGTGCCAAAGGATAGCATGGCGAACTCATCGGCGAATCGGTCCATCAGATGCTTCACGATCTCATCGTATTGTGCCATGCTATGTGTTATGCTTTTTCGGACAAATTCTTTTATTGATTATACTTGATGGGGTGGTGGGTTGTCAAGGGAAGTTTTCTTAGTGGAAAGTGTTGGGAGGGAGCATGTCATCGCTTTTCTGTTGTAGAATTTCAGAACTTGTATTATCCGAGAAAATAATTATCTTTGGTGTCATATAAAGCAAGAGCTTGAATACTTTTGTGCATTTCAGTGATTTTCGCTTTACATGTTCGTTGCTCCTTACTTTATTGTAATCACCTTACTGGTATCTTCAACTCTAATATAGATTACTCCATCATTGCGAGTCGTAAGCACATATCTCGTTTCTGATTCTTCAGTGCTTCTGCTTTTTACCTCAAAGCCTTGAGCATAGTTCCGATATCTATCGGTAACACTTGTATCAGAATACCTCCCATCAGAAACTATCACGACATCAGGTTCAAAATAATCAAAAACATTACTATGATATCCTGCCTTTCTTCCATGATGGGATGCAACAAAAATAGTAGTATCTTCTATAGCTTGTTGAAAATCTTCACGTTCTAGTAATACTTTCCAACCTGCTTCTTCAATATCACCCGGAATAATAATCTTCTCACCCGCGTATTCTATCACTGCAACGATACTATAGTTATTAAGGTTGCTCGTTCCACTCTCGTCTTGCCAAAAAGAAACTATTTCTACCTCGCCATTGTTAGATGGATTTGAAGGATCTGATTCACTAGAAACTGGATTGATATAAGTCCTGTCCAATTCCAAATATAAATCCACAAGGTCTGAGTATTCATCCTGATTAGAATTACTTATCAGATCTGAATCAATGTTTTTGGGACGTGTTAAAGCTTTAGGTTTGAGTTCAAGATCAAACATATTGCTTATGTCGCTTATATGGTCAGCATGTGGATGAGAAATCACAAGATAATGCAAGCAATCTACATCCCATTCATCTTTTAGATAGTTTAACGGACTAAACTCCTGCCCATCCTCATAACTTCCTGTTCCAATGTCAAACATAACGTGCTTTCCGTTAGGAGTTTTCATGTAAATAGCGTTTCCGTGCTGGACATCCCAAACAACAATTTCGAGATTAGAATTCATGATGATTTTTCTTTTAAAAAGACAAATTTGACCAAAAGAAACTGTCCTATAAGAACGATTAATCCGCAGGTTATAGGCAGAAAGAAATACAACCATAAACTAAAGTTTGCCGCCATAACAAAAAATAAAATACCAAAAGCAAACGAAATGCTGTTAACAACTCCTAACAAGAAAAGCGTAACTAAGTGTGTACTTTTAGGGTTAAACATTTTAGGTTCATCTGGATTCGTAGGAAAAACACTTTGAATACTTGAAGCAAGGCTGCCTCGTTTAAACAAAGCACCTCTGATAGTGTTTGCTTGTCTTGCTGCTATAACAAAATAACTTCTATTTTGAGCAAGCATCGCAACGCTGGCAATTCCAACTAAAAAGGAAATGATGAGAAAACTACCAAGAAAGATTGGCACTTCAAGTGTTACGGCATTTGACTGTTGATCATTAAAGTATAAATATCGGTAGATAGCAAATACTAAAGTGCCGATTACTGAGTGGTAGGAGGCCGCAAATCTCATGTGGGAGACTCTAATATTGTCATAGTGTTGTATTAAATCAAGGGTTTTTGCATGTTCCACTAATAGGAAATCAACGCCTTCTTGTTCGTTCATTGAGATTCTCCTTGTACGCTCAATTATTGTTGACAATAATTATGACACTAAATCCAAGCATTACAATTCCCGGTAATCCCCTCTAAACACCTCTCTGACGTGCCAACCGATAAACTCTTCCTCTGGATAATAGGATCGTCTTTGCGGCAATTTTATTCTTTTCATGTGGAAGTCCATAAGCCACTCCTGAAACCCTGTTGTTCCGTGTGCATCGTCTGATACCAAAATATGTCGTTGCTTGGACAATGTGAATGCCCCACGGTCAAACAGCTTATGGTGGAGTGAGCAGAGAGCCAATCCATTCACAGCTTCATCAGGTCCACCTGCCTTTTGCCATTTGATATGAGATGCTTCTAACGCAACAGGCGAATCACCCAATTTTACATCAAAACCACAAATTGCACACCTATATTCATAAGCTCTGAGAATGTTTATACGAAAATTGGATGGACGCGTTCTCGTCTCAAACGCTTGGAGTGGCAGTTCAATATCAACTGCCTGTAGGATATCCTCATGGAATGATGCGGGGAAATGAGCATCTAAAAGACTGTGAATAATATCAACCGTGAGTTCAGAATCGTTTTGGAGTTGTTTGGAGATAGTCTCATGAAAACCACCCGCAACGTTGTAGTTCCTCAGATCAGTTACGTAAGCATCCTTACTGTCTGTTAGACCTACTTTTTCGCTATCGGTGACTTCCCAGATTCCATCGTTCTGCAATCGCCAAAAAGGGAAATGTGGATAATAAGAATTACGTCTTGGACCAAATTCTCTCAGTAAATTCTTAATATTTTCTTCTATATCATCTTTATATGAAATAAGTCTATCTTCGCCGCGTAGCAATTTGCCAATAGCGTAAAGCACTAACAAGGGTTTGTGTGGTGCTCTCTCCCCTCTACTTCCCCACTGACGCAAGGTGTTAAATTTCTCAAGAATTTGTTCTTTGTCCATTGGAACTTCCACAATATCATTTATGGCAAATCAGACAAGGTTCCTCGTCATCCTCATCATCGTGAACGTCGGTTAATATCTCTATCAGGCGGCGATTCGGTTTTTCCTTTTTCTTAGATGTCTTCGCCTTTTCAGTATTTACCTTGATTTGCGCTATCCGTTCTGGATCTGCTAACTCCTCTAAACTTTCACCCTGACTCCACGTGAATCGTTCACCTGTTTCCGAATTAAACTTCTCGTACTCTTTGGCAAGTTCAAAGAGGTCGGGGTGTTGCTCTAAGAGTCCCACCCATTCGGATTTGCGTTGGAAAAAGCAGAAGTAGCACCCAGAACGCGTGCGCCACTTGTAATAGTCGGGCAAACCGAGTCCGCTCTCCTCAAGGATACGATAAACGTCGTCTTTGGTGATGCCATCCTCCTTGAATGGATATTTGGGGAGAATGTTTTGGTGGGATGTCGTTTTCAGCGGTTTGTAGCCGACACGGTCTTCGTCAGCACGGATAGCAACGTAGTTGAACGCTTTATCTTCGCCTACGTATTCTTCAAAAGGTCGTATTTTAAGTTTTACAGTACACCAACGCACTTGAGACGATGGCAGCAATCCACCATGAAGAGTCAACCAGTGGTCAAAATCGCGTTCAACGTTGAGACGGGCAATCGGTTTGCCGAGGAATGCTTCAAGGCGGTCCAAAAAATCGTAAGTCTCTGGCAATTCTTTACCGGTATCCGTGAAAAAATATTCCATCTCTGGCACTCTGTCCCGCATATAAACGGCAAGTGCTGAGCTATCTTTTCCACCCGAAAGTCCGAGAAGATGTCGTGTTTTTTCTGCCATGCTGTCCTCTTGAGATAGATTTTATTGAACTGCTGTGTTGTTTTCTTTTGTAATGCGAATTAGGAATCGTAGTGCTTCGTTTACAGACGCAGCATCTGGAAATACTTCAGCAACGTCAGGCTCTAATTGGATAACAGGTTTACCAGCAAAAGATTTTCGCCCAGGACCTACCCCTCGGGTCCGTAACTTTTTTAAATCATATTCGGGTAAAAGTTCGTTTTGCATTTCTGATTTATTCTTCTGTAAATCTTTTCTTTCCATGCAATTTATTTTAACATAAACACCAAAAAATAGCAATGTAATTATTGCGTTTTTAGTAGGACGTTTGTTACGTCCCATGGACGTGCTAATGACCAGCAGCATAAGGAATGGGACGTGTTTTCGTGTTTTTTCGTTCCTGTTGGGTTTGACCCAGTTGTATACCTACGCACATATTAGCAATCAGCGGGGCACAGAGACCCCACCCTACAAATGTGAAAGATAAGGCAGCAATCAGCGGGGCACAGAGACCCCACCCTACAAATGTGAAAGATAAGGCAGCAATCGGCGCAAAAAAACGGAATGCAAAGCCCAAAGTCAGCTTCACGAGTTCCAGCTTTACGGACTGGGAGTTCGCAGCAATTGACGTGGATGGTTCGTTTTTGAGATGCTGCGGTGTCTCAAGAAACGCCACGACTCTTTGAGATTTTAACGGTCCTTTTCTACGGAAGACATCATATTTCAAGTAGACATTGGGCTGCTCCCAGCACGTGTGTGAAGCGCGCCATGAGACAACGTGTCAACTTGATACTATGATCAGGTTGGTTCGGTTTCTGGGGCCGTTAGTGTCAGTTGAACCTCCGCAACTCCAGTGAGATTTTAAACGACATGTTCCTGTGGGTATGTAGAACGTATCTCATATATCGGGGTTGAAAACCCCTCCCACAATAGATGTGGGATATTATCGGGTTACAAACCGCTCCCACAAAAGTAGGATGCTGTCGGGTTATAAACCCCTCCAACAATTTGAGATTGACGTTTCGGACATATTTGAGTTTCCATTTGGTGTCGTTCGGCATTGGAAAACTCCCCACGACTCCTTGAGTATGGACGCGATCTTTTTCCGTGTTGGTGTTGTTCCGTCTCCGTTTGGTGTCGCGGATCCAAAGAGACTGCCCACGGCTCACCATCGAGATTTCGAGCGACTGTTGTGGTTGTAAAAGTTGTGTTCCCGTGTGGTCGCTTTTCAGGGAACCTCACCACCTCTTAGAGTATCGAACGCTCGCGTAGCCGTATTGGGCGTTGCATTCTAAAACACGTGTTAATTATACGATACTTTTTTGTGTGAATCAAATAGAATATGTGGCGGGTTATTGGAAACATATTGGGATTTTATTGGATTTTACAATATTCGATGCGTCTTATTGGTAATATATCCTGCAAAAAAAATGTATCTCGAATTGGCTTTACGGAATTGTAACTGGCAATTTTCCTGTTGCTTGTCTTTTACCTAACAACACATCCACAGCAGCAGCAACAGAAAAGTAGTTGCCATCGTATGCAGCGATAGCACAGGCGACATCGGGGCATTTGCCAAGTAGATAGGGCGATTTAAGCGAAATAACGATGATCGGGATATCGGTTTTTTGGCTCAATTCGTGAATAAGGTTGGCTTGCTGCGCGTTGACAATTCCTGCTACGATAAGCGAGGGTTTAGATAGCAACAGTACCGGTGCTAACTGCTTCGCGTTCAATTGCGCGGGAATTAAAACAGGGTTTATGTGGGTAATATCCGTATGTGCCTTGAGGAAAGTGTTAGAAAATTCACGTGCCGGACTAATGACTAAAACAGGTTCTTGTGGTTCTTGGCTCAAAGGGAGTATACCGCCTGTGTTTTTGACGAGGGTTATCGCCTGTGTTGCGATAGTTTGAGCGATTTCTCTGTGTTGTCTGCTTCCCACAACGGCAAGAGGCGAGTTTATAGCATTTGGATTTTCTATAGGGACTAACGGTTTATCAAAAGCACCGCAAGCATCTTTGCTTTTTAAGATACGTCGCACAGAGTTGTTGAGTCGTCTTTCAGTGATGTCTCGGCGGTGCACAGCTTGGCGGAGTGCGTTATAAACGCGTTGCTGCTTTTTTAGAGTCCACGGAACCATAACCATATCAGCACCCGCTTGAATCGCTAAGACAGCAGCGTTGCCTGTTTCGTATTGGTCATCAATCGCTTTCATTTCTAAATCATCTGTGATAATAAGTCCGTCGAAACCGAACTGTTGGCGGAGGAGTCTCGTGAGTATTGGGTATGAAAGCGTTGCTGGCATCTCTCGGTCGAGTACTGGATAGAGGATATGTGCTGACATAATAGCGGCTACATCTGCTTTAATTGCAGCGTGAAAAGGTGCCAATTCAATGGTATTGATCCGCTTTTTATTATGTGTAACAATAGGTAATTTTTTGTGTGAATCGACATTGGTATCGCCGTGTCCGGGGAAGTGTTTGGCTGTAGCAAGCACACCGTATCGCTGCAATCCACGGATGTAAGCAGTTCCAAGTTGCGAGACGAGGTCTCGAGATTCTCCATAGGCGCGAACCCCTATAACCGGATTGTGTGGATTGGTATTAACGTCCATAACGGGGGCAAAGTTTAGGTTAATGCCGACAGTTGCTAATTCAATAGCAGTGAGTTCCCCCGCTTTTTCTGCCAATGCTACAGATCGTGTAGCACCTAAAGCAAGGTTACCGGGTAAAACTGTAGCACCCTTACGTAACCGCGCGACAGTGCCACCTTCTTGGTCAATTGCAATGAACAACGGAATAGCGTTGGGTGTTTCTTGAGCAGTTTTTTGGAGTGCAAACGTTAACGCTGCCACCTGTGCGGGGTCTTGGACGTTCCGATCATAAAGAATAACACTGCCAACAAAACGTTTGACAATATGTGCTTTGGCAACCGTCCCTACTTGTTTACCGCCTATGCCAAAAATAAGAAGCTGTCCGACCTTTTCTTCAACTGACATACTACCGATGAGTGCGTCTATTTCTGTATCAGTGAGAGCACGGGCAGAAATAGCAATAAAGAGAATTAGGAATAAGATTAAGGGAATTTTAAATTTAATATGCATTTTGAACTCCAATTATAGTGTTAACCTATTCACCCACTGTCTTTTGTGAGAGTGCTTTGAAATACTGTCTAAGTTGTTCACGGTATTGAAATGGGATATTTTCCAATTCCTTGGCGTTGGGTGTGGTTTCAAGTTTGCGGACGATTTCTAATAGTTCAGGATGCAGTGGCGGTACCTCTTGTGGCGTCGCAGTAGGTTTTTTGGCAACTTGTGCTTTCCGCTGCCTGCCGATATCGCGTTTTTGTAATGATTTTAAGCTGTCAAGCATCCGTGTCAGAATACGTTGCTGTTGGTCAATAACTTGGTCATCGAGTGTACCTTGTCCAAGCTTTTTCTCGACTTCCGCCATCTCTTCAGCAACATCCTTTAGGCTTCCAAGTATCTCCGCAGCGTTTTCAGCGATTTCTGCCAGCCTTTCTGTTGCCTCACGGATAAGTTGTTGTTGGCCAGCAATCCTTTCAAGTCTTTGCTGTAAGCTGGGTGTTTGTCCACGTTCTCGCATCTGCTGACTGAGGTTTTGTGCCATTTCATTGAGCTGTTCTTGACTTTGCGCGAGTTGTTGTAGTTGTTCCAGCATATCTTGTAGTCCGCCTGCCCCCATCTGTTGATTCATTTGCGCCATAGCGTTAAGTAAGTCAAAAACTGCTTGATTGATGTCAGCGAGACCACCTCTTTGAATAGGGAGCGCAAGACTCGTCTGTCTATCTTCCAGTGCGCGTGCGGCACGGTTCAGCGCATCGCTGGAAGCATTTAGCCTCCATACGATCCTCGGATCAATCTGCATCTGCTGTTTTCCAAGTTCCCAAAGTTTATCTGCAAGCTGCGCTATACCTTTGGCGGCACTGATTTCATCTGCGGCGAGCTGTTGCAGCTGATGAATTTCACTCTCAATATAATCCTCCAGGTTTGTGATTATGAGTTTGTTCGTTTGATTGATGACTTTTTCATGAAGGTGAGAAAGATAGAGACCACTTTTAACAGCTTCCTGCATTGCGGTTAATGCTTGGTTGGAATTTGCGCCTTCCATAAATTCCAAAGCATTATCTAACCCCTGTGCCAATTCTGTCATGGTTTGTTCCGCTTTTCTACCGGTTTGCTGCGCATCTTGTTTCTGGGCATCCCGCAAACTTTCGCTTGTATCTTGCAGATTTTCAGAAAGTTTCTGATCCTGTGCATATTGATTTAGCCGCTTTACCTCATCAGCAACTTGCTGGATTTGTGGTGCAGCATTTTCTTGGGATTTTGCCATTTCAGACATTTCATTGCCGAGTGTATCCAATTTATCGCTAAGTTTGTCAGATTCTTGCTTAATCCGATCTTCCTTTTGTGCAGCATCATTCAACTCCGATTTTGATGAGTCTGCTGTTTTTTCTGGCACAGATGTATCTAATGAATCCATCAGCTGCTTTTGCTGTTCCGCGAGTTCTTGCGCCTGTTTTGCAGCTGCTTCAAGTTTCTGTTGCATAATAAGCTGTTCATAGAGCGATTTCATCCGTTCAAGTTGTTGTTGAAACTGTTCCTGATTAAAATTGGCTTCAGTCATTGCGTTTTCTTGTTCAGATAATTGTTGTTTTGCTAATGCCTCACTCAATTTTTTCAAGAGTTCCTGATGTTCTTCAGATAGTGCTTCCTTCATCAACTCTTGGAGTTCTTGATACTTTTGTATTGTTTCAGGTTCAAAGAGTTGGTTTTTCTCCATTTCAGACGCTGTCTGTTCCATTTCTGCGATGAGTTCGTTTGCCTTCCGCTCAATCTCCTTTTGCGATTCAACAACCTGCTGCATTAGTTTCTCGTCTGAGAGTGATAATTCTCTGAACTTTCGAATTTTATCCAGAAGTTCGTCAACTATTCCAGTAGCTTCCGTCTGTTCGTCAAATAATTCATCAAGACTGAGTTGTTCAGTTTCCTGTTCAGCAGCAAGTTCATCATATAATTCGTCAAGTGTCGGAAAACGAAGCGTAAACGTGCGCGATTTACCGATGTTGGGACCAGAAACATCGTCAATATCAAGTGCCTGTACATAGTAAGAGAGCACTTCACCCGGAAATAGCCCGAGTGGGTCAATATCCCAAGTATATGTGAGAAAATGCGATGTTTGTGGTGGTGCAGTGGATGTGGGAACTTGCTTTAGCGTAACAGTAATGTCATCGGTATTCTCTTTTTGAATGCGATGTACCAATTGAAGTGCCTGAATACCGTAATCATCAGTTGCTTCAACTTTGAGTTTCACGAGCATATCATTATCTAAAACAAGGTCTTTGCCGGGTTCAATAATCTCTACTTGGGGGGCAGTATCTTTGAAAACATTGAGCGTATATGTGAGCGGATCGGTGTTTGTCAAACCATCTGTATCTTGAATTTGAATGTGGTATTTTCCTGCTTGCTTTGCTATAAAACTCCCTTTTATTTCGGTTGACTCTTCGATGCTAAGCTTGATGAGATCAGCCTCTTCAAAAACCAGATGTGCTTCTGTAAGCGGCTTATTGCTTTCTCCTGTAAGGACGACTTCTGTTCCATAGAGAACTTCGGTATTACCCGTATTCGCTTCAAGCGTTTGGGAAGGCAGTTGTGTGTATGCAGGATAGTTCAGTTGGAGTTGAAAGGTTTTGACAATCGGTTCATGGCGGACCGCAATCTGATATTGATCAGATGCTATGTCTTTAGTTGAAACATAGTATTGCAGCGATCGGTCAATATTTTCAATAGTCGCGTTATACAGAATGTCAGTGGGTTCCCGATTCATCAGTAAAGATTGCCATGTTTCACTATCCGACAGATGAGGTAATTGATTTTCATCTTTTTGGGTATTGATGTCTGTATTTGAAGGTTCTGGCACGTTTACATTTTCATTTGCCAGACGATAATAAACATGAACAGGGGCATCAAGATGCCCACTGACTTTTGCGGTGACGGTAACATCTTCAGCTCGCTTAATTTGAATGTTCCCGGGGCTGACCTCTTCTATCTGCGCTGTAAACCCTTCCATTGGCGTTTTTGGTAAAGTTTCGAATGTTTGGGTAAACCCTTTCAATGCAGAAGGTAAGAGAAAGTTTGTAAGCATTAAGATTCCCAAAGCGATTACAGCTATCCCTGCATGCCGCTTTATTTTTAGGAATTCGTTCTGAAAAATCTTTTTCGATTCAATCTTCTCAATATCGTGTTGTGTTTGCGAAATTAGCTGCTCAACAAATTCTGGTGCGTACCCCAATCGATTGTCTTCCAGTGTCGGTTTTAGCTGGACAGTGCTAAGTATTCTATTTTGGATAGTTGGATACGTTTTCTCAAGATATGCGGCCACCGTCGAATGAGGTAATTTGCGTAATAGTGGGCGAATAAGCAGTCGAATAGTGATGTAGATAGCAGCACCTATAGAAAGCATAACAATGCTACTACGCAAAAAATGGTGGAGCGGGAGCTGAAAACAGAGAAGCACTGCTGTCATTACAAATGCAAGCATGCTGACCCATTTGAGAAAACTTTCGGATAAAATGAGCCATCGCCAAGTTCGGCGCACAGCACTAAGTTTGGCAATGATGGATTGGTAAATCTGATTTATGTTTTGATTTGGCATTTTGATTTCCTTTGTTCGCTCTTATGGAGATTAATGTTTCCAAATTGTAGGGACAGAAAACGTCTATTGCGTAAGCACATACACTGCTATGTTTACAGCCATCTTTGTGGCAAGTTCTCGGACTTCTGGTGTGTCATCTGGATGTACTCTTGGGTCTTCCAGCCCATCACCAATATCAGCACTATAAGCGTAAAAAAGTACCATTCGACCATCGTGAAAAATACCAAAACCTTGTGCTGGTTCTGAATCGTGTTCATGGATTTTAGGTAACCCCGGTAGATCGTAAAAACAGTGGTATATTGGATGTGAATTAGGAATCGGCTGCAAATCCTGCTTCGGAAATACCCGACTTATTTCACGGCGGAAACTTTTGTCTAATCCATAATCATCGTTCACAAAGAGAAAACCTCCGTTTGTAAGATATTGTCGTAGTGCTAAAACCTCCTGTTCTGTAAGACGAATATTTCCGTGTCCTACGAGATAGAGCATCGGATATTGATAAAGTGTATGGTCAGTTAACTTTAAGATAACCCGATCATCTGCAGTTTCAATCTCTGTCCTTTCCCGGAGTAGACGCAGCCAATTTCCGATAGTGGAGGGATCACCGTACCAATCACCACCACCGCCGTACTGGATTTGCGCAATCGTAAAGAGTTCACCTGCTTCCTGTGTGCTAACCACAACACAAAACAGTAAAGAACAAAAAACAATAAGGGTTAGTTTTAAATAGTCTATTTGCAATAGTTTCCAAATTTTTCCAAACACAGACATAACCTAATTCTTTCAATTTTATTATGTAAGAGGCGCAATGAATTGCGCGACTACAAACACGGTTCTGTAATGAGAAGTAATCATTGAAAATAGTGTTATAACCTAATGTGCTACCTTGTAGCACAAATTTGCAGTTTGTGCATCCATAGAACGCAAACTGAATGAAGCTTAAGAAAATATTTCGGTAATTCTAATTTTTTCCAAACCCGGTAGGTGCGGTTTCCCAACCGCATCGGAGTTTCTCTAA
>JAGWBU010000024.1:1401-6602 GCA_021295735.1 Candidatus Poribacteria bacterium | reverse complement strand
AATTGCATTGTTTTCATTGCCGATGGTAAGGGCGGGCACAGAGACCCGCCCCTACGATTTAGGGTAATTTGGTATAAGTCAACAT
Source organism: Candidatus Poribacteria bacterium (assembly GCA_021295735.1). GTDB lineage: Bacteria > Poribacteria > WGA-4E > WGA-4E > WGA-3G > MSPOR6. Next base: position 6,517 of record JAGWBU010000024.1, on the reverse strand, counting down.
TTTTTTTAAGTTGATACTATAGGTTTCGCATATATTCTACCTAACCTACAGTTTCCCTTTCTACCAGTGTAAGAGACGCAATAAATTGCGCGACTACAAACGCCAATAAATTTAAAAAAGTATTTATACAAGTCCAATGCGTTTTCGTATAAACCATTCAGTCCCTAACAATCCAACAATAGCGATGAGAATGAGAGGATGTGCCCATAAATCGCGTTGAGTATCAACAAAGACAGAATCTTGAACAGTGTTAATCTTATCGGGAAGAGCGTGAGCGTCCTCCATAGTGAGATATGCACCTCCGGTCTGCTCTGTGAGTTCCTTGAGTAGCGTTTCATTCAATTGCGGTGCTTCCAATTCTATGAGTTGTGGCTGGACGTGAATTTCAATTTCATCTTCTCCCAAAGGCATATTCCCTGTTTGACCAACAGCACGAATCTTGTAAGTTCCTTTTTCTTCTGCCTTCAATTGCGCTGTATAGTTGCCTGAATTAGCAGTTTGGTTTTCTGTAGCCTCAGTGCGCGTTCTCAGCGGAAATGTTGAACCGCTTGGCGATGTTACAAACAACTGAATTTCGGCATTATTTTGAGGCTGCAAGGTATAAGCGTATGCTCTAACGTTTATCTGAACAGTTTCGCCTTGTGCATAAGTCGGTGCTGCGGTTGTAATATATATCCGATTTTCGTCTGATTGCTGCGACATCCAACGCAGCACTTGTGCCCAAAAACGGGGGTATACTGTTTGATAAGTTGTGTCTTTAAAAATGTTTACGCCAAAGTCCCAATTCCATACACCTTCAGTAACGAAAAGAAGACTTTTTCCGAGTCCAACCCGCTGAAAAATCAGTATTGGCTCTCCAGTTTGTTTTTGGATGAGTGTAGTCGCGCCTGCTCTCAGTTGAAAACCGCGAAAAAGGCGGGAAAGTGCAGGGAGGTTCTGCCAGATTTCAGCATTGCGTTCTATATCGTCAGTAAGTTGCAGCATTGGATGAAACATGCCCGATTGTGTTAGGTCAAGTGAAAATTCTCTCTCTTGTTCTTGACATCCATTTGCTGGAATTAGAATAGGCAGTATGCTCGCAAGTCCGGTATTTCTAAATCCATTTACGCCTAATCCGTTGTGTGAAGGAAGAAAGATAACTGCTTTTCCCCGTTGTTCCACAAAGTCAACAATCGCCTGTTGTTGCGCGGTTGTGAAGTGCCCAGCAGATAAGTCCCCTAAAATCAACACATCGTATTTGAAGAGTTCTTCGCGTGTTTCAGGAAACCGCGAAAGTTGTGTGTTGAGGTTCTGTGGGTAATACCCATCGTTACGCGCGAGGACTGATTCAGGAGGTGCTTTTTTCGTCAAAACTGCAAAAGTAGCTTCAATATTTGGGTCGCGTTCTAAGGTGCGCTTGAGAAAGGCGTACTCCCAACGGGGTCTGCCTTCCAGATAAAAGACATTGAGCTTTGCTTTTACCACTTTTATAGAAAACGTCTTTTCATTGTTGGCATTCGTCAGTTCACCTTCAAGCGTAGGGAGGACCACCTTATACTGAAAATTTCCTTCGGTCTCAGGCTTCAGCTTTAGCTCAACAATATGTTGTGTGCCTTTCGTGATACGTTGTCCATTCAAAGTAACCGATTGTTCTACACTCACTTGAGGAAAAGTAAGCATTGCAGCATCAACGAGGCGATTGGTATTGGATTCACGGAGCGACACTCTAATTGATTCAGTTTTATATCCTGTCTGCGCTATAGTTACGCGAATGACAGTTTCATGTCCCGTGTAGGCAATAGGCAAAACATCAACGTTTTGTATCTGGACATCTTTTGGTGGTTGTGGTGAACCGACACCTATAGCATAAACAGGTGTATTCAAAGCGGCGATATCTTCTACTGAAAACCTTGAGGTATTATGCGCTCCATCAGTTATTAACACAATACCTGCGTTCGGTTGTCCTCTCCACGCCTGCACTGTTTCACGGATAGCTGAGGCGATATCCGTAAGTGTGCCTTTCGGTTCAATATTTTCGACAGTGGTTGCATCTTGGTAGAGAACTGAATCGAAACGGTAGAGATGTACTTTGTATTCACTGTTTAATGCTTCTAAAAATTGGCTTGATTCGTTGGACAGTAGCTGTTTCACTTGACTCATACGTGAGGTATCGGTTTTTCCAAGATAATTGTCTTCTAATTGCATACTTCGGGAAGTATCAACTAATATGGAAAGATGGGGCGTAGGGGTAACGTCTTTCTTTTCTATAATTACTGGTGCTAATAGACAACACAGTAAAATCGTAACGGCTAAAAATCGTAAGGCAATGAGTGAATAACGGCGTAAACGATGTAAAGGTTGGCCTACTCTGAGATACCCGTATAATGTGATGCAAACCGCAATGATAACACCGAGTATAACTGCCCATGCTGGCCAAAAGTATGTAAACTGCATTTTGTATATGCTTTCTCTATATAATCTCTCAAATTATATCCTGATACGGTGGTCACTGTCAATAGATTTTATGTGTAGCGAAGGTTTATGGCGTTTAAAGATAGAACCTATTTACTCTGCAGACTCTATTTCGAGATATTTCAGATTTTCTTTTATACCTGATGGATAACGGATTTTCCAAATCTTAACATCTGCAGTGGTTTCTTTATCTGTTGGGTAAACAGGAATAAAGATGTTAGGTAGGTCTCCAAGAAAATAGAGGCGAATGGCAAGGCTATGCCACCCTGCAGCTGGGAGATAGTAAGCTTTTTCAAGGTGTTGCTGTTCATCAAAATAGAACACGACACCGCCATGTTGATTTCCAACTTTTTGAGTAGGCGATGTTTTGCGTTGCTTACTAAAAAGGGCGACATAAGGAAGCGTTGTAGTTTGACCGTTTTTTAGGCGGGCATTTAAGAAATCAGGGGTTGTGGCATTCCAATCTATCACGTCTATATATCTAAATGGAGTATGTTGTGATGTTAAGAGGCGTTGTGGTATCTTCGCTTTGTTAGTGCTAATTTGAAGTGATATTGGTTTAAACTGCTCGGAATTTTTATGATTACCAACGAATGCATGTACATCACTGTTGAGGATATTGTGTTGGGTTAACATGATATGTGTAGCGTTGTGAGTTTTTAAGAATTCTAATGCCTCATCGTTATTGGGGTTACAGAAAACATACCGATTGTAGAGATAAATCCAATGTTGCAGATAGTGGTCTTGGTCAATAATGGTTTTGACCCCGCCAAGAACGTTCAGTTGGCTACCGTATATCCAACTCGCAGCAACAACAGCGGTATCAGGGAGTTCTGATTTCATCCAGTGGAATGTCTTTGCAATAGGTGTTTCGCCAGGAGTTGGTTTACGAAGTTGTTTTGCAACATACAAGGTGCGTTTGGTGTGTGCTGCAGGTGTCCAGAATAGGAGAGGGACAAGTAAAAGTACTGAAATTCCAATTTTTAGGACAGAATGTGGGATGTGTTGATTCAATGTCTTGTTTTCCGGTGCTGGATGACTTAGTTTCTCACTGATAATGTTTGAGAGAAAATGTATGAAGGCAGCAGTAAAGAAAGCGAGGGCGGGTCCCAGATAGAAATCGAATCGTAATGTGTCACGGGAGAGTGCGCCCCATAAAAGAAACCATGCGGTGAATGCTACATAAATGAGTTCGTTTTCTGTTTGTTTATTTCGCTTCCATGCGACAAGAAGAAAACCAATAACACAACAAGCAATTGCAGTGAAATAGAAGATATTGCTGAAATTTGTACCTATTCCTACATCAAGATGTTCTCGACCAAAAGTGGCAATCACGAACAAAGCAAGTGGAACAGCAAAAGCAGTGCCTATTTTTTTCCAATTGTGAATAGCAATCAATATGACACCGACACTTCCTAAGGAAAAGATGTTACCATATAGATATACCCAATAACTATAATCAGGCGCCTTTAATTCACTAAGGGTTTGCATGAGTCGATTTTGACCTAAAGGGATAGGTGTACTAGAGAAGGTTTTGAGTTGTACCAAAACATAGCCAAGTATGCCGATAAAACTTACTAATGTTAAGACAAGAGCGAGTAGTCGGGCATGGGGATACAACTTCTTTGCGTAAGATGTTTTTGTGGTGAGGAAAAATCGTAACATACGAAGCATGAAAAGGAACATCGGTGGAAGTAGTACAACAGCAGCAAGGTGCGTTGTATGACCTTGTCCACTCCGATACGCAGGGGATGCAAAGTAAAGCGTTGGCACGAAGGTTAATACCCATAACAAATAAAAATTTAATCCATCCTCTGCTTCCGAAGTAAGAAATCGCCAGAGCTCTACAAACAGGATAACGCTAACAAAAACACCAAACCCTTCCCAAGAGAGTCCTCCAAATAAAACACTAATTCCGCTTACGAGCGTCCATAATAGACATTTACGAATGGATCGTGTCTGTAGAGAGGTAAGGTAGGTTGTGATGGCAAGAATACCGAGCAGAAGACACCAGCTGTCACGGTCACTAAAACCAGCAGCACTACGAATTATTGTTCCGGGTAATGTCGCCAAAATTATGCCTACTATACTGGATAAGAGGCACCCAAAAGTACTATAGAGGTATAAACAAAGTACCCCGAGTCCGAGTGTATAACAAATAGCGGGGGCATAGAGTGTAACTTGATAAAGCGAGATGTTTGGAAAAAACAACGAAATCGCTTTGTGTGAGTAGGCAAGAGCATAGGAATAGAGGTTTAGGCTTTGCCCAAAATCTCTACCCACAGGCATCCAACGATGAAAATCGCGTGCAGGCAGCTTACCATTTTCAGAGATAAGCTGTGCTTGCCAATAGTGGAGATATGCATCGTTCTCGGTAAACTGTCCATCAGGTATATTCGTAACATTTTGAATACGAATCCAGTACGCGATGAATAGAATACCGAAGCATAATATCGTTGCGCATAGATATTTGAAATATCTATTCAATAAGCACTTCATTTAAATTCAACTATACTTTGGACAATTTTAGCTGTTTTCGTGAGGTTGGGTTAGAGAAAAACATATAGTTTTCATATTGGACACCTATCGCCCCGCTGGGGCTGAAGCGGGTTGTTTACCGCGTTTCTATACACCTGTCGCCCCGCTGGGGCTGCCCAAAAGGTAT
>JAGWBU010000024.1:0-1296 GCA_021295735.1 Candidatus Poribacteria bacterium | reverse complement strand
GTCCAATATTTTGCTTTGGACACCTAACAGTTTCTCAGCAAGTCCTCGAACAATATGTAAATTGTCCAAACTATAGTAAATTCAAGAAGGATGCCTGTATGTGAAAGGCATTCTTCTTTTAGTAGGGTTAAGATTAAGTGGTTTGCTAATCATGCATTTGATAACTCTTAATGGATATCGCTTTGCATTCCTAAATTAGCACCATTATCCTCGTCGTAGTCATTTGGTGGATAGTTGCTTTCAAACTCATGGTGATGTACATAATAGATAGTATTTAGCGTATCAATATCCGTATAAGACAAGGATCCGTAAAGGGAAAGTCCCGCTTTGCCTGAAGCTTGGCCTGCTTCTGCTTCGAAGCCATTACTTTCAACTACGTACACCATCCTACCATCGTGTACGAATTGTGTCTCACTTTTCGGTTCTTTGCCGGTTACTGTTACCTCAAGGTCAAAATACGCAATTGTAGAATTGTTGTTTACCGTTATTGGTGCATGTCCACTTCCGGCACCACCTACATCTACGTCTATATTTCCATTTCCCCGTGGGTAACCTAGGGCAAACGTGTTGCCACTAACTGAAAGTCCATCAAGTGCCTCCGAATTATGTGTTTCTCCAATCCGACTGCCGCCAAGTGTAAAAAGCACGACAACTATGTAAACTAACAAACAACTGAGTAAAGAAAAACCTTTAATTTTCATCTTAATTCCTCCGAATGGATTATAATTCTAAAAATTCATACACATTAAATCCACCAGTATCTTTATCTATTATCTGAATACCTGGCGGTTTTTCACCAGACTGGATTCGTATGATTAAATCTTGAGAAAAGTTAGGGTCTGCAGAGATAGAAAAGACTCGTTTTGCAGCTCCTGTGCCTTCGTACCCAACAACTACCGTATTCGCCGTAAATGGATATACTTTATTTGTGGTAGGGTCCAAACTGATAGATGTGATATCGGTGCGCCCGTCATTCCATAACTTGATACGAATTCGATACATCAATTCCTCAACGCGTTTATGTTCCTTAATTTCCTCTGGCAGCCCCGCAAGATTAATAACACCGTGAGTCCAAATAGGCCTATACCTTTCAGGAAAATCCGAAGGAATTTTCGGGTAAGGACCATATCCAAAAAGCGACTCACCGTAGTCGCCAGTTCGCCAATCATTGGGATCTGCTGCAAGTTTTGCCACGTCCTCAATATGTTCTAAGGGTACACCTTTCTCAGAAGATTCAAGTGGTGTTTCGGAAGTTTCGTTTGCAGGATCCAGTGGTTTTTCCTCTGGGGTTTCTGT
>JAGWBU010000171.1 GCA_021295735.1 Candidatus Poribacteria bacterium | reverse complement strand
ATTAGCTGGAAATCCTTGTTTTTCAGTAAAAAGCAATGTCTACAAGCTTGAAATCTTGTCCGTAGCAACTTAGGTTATACTATAGCACAAATAAAGAAAAAAGCACTCATTCTTTACAAGAGCCTTGGACGGAACAACTCCGCCCCTTCTATTGAAATACCTATCCCTACTTGTCATACCCCGCTTATGGATAAAACTGATACATTGTTGTGTTTAATAGCACGTTTAGCAGACTCCATGTGCTTCCCATCAGATAATCGCCAAGTACTAACCCCAGAAAGAACGGAACGACGCGCCGATAACTCCTTATCCCGCCATGACGTAAGATAAGCCACTTCAACGTCAATGCAATTAACAGCGGAATCCATAGATCCGACATCTCTTGGTTGCTTGCCATAACGTAGCCGAGTGGATGTAATGGTAGCCAAAAGAATTTGACCCGTAGAAAGGTCAACCCCATCATCACAGAGAATCCAATCCCAATAAATATCACACCGATCCAGTCCGTGTCAAGCGGATAGGTTATCCAATTTGTTAATCTACTGAAGTATTGCCTTCCGTATCCGAGTGCCCACGGACCGTAATAACCCGTGTCAGCACCGAATTTGTAATAGAGGTGAAGCTGCACCCAAAAGGCGACAAGTCCACCAAGAATAGTGGCGATGATAATCGTGTAAAGCATGCGGCGTGGGTTGAGACGTGTGACATCAGCAATTTTAAACGCTTCCAGTTGGTGTGGCATCTGTTGTGGGCGGTAGTCCCGATTGAAAAAGCAGACTGAGAGTGCAGTCAAGTTTTGTGCGCCGAGTCGGTGTGTGCCGATGATAGTATTCAAGATGTATCGGGGAGCCTGCCAATGATAGGCGTGAACAAAGATGCCGGATTCTGCGCGGATGCGTGTTGTTACCAATGGCGTGATAAGAAATAGCACGGCGAAAGCCAAAGCGAGCCACACTGCCATGCCTGCTTTGTGAAGCAAAAATGCGAATAGCAGAATGCCTATCACCAATCCCCACACCGCCACCCGATACAGCATCGGTTGGTCAGAAGGTAATTCAGGAGGTTCTCGCCCACGTTTTAGGGCACTTTGCAAAACTGCTTTAAAATGCCGTTTACCTGTCCACCAAAAGAAAAAACATAACCCAATAAAAGCACCGATGGTTTGTTCATTGAGATACGGAAATCGTGGGATACTCTTCCAACCGACAGCGTCTGCTAAAGCTACTTCGTTTCGATAGAGAAAATAGAAAAAGGTGGTGGAGAACAACACGTCCAACGGCATCAGGAACATGATTCCGATGGCAAATGGATAGAAGGCAGTGATGATGGTGCCATAGAGACTTAACGGTGGCTCATGGAATCTGAAGAAACGGCGTGTCACAGGAATATGTGGAATCACAGGGTAGAGATGACTCAATCCGTTAAATAGACTGATACCCGCGGCAATTGCGAAACCTATCCACATTCGCTTATTCCGAAAGAAACCGAATGTTGGATCGGTCATGGAAAGCGGTAGTTGGATGACTGGGAACGTCAATCGTTCACGTTGTGACCATTGATGACGCAAGATAGTGTTGAGACACAGAAAGATAAACGCGATGACCGAAAACAGCAACAACCATGCGCCAACCACTGGCACCCAAACTCGTAGATGATGCGGCAAATATAGGCTTGAATCACCAAGATAGTAACCGCGTAATGCGTCTTTATCAGAGACGGTCAGCCAATTTGGGATATGGTGCCAGAAAAGTGTTTGCCACTCGTTTTCCTCTGTAGCAAACCAGAAACTGTGTCCAAGCACAGATAGAACAGCTTGCAAGACATCGCACCCTGCTAACGTTGTGGCGAAACTTAGCGTCACATAGAGAAATAACAGTTCCCCTTGCCCAAACGCGAAATTGGCTTTCAGTAAGCGGATGAAGCCGTTAATCAGTAGAATCGCTGTGAGAATAAAAATCACATTGGAGATCGGCACCACCCATGTCGGAAAGGTATAGCGCACCAGTTCCATCTGGATTAGAAAATAGCAGTTAATCGGGGTGGTAATAACGAAGATGAGGAAGACGCGCCAAGTTAGAAAGCGCTGTTGTGGGGGAGCCATCAATTCTCGCCTCTGTCACATCTGTAAAGTATCGGTTGATTTTAGCAGATATGCAGCGTTGATTCAAGTAAATTGAGAGAAGACCAGAGTCAGAAAACTTGCCATCTACATCATTTTAAAGTATTCTTCTGTATATAACCCAAGTTGCTACCTATTTCGTAAATTCTCTTGTAGGAGGGGTTTCTAACCCCGACAAATGCCAAAAAGCGCATTTGGTCCAGAATCAACGAAAAACCCTTGTTTTTTTAGGAAAACATCGTCTTTTGTTCAAAATTTTGCAAGTAGCAACTTGAGTGTATATAGGAGCATGTATGAAAAGGAAGTCCTACATGAAATTTGATGAACGCACAACTGAAGCAGTAAAGGATCTCACTACTTGTGATGCTGAGATTATGAGTGGAACGCCTGTATTTTAAAAATGTCCGTATTCCCATAAAAAACCTCATTGACTATTTAGGGTCGGGAAAAGTCTGGATGAATTTTTGGCGAAGGTATTGATAAACAGTCCTGTATATGAATTCAAAAACATTGACACTTAGGTCAGTCCGTTGTATACTAAAACTTTAAATAATATGGAGGAATTGAAAATGAATTTTGACTTTGATAGTATGGGGTTTCCTGCTGGCATCTTCGGACTCAGTTTTTTTGGTGTAATGGCGTTTTGGATTTTGACAGCTATAGTGCACATTACCTTTGCGGTTGCCGTATACCGAGATGCGGATCGTTTAGGGACTCCAATTCTTGTGGGACCTGGAATATGGTTGATAGCCACACTTATTGGCGGTGTGTTTGTTGCAGCAATCTATTGGTCACTACACCACACCCGTCTAAATCCATCTATTTCTGTCACGTCTGCAGAAACAGACAAAGAGTCAATTTTGTAAAATTACCTATATTCTTAGAATGATTACAAGATATATAAAAGAAACCCGTAACAGTAGTCTGTCACGGGTTCTTTGTTACGTTGTAATGATTGTTGAATAATCTACTTCAATACCGACTTTAAATTTCCCCAGGTTGTGGTCAATTTCCGACTGGGTTCAACAGCGAGGAATGCTGAATTCTCAGCGAGGTAATTAAGCACGTTCTCCGTGAGATTTCTGAGGTTGTCTCCTTCTTTAGACTTGTTATCAGTGTAAACCCCGTTGTGATGTCCAAGTGTAATGATCTTTCCATCTTTCACATCGTATTCAACAAAAGGGCGTTCTCCGCCTCCAGCGCCACCACCGCGTGTTTTCGTCCCAAGAATCTTACCCGCGGGTGGTGTAGCTCCGAAGTTGTGAAAGTCTGAACTGAATCCTGCCTGCGCCATGCTTGTGAGAAAAATAGGTTCGTTGGTATCAAACCCCTTGAAAACTGGATGATTTTTGGCATCATCTGTTGGCTTAATGCCGATTTCAGGTGGGCTTTTGCCGAGAGGGGAAAGGTTGCGGGGAATACCACCTTTTTCAACGCCAAGGTCTGCTACATACCGAAGACCGAGTGCGGAGAGAAATATTCCGCCACCTGCTTCTATATAGTCAAGAATAGCCTTTTTGGTTGCGTCTGCAAGAAACGGTTCAGGCAACTTGTTTGTTTCTGTATAGAAGAGCCAAAGCACAGCGAATTGGTCTAATTTTATTGCCGTGCCGCTACTGTTCTTAAAAGTGCCATTATTGCCTGTCGTAAGTATTGTCGCTTGATAATTTTCGTCTGCCCATTGGTAAGCAGCTTCCTCAACTTCTCCGAGTTCGTTACTTCCTGCCAACAATCCGACAGTTACATCCACCGAGTGTGTCGGCAAAATCACGACTACCGAAAAGAGCAGGACTATGAACAAGCAACGAAATGTTATTGAATGTGCCATTATGTCCATCTCCTTCATCTGTTTTCTCCAATGATAACATGAATAGCTGGTGTTTGTCTATGTGAATATTAAATATGCAATTTAACATTTTTTTTTGACAAAAAAAGGGATATGTGGTATTTTATTGAAATCTATCTCATAATAAAAACATGCACACATCAATTATGAGAAATTAAAAGGTGTAGAGATTTATGACCCAACTCACTCGCATGTGTGTTGATAACCAAGGATTTCTATGATCATTATTTTACAACATAGGATAGGAGAAAAAAATGCGTTTAGATTTAACAAAGATGTTTCACGTCGGCATTGCTATTTTAACAATGATCGGAGCAAGCGCGATGTTTGCCCAAGCCGATCTAAGCGATCCAACGCTCTCTGTCTACTATAGTTTTGACGGAGAGGGTGAGACTGTAAAGGACGGTTCAATAAATGGCAATCACGGTAAAATTGTAGGGAATATCAGTCGAGAAGAAGGCGTTTTTGATGATGCTGTGGTTTTGGAAACCAACACGTGGATAGATATGAATGGTCCAGAATTTAAGAACGGGCCGGTTGATGGTTTTACAATTGCGGCCTGGATCAATCATACCGGTTCTAATGATCCGCAAACACTGCTTGATGCGATTGGTACAGACCACGAAAGCGGACTTTTCCACATGGAAATTCGTACCGGTGGTTTTAGATTTTTCCATCGCGATGGGACAAATACACAAGTTTTCAATATCAATCCTGGCCCCGTTATTGAAGCGAATAAATGGGTTCATTTCGCGGGAACTTATGACAGTGAAAGCGGTGACGTGAAAACTTATATTAATGGTGAGGAAACCCACTCAGCTACTGGTTCCGGTAAATGTTCAAACAATTGGGGTGTTACAGCGGGAATCGGTCACCATAAGAATGAACGCTGGTATAATGGTCTTCTTGATGAATATTATATATTTAACCGTGCTTTGCCAGTAGATGAAATTATGGATGTGATGAATGGTGCACTGTTGGCTGTGGAACCGGAAGGTAAACTCGCCACGACTTGGGGCAGCATTAAATCGAATCGTTAGGTATAACGACATCTTTTTTATGGCTTGAATTCCGCGTTTATTGGATTCAAGCCTTTTCTATTTTTTATTATGTAATTTTATATAGGAGGTTAAAAATGCGTTTTGATATGATAAAATCGGTTTCTATCTATTTTGCTGTTTTGGTAATAATGGGAACTTGTGTAATCCCTTCCCAAGCAATTAATGACCCAACGTTGTCTGTTTACTATAATTTTGACAAAAAGGGTGATACCGTTGAAGATAGTTCAATTAATGGTAACGATGGAAAGGTTGTGGGTAATGCTAAATGGGATGACGGTGTTATAGGCAATGCCATTGCGTTGGAAGCCAACGTGTGGATAGATATGAATGGACCGGAATTTAAGAACGCCCCGGTTGATGGTATCACACTTGCGTTTTGGGTTAACCACACCGGTTCAGCTAATGATCAGTCGGTGTTCGACACAGTCGGTACTGATCATGGGAGCGGACTTTACCACGTCGAAATTGAAACTGAAGGTGTTAGATGGTTTCATCGAGATGGAACAAATACAACTGTCTTCAATATCAGGCCGGGACCTGTTCTTGAAGCAAATGAATGGGTTCATTTTGCGGGAACTTATGACAGCAATAGCGGTGATGCGAAAACTTATCTGAATGGTGAAGAAACTCACTCAGTCAAGGGTGCCGGAAAACTCTCAGACAACTGGGGTGCTAAGGCTGGAATCGGTCAACATAACAATGGACGTTGGTTCACGGGACTTCTGGATGAGTTTTATATCTTTGCTCGTGCCTTGTCGGCAGATGAAATTAAGCAGGTTATGGATGGCGAATTTCTGGCTGTTGAACCTGAAGACAAACTTACTACGACTTGGGGAAGTATTAAATCACGTTGATAGGTAAAAGTAGCGGTTTTTTGTTGGCTTGAGTTCAGTTTCTCACTGGACTCAAGCCTTTTTTTGGTTGTCGGTAATCAAACTTACAAAGCCTTCCTACAATAGAACATTAGTAGGGCTTTACCAATTAGGGTCGTAGTCCCAATTCACACGCTGTATACCAAAACGTCTGCCGTCAATCTCAGTTTGGTGGCAGACGAGACATCTGTGAAAATCGGCAACACCGTGCAGTTCATGTGCGGATATAATTTCCGCTGTGTTATGTTCGTGGCAAGTGATGCACGTGTAGCTGCGGTATGGAGAATCGGCGTAGAGCGCGAGTTGGTCTGTCTTTTTTTGAATATGGTAGCTGCGGCGGTTTTCATTGTCATCAATTGTCCAAACATTACCCACTTTCTTGATAGAAACTTCTGCGGTTTGTGTTACTTTTATATCGTGCTGCGAGAACCACCAATGTATATCATCTGGAATAGTTTCGGACGCATCAAGTTCTTGTTGTAGTGTTGTTGCATCGACATGGAAAAGGAGAGGTTCAGATGTGTGGCACTTTGCACAAGGTACATCGTGGACATCGGTAAGCGGAAAGAAATCATCGTGGTCAAGTTTGGCTTGTCCATGAAACACAATGCTAATTAACAGGATCGGGGCGAGGATGAGATGACACCTAAGCAGCACCTGACGCGCCTTCCGAGCAGTAAGGCTAACAGCAATTCCTGTCCCTAAATTTGACAAGGCGAGTAAAAAGGTCAACCATGAATGCCAAGCAAGCGGTTGGAATGCAGAGTGGAACAATACTAAACACAACCCTAAAGATGCCAACCGTTGATGGTATTTTAACCATACTTGACGACTACCCCAGCGGATCCAACGGCTGCGAAGGAGATAGAGACTCGCAATAAGGATTGCAATGGCACCGATGATGCTAATTGTGTGTCTTGCTTCACCAAAACTACCTGCTTGCCAGATGCAAAGAGAGGCTATTACAGCAGCACCGATAATCCCGTGCCCGATTTGGATAAAGACTTTCATGAAGTTAGTTTAGCATTCGCATAAGGTTTGGGCAAGTGAAAAGTTTTTACATAAAGACAAAGGGCAGAAGCATTCAATTTTCGTCTAATTATCGGTTTTAGTCGAAAAGTTGGGACCTAAAAATCGTTTCCCAGATGCACGAATATCTCCTTAAAAAGTTACCATACGGTAACTTTTTTCATACCGTGGTAACTTTTTGAAATTCACTATAAACTCAGTATCTGTAGGGGTTTATAGACATTTTATTTAAGTTTTATATTTTTCATCTGGGTTGAGGAACACGGGTTTCCTTTTGCTGAAGATATTTTATTTTAGTAAGTTTGCGTTGTCGTCTTTGCATTAGAGAGTTACTTTCGATGTGTTTGGGGATCGACTTTCTCTTTTCATACTGATATTATACCTGTTTCTGTGTAGTAATCAGAGGTTTTTGTGGTATTAGGAACAATAGATATCCAATATATTGACAATAAGTTTGCAGGAAAAGTTGGGGTTGATACGTTTTTTGCATCTTGGATGAGTGTGCATTTTGTTGTCAGCATAATGGTTGACGCGATTTTTTGGAGTCTTGGTAAAGAAATCATTGGAGAATTGAATGCCTCTGACATAAAGGGAAATTTTATGGACAAGGTAGAAAGGGTATGTTATAATAATCAACAGTTAAGGTTATACCTAAAGGAGATGGAGAGATGAACCTGAAAGCCATTTTTATACTGCTGTTTCTTTTTACAACCGTGACGCTTGCTGGATGTTACACAAAACTCGGTTATTACGAACCAGCAAATCTCAAAGAGAAACAACACAAGCAGATGGAAAAAACCGAGAAAGAAGAGATAGAAGATGTATCCGATTCTGATGTAGAAACTGAAGGTTATTATGGACGTCGTAAGTCTACCTACAGCACTTCTTATCCTTACGCGGGTGAAACTTATTGGGTGCCTTATACACCGTATCCATCGTATGCGTATTATCCACCAGCATATTATTCACATCCTTGGTATTACGGATATGGGTATCATAGACCTTATTACCGGTATTACAGAGGTTATTATCCGTACACAGGTTATCATGGGGGATATTACGGTAGTACTCGTCCTGCTTCCCGTAGCACCTATAAGAGAGGTGCAGTATTGAGGGAATACCGATCTGGGAACCGTCGGGCACGAACTTCGCGTAGTGTAACTTCGTCTAACCCGCGATCTGAACGCCCACAACGGAAAGCAAGGAACAGCAATTAGAATTAGCACTCCCCGTCAAACCCCCTGCCTTTAGGTAGGGGATGTAGACGGCGAAAGTTTTGATTTAAAATATACTTTT
>JAGWBU010000170.1:6311-8375 GCA_021295735.1 Candidatus Poribacteria bacterium | reverse complement strand
TACAGCGTATCTCATAAATAGCAAAAAACATTAGATTGTCTTTTAATTATGGATCATTTCTGTTAAACTATTGTCCAGTATATATAATAGTTAGGAGATGATTTGAATGGAACTGAGTGATAAAGCGTGGCAAATCTTGGAACCGCTGATGCCAGCACTTTCAACTGGACAAAAGGGGAGGCCCTGGCGTGAGAACCGAGAAGTGTTAGATGGCATACTCTGGGTGTTGCGGACAGGGGCACCTTGGCGGGATTTACCGAAGAAGTATCCGCCGTATCAAACGTGTCATCGTCGTTTTCAACAATGGTCTTCGGATGGCACACTTGAAAAGGTGGTCACAACGATCACAGAAAAACTTGAGAAACGCCGTCACCTGAATATGAGTGAATGCAGCATTAATGCGAAGTTCGTTGCAGCAAAAAAAGGGGTTTGTGTGTAGGAAAGACGAAGTGTGGCAAAGGGACAAAACTGGTAGCGATTACAGATAAGCGTGGCAGACCTGTGAGTGTTTTGATTGCGAGTGCCTCCTGCCATGAAGTCCGTTTGGTTGAACCGGCATTGGATGCGTGTTGGACTTCAGAACCACCAGGAGTGTTGATAGGAGACAAAGCCTATGACTCGGATCCTTTAGATGCGTCTTTGCGGTGTCGTGGCACTGAAATGATAGCGCCCCATAAAAAGAATCGGAAGCGTCCTGCTACACAGGATGGTCGTCTACGCCGGTATAAACGCCGTTTCAAAGTGGAGCGTTTTTTCAGTTGGTGTGAAGACTTTCGGCGTTTGGTAGTGCGTTGGGAATATCATGCTGAAAACTATTTAGGGTTTGTGCTTCTGGCATGTCTACGGATGTTAATGAGGTATTTATGAGATACGCTGTATAAATAACCCTGATTCCTATGACAGAGGGGTCAATTATCGGCTTATTACCTATTTTAGTCGAAATGTCGCGAGTTGGAGCTCGCTTGGACAGGAAGAAACTTTTGAAAGAAGTTAGAAACTGTTGGAAAATTGAATGACTCTGAGTTCAGGTATTCCATATCTTTCCATACAATCACTAAAGTTTGGACAATATTATTAAATTGAGGGTGTTTCATAAATAATAGTTGTCAAAAGTCAGGATACTGGGTATTCTTTCATTTTATATCACATAACTTGAAGGAGATACCCATGCAGTATCCTGACATGAGAGAGTATATCACATTTCTGTTTTCAATGTTAGACGAGTTCTTGATATCTCAAGAAGATGTCTCAAAAAGAGGTAGACCTCAGACTTATCCGGATGCTTCGCTCATCGTCTTTTACGCCGTTATGACGCTCAAGGGGATCACGGCTATGCGTGCCCAGCAGATTTATTTGTTTCATCATCCACTCTGGCTTGAAAGATGCCGACTGCCAGCCTGTCCGTCTCACGTGGCGCTTGGTCGCAGATATAAGGCGTTGATGCCTAAACTCAAAGCGTTCACTGAATACATCGCAGCCTCTCAGTTCGCTCGGGAAGCCGGGTTTCTTCAAGAAGTCGTTTACGAAGATAAAAGCCTGTTCAAAGCTGCGGGGCCCGTCTGGCATCAGAAGGATCGTCTCAACGGCTATCTCCCTAAAGGCTTGCGAGGTGTTGATAAAACTGCCACGTGGTCTAAAAGCGGATATCACGGATGGGTTTATGGATATGGACGCCATCTCACCAGCATCCGTAACGGCTTTCCAGTGATGTTTCAGGTGCTACCTGCCAACGTTAACGAGCGGAAAGTGTTGGATACTAAAAAAGACCGACTTATTGAAAAAGGCGTGCGATGTATCGTTGCTGATAACGGATATATTGATAAAAAACGCACCGCAGCTTTTGCCGAAGCCCAAGTGCTTTTGCTAACCCCGAAGACGGCTTTAGCAGAAGCTAACGAACTCTTAGGCGCAGACCCACTCTATACCGCAACACAAGTTGCCACATGGCAGGTCGCACGAAAAACTGCGATTGAACCTGTCTTTGATTTGTTGAGCAAACTCTTGTCAATCACGGGGGCGCATAAACCTTTACCGCTGCGAAATCTGGCGTCCGTTTCCACCTTT
>JAGWBU010000170.1:4866-6210 GCA_021295735.1 Candidatus Poribacteria bacterium | reverse complement strand
ATAACAGGGGTTTCATAATGCCAGGGTCTAAAGTTTAGTCGAAAGTTGTGTAAACCACAACAAGTTTCCATGACTAAGTGGTTTACTCGCTAAGTTTTAGGCATATTTTCAATCACAGAACCGTAGGGTCCTAACTGGTATAAAGGTTGCTTTTGCGGTGTCTCTTCCAGTGGTAAGGGCGTTTATGTGCGTTCCACCAACACACCGCACTATTCAGCGCATCTGTCAGTTCCTCTTGCGTCTCAAACCTTCGCCCTTTCAGTGCCAAAGACTTCAACTGTCTCCACCACGGTTCTATCAAGTTCAACCAATACGCATATTTCGGAATAAACTGCACCCAATCTCCGGCCACGCCAACAAAGCAGTCTTCACATTGTGACTGTGGTGAGTAGAAAGATTATCTTCAATCAGAAGCCACTTGTCTGATGGAAACTTCTCTATGACTTTCTCTATTAACGCAATATGGCTCACACTATCCCTCCGCTCCGAAATTACTATCTCCGCTTGACCCGTTGCCGGTTCAAACGCACCATGAACCCACACTTTTCCACGGCGACCATAGTCCGGGTCATAAGTCGCACGATCCGAACCTTGTTGCCAAACTTCACCCGGATACGTCTTAGCCGCTACCGGCCCCATTTCGTCAATACAAATTACACGCGTTTGAGGTGGACGATTGACATACGCCGCTATGATGGACCCTTTTTTGGACAAACGCCGCGTCTTGTTTCTTCGCTTCACGAAACCAACTTTGTTGACGCTTCCAATGCAATCCCTCTTCTTTCAGCCACTCCCAGATCGTTGAATCAGAAAGATGAATACCTTGCCTCTCTTTAAACGCAGTTTGCAACCGGACGAGTGTCCACAACTCAAACGGATAACCGAGACTGCGCGGTTTTCGCAACGCTAAATCTATCAGTTGACCCCGCACCTCATCTGAATGGATGCGCGGTTTACCACTTTTCGGTTTATCGGTGAGCCCTGAGATACCCGCTTCATTGAAGCGTTTGACCCAACACGCACCAGAGTTGCTTGATTTGAAACCTGCCTGTTGTGCTGCTTGGGTGGCTGTGAGCGTCTTATCATCAAGCATACTCACAACCAACTTCGCACGCTGCACCATCCGATAGGCGTGTGTGCGTGAACTCGCAACTGTTCTGAGTTCTGATTCTTCTTCTTCACTGACTTCGCGTAAATGATGCACTCGCTTTCCCATCTAAATGCTCCTGTCCATTTAATTCAATAGATAGAAGAAGTATACCATAAATAACGTGAGTTTGATAAATCCCGTAGGGAATCAACACCGAATGCGCCTATGGCATTCGGTGGGGTAGAACGAAAATG
>JAGWBU010000170.1:0-4813 GCA_021295735.1 Candidatus Poribacteria bacterium | reverse complement strand
TCAAGGCGGTTGAATTGTTGGGTTTCACGTCCGCTCTACCCAACGGACTATATTCAATCTAATTATCAAACTCACGTTAAATAGAAAAATAATGACATAAAATCTTGGCGAGTCAACCACTAAACTTAGGCATGTTCGTATTTGTCATTGGCGTCTCCTGTTTATTTTAATTTTGTAATTCCGATAGATGAACTGTTTAATCATGGTTTATCTGTAAGGGAAGGTTATCAATAATCCGCGCAGATTCCACACTCACATAAACGATACGCTTAATTGCCGTAACCAAATCACGCGGATCAGCAAACCAACCGTTGGGGTCATTGACGGTGCCGCTATCCCTATCGATGAGCGTTCTTCTTTTAATGTCTCCAGAACGCACAACTTTTCAGTCTGCATCTGATTTTCATTCCTTAAACGAAGCAGTAACCCGCGGAATACTCTCCTCACAAGCAAACCGTTCAATGCTGGATGCGCCGACAAAACCGACTGTGTCAGTATTCTCATTGATATAAGCAGCATCTGGTGCCTTTGCGATAGGACCACCGTGTGACAAGCAGATCACATCAGGATTCTGTGACTTTGCTGCATCACATATTTCTTGTACACGTACAGCTGCATCTTCAAGTGTGAAAGCGGATTCAGCTCCAATTGTACCACCGACCGTCGTGTTCATGTGTGCTATAATAACATCCGCACCGACCTTTGCCATATTCTCGGACTCTTCAGGGTTAAAGACATAGACGATGGTGAACAGATCCATCTCATGTGCAATGCCGATTGTCTCTACCTCTTTATAGAAACCCATTCCTGTCTCTTCAAGGGTCACTCGAAAAGTGCCGTCAATCACGCCAACGGTGGGAAAGTTATTTACGCCGTCAAAACCTACATCGCGAACCTGCTTTAGAAAATTGCTCATCCGCCGCGTAGGGTCTGTACCGTTTACACCAGCGATAACGGGGGTTTCCTTGACAACTGGTAAGACTTCTCGTTCACCCATCTCCATCACGATAGCATTTGCATCACCGTAGGCTAAAAGACCCGCGCAAGAACCGAAGCCTGACATCCGATAGCGACCAGAGTTGTAAATAACAATCAGATCTGCGCCACCTTTTTCCGCGAATTTTGCGGTGATACCTGTTCCTGCCCCGACAGCGAGCAAAGATTTTCCCTTATCTAACTCCGATCTAAGTCGTCCTAACACTTCATTTCGTGTATAATCTGGCATTTAGTTTTCCTTCTCTTAATAGTTTCGGCTATCGGTCATCAGCCTTCAGTGGTCAGTAAGAGGCATGTGGTTAAATCAGAAATCTCTTTACTGAAAACTGACAACTGATAACTAATTTCTACTCATTCCGTGATTTTGCCTGTAAACGCGCTGCCTCGCCCGGATTTCCGATGTGCATTGTGTTATACGCCTGATCCGATGACTTAAAGGGACCCACACCTTTGTGACCGTGCCAATCGCCTTGATTCATAATCGGGTTGGGCAATCCTGTTTCTTTCTCACGCTGCAGAATCCAGTTCTTCATCCGAGTTTCCAAAACGTTGACTATATCCGGATGTTTTTCTACAAGGTTATCGTTCTCATCAGGGTCTTGGATGAGATTATAGAGTTCAACAGGCGGCTTGTAATGGAAATCAGGTTCAAGTGCAACGATGAGTTTCCATTCAGGAGTACGCCATCCGTGCTTGCGCATCCAGGTACATTCTGTAATATAAAACTCACTTTCATAGGAAGCAATTTCACCACTTATTAAAGGCGTGAGACTATCACCATCAAATGCGATGTCTGTTTCAATATCTGCTAATTCAAGGAGTGTCGGGACAAGGTCTTTATGTTGGTTATATCCAGAGACTCGTCTGCCAGCAGGTACATGACCGGGATATCGGATAATAAGAGGTACATGCAAGGTAACATCGTAGAGTCCGTGATGGTCAAACCAGCATTCGTGGTCATAGAGGGTTTCGCCATGGTCACCGTTAATGACAACGATTGTTTCGTCCAGTACGCCACGCGTTTCAAGTGCATTAAAGAGCGTCTGAATACAGGCATCCATATAAGCAATTGCACCATCATATTGGGCAATGACGTAATCCTTGTCTGTAATTCCAACAGGCATCCATGAAGCAAAGTAATCACAGAACGGTTTGAACGACATCACAGGTTCCATAGATTTATTGCTCGGATCACATTCATCGCCATGGTAGAACATCCGTTCATAAGGTGCAGGAGGCAGATAGGGGGAATGCGGGTCCATGTGTCGTAAGAACAAGAAAAACGGCTTTTCATCGCTTTGGTCAATTAACCGATTCAACTCAGGAAGGGTTGTTTTGTTTAGGTTTTCAGCTTTGGGGCTACGTCCCGTATCATCAGGTCCCCATCCAGAGAATTCGAGATAGGTATCAAAGCCGCGCCCGCTCGGACCACCGAATCCAACGCAAGTAGTATCATAGCCAACGTCCTTCAGTATCTCCGCCAACGTTTTCACTTCTTCGCGTAGCGGTCCCTGGTGTCGGAGTGCTACAACTTGTGTACTAAAGGTATCCATACCTGTGAGCATAGATGCATAAGCACTTGTTGTGGGGATGTGGGGACTATAGGTTTTCTCAAAAAGCGTGCCACTCTCCGCAAACTTGTCAATGTGTGGTGTTGTCTGTCGGTGATACCCGTAACAACTCATGTGTGTGGCGAGAAGCGAATCGACACCCATCAGTACAATATTTGGCTGTTTTGCCATGTTTTTTCTCCTTACATATCCATTCTGATTTATGATAAAACTTGTAATTTTCGGAAGACCTTTGATAGCGCGTTTACAAAACGCGCCTACAGAAATGTGTAAGTACCAATTCTGATTTCAGTAAGGCAAGTTAGTGCATCTATTTGTTATTTTTCCAATCATTGTGCCAAACAAGCGTATTCTGCACATCGTCGTCAAGCACATCACCAACTGTTAGTGAGTTAAAATAATCTTCGGGCAGGATGTTTCTTTTTCCGTTAAAAGTGCACCCATCAGGCATGAAACCACATGTCATTGCTCGGCGATGCGAAAACGTCATGTTTGCACCTGCACCATGTGCAGTCAATCCGTTATGCCATACCATAGAACCCGCAGGACACGGTGCTGATTGCGGTTCAAGTTTTTTCCATTCTGGGTAAACATTGAACAGCGCACCGATGTTTTCTCCGATGCCGACGTTATCAAAACGCGCTGTTTTGTGGGTTCTGGGGAGATACCACATACAACCGTTTCCAAGTGTCGCGTCATCTAATGCAACCCAAAACGAGACGGCGTCACGCGAGTCAAATGACCAGTACGGGACATCAAGGTGCCAAGCGGTGGGGTTGCCATTAGGGGGTTTAATCAACGCTTGGTCGTGCCAAATTCGCATACCATCCGTCCCAGCCAATTGTGTTGCCATTTTTCCTATTTTGGGGTCATGCACTAACTTTCGCATGCCGGGGTGTGTATCTGAGAGGCGTAAACATTGGGTAAAGACCCGTGCATAAAAATTAGATGGGTCCAATTGGTTTGTGAAAAATTCAACGGAATTTCCAAGACGTTCAGTTACGGATTCATCTGTGCATCTACGCCATTCTGCTAATTCATCAGCATCCAAAAAATTTTTGATGACAAGGTATCCGTTTTCCTGATAAAAATCAATTTGTTCCGTGGTGAGTTCGTGCCGCATCTCCACGTTCTCCTTCCATAAGTTCGGGTAATAATCTTTGCAATTTTGAACCCGATTTCAATACGTCATTATGTAATTATCGTATCATGTAAAACGCAAATAGACAAGTGAAATTTATAGACCGTTCTTTTCTTCTGAAACATCCTCAACAAATGTTTGCAGTCTATTTCAATTGACACACTGTGTGAAATCTGTTATATTAAATTTATTCCGATTGTAACAAGTAAAAGGCAGTTTTGCCATATATTTCTTTCTTATAACCTATCAATGCGTAACACACAACTGAGAGAATTAGAATTCTACAGAACTCAAAATGGCAGAGAACCTTTCACTGAATGGTTTGAATCAATCCGAGATAAAAATGTACTTAACAGAATTGAACGAAGAATTAACCGACTTGAAAGTGGTAATTTGGGTGACTGTAGTCCTGTTGGCGAAGGCGTTTTTGAACTACGACTCCACTTCGGTCCCGGTTATCGCATCTATTTTGGAGAAGTTGCAAACACGGTAATTGTCCTACTTTGTGGTGGTGATAAATCGTCACAGCAGCGTGACATTGAACGCGCAAAAACTTACTGGTTAGAATATAAGGGAACACAACGATGAGAAAATTTCGAAAATGGCACGATTATCTAATTGAACGTCTTGCCGCAAACAAAGAAGAGGCAATTGGTTATCTTGATGTAGCGTTGGAAGAATATCAAGAAGATGGTGATACATCCTTCTTTCTAAAAGGTGTTAGAAATGTAGTAGAAGCGCAGGGTGGTGTTTCCGAGCTTGCCAAGAAGACGAAGATGTCTCCAGATGCCTTGCAAAAGATACTCTCAAGTGATAAGGCACCGCATGTTGACACGTTCGGAACCATTCTGAATGCACTCGGATGTCGATTGTCTGTTGTGCCGTTAGAAAACGAACATCCTTCATAAAAAATTGTAGATGAAAATTAGGAAGCGCTTGGGGTTGATTACGACGAAAAACTGATGCATAACACACAACCGAGAGAACTACAGTTCTACCGGACTCCAAACGGTCAGGTGCCTTTTACTACAGCGTATCTCATAAATAGCAAAAAACATTAGATTGTCTTTTAATTATGGATCATTTCTGTTAAACTATTGTCCAG
>JAGWBU010000023.1 GCA_021295735.1 Candidatus Poribacteria bacterium | reverse complement strand
AGACGGTGGACGCTAAGCGAAAACCGCAGTCGCGAGGAAGCACAAGCCCCTACCTTTAGGTAGTGGGTACCTATGACGTTGTTCCCACGTTTTTTTTATCGGGTATTCCGATAAAGTTTAGCAAGTCGTTCCAATGAGAAACCCAAAAAATAGAGAAAAGTGATAAGCCAATTTTTAGTTGTTGTTCGGACAATACCGTTTGCCTCCCACCGCCGTGCTGATATATGAATGCGAGGCTTAACCATTTTCGTTTTCCCTAACGTGCGTAATTCTTTAGAAAATCCCACCTCTTCCATAATCGGAACGTCAGGAAATCCACCGATACTCTGAAAGTCGTTTCTTGACACAAAAATCCCGCTATCCCCATAAAAAACTTTTAGATATTTACCGCGTATATCCGCGGCAATTTCAATCATGCGATACAGAATGTTCCTATCATCAATCTTTTGAAGAAACCCGCCACCGACATATCCCGATGATAGCGCTGTCTCGACTGCAGTAAACGCACCCGGTTCAAGCCACACATCTGCGTGTAAAAAAATTAGAATGTCACCTGTTGCTGCCGCTGCACCAGCGTTCAACTGTTTTGCGCGTCCTCGTTCGGATTTTACAACCTTCCCATACTTCTCTGCGATGCTGATGGAAGCATCTGTACTGCCACCATCTACAATAATAAGTTCATGGTTTTTCAATTCAGGCTGAAGTTGAGAGAGTGTTTTTTCCAATATCTTTGCTTCGTTCAGAATCGGAATAATGACTGATATCATATTATTTTATGCTACAACAAGACAACATCTCATAGATCACTTGTAGGGTAGGGTCTCTGTGCCCGCCCTGTCTTGGTTAAGGGAACAACGGGCGGGCACCAAATCACCGGGTCCGAATGCCCTTTGGCATTCCCCGGAGACCCGCCCCTACTATTGGATGATGTTGGAAAACGGAATAAAACCTAACAAAATTGGATTTATGAGATACTCTACGAAGTTTTATTGACATACTGATTCAGTGCCAAGATCGGAAAAACGGAAGCGTAAATCGGATCGCTATACCCACCTATTACCTCCCAATAAATACCGACACAACTTTCTTCCCATGAACCGTTTTCTTTTTGATTCTTTAGGAGAAACGCAATTCCTTTTTGAGCAGATCGGTTTTCACGATCAACAAGTCCGAGAGCGTAGGTGCACCATGCTGTCTGTTCTACTGTGCTATCAGTAGGATTGCCGAACATATCTTCTCCCCAACCGCCATCCGTGTTCTGTGTCTGTTCCAACCAACGAATACCCCGTGCAATCTCAGAAGCTTCTCCGAATTCTGCTTTAACAAGTGCAGCAATCGCACATGCTGTTCCATAAGTGCGTTTTGCTAACCAAAGGTCATCCCAGAAGCCATCACGATGAATAGTAGAGCGAAGCCATTGGATACCACGGTTTACAGATATTTCATTCTCACCGAACGCAAGCAACGCCTCAATTGCGTGCGCCGTGATACTAACACAACCGACATCACCTTGACCGGGTTGGTATGTGCTCCAACTCCCATCACTGCCTTGATTCTGTTTCAACCACTCAATTCCCCGTTGAATTGCGCTGTTTGCGTCTGTAGATGTAAGTTTTGCGCGAATTATGGCAAGAGTACCTAAAGCGGTGTCATCTGCATCACTTGGAAGAGAACTATCGCACATGCCAGAGAATGCCCAACCACCGTTGTCATTTTGGTGATCAACAAGCCATTGTGCTGCTTCGCTGATTATATCTGAACTGTTGGAATAACTTGCACTGACTTCTGTTAAGGCGATGATGCTTAAAGCAGTATCCCAAACATTGAGGTTTAGTGCCTCTCTGCACCCACCATCTGGGTTCTGCGTAGCACGTAGCCATTCAATCCCTTTTTCTATTAACAGTTGAATTTCAGAATCAGCACTCCCATTTTTGTGGATTTCAATCAGTGCCAATACCGATAGTGCAGTGATATAGTTTACACGAAACCAACTGCCATCACTCAAAACACGCGCTTTCAACCACGCTACCAATGAATTAATGATTTCAGGGCGTTTTGTTGTGTTCAGCTCTATTAAAATGAAGACGGGAACTAAAGTATGCTGTTCAGCGATAAACAATTCTTCAAAAAGAGGTGTGTTGAAAAGGTCAACGGGCGGGAGTTTGTTTCTCGGAGGTTTTAATAATGCACGCAGCACTGGAATACGCGTTAAAAGTTTGACGAACCTCATCAGCGGCAAAGCCCTTTTAGAAACGGTTAATTTATACCAGTCAAACCGATTGAAAGATGCGTAGGAAAGTTTAACTAAAGCGAGGTCAAGCGGATAATGCGGAATGCACGACAATGTTTCCTGAAGCCGTGGCGTTGACACATTTTCGGATACCTGTTCCAAAATTAATTGCGTAAACAACGTTGCATCCGGATTTGATTGATTTGCAGTATCCAATCCCCACGCGCCATCTTCATTCTGGTTTTTGATAAACCAATCAATTAATGCTTTTTCTGGTGTTTGTCCTTGTGTGAGTTGAATCCAAGCGTAAGCACAGGACGGAAACGTACTTGAGGAGAGTTGTCCTTCAAAGTTTCCGCCTGCCTGCTGTTGTGTCAGGAAAAAATCAATAGCACGTGCTAAGGCAGATGTGGTTTGTTCCTTAATTTCTGAATTAGGTTGGAGGTTTCGGTTTTGCCGCATCGCTTCATATTTTGGGAATGAAATGTGAAAGAAGTATAGCATATTTAAACACACAAGACAACCTGTTTATTCTGTAGGCAGGGTTATTTAGTTCTCCATATTTTCGGTTATTCTTGAATGCCCTCTTGCTGTAGGAGCGAGCTCCAGCTCGCGACTTTTTGACGAAAATGTGCAAAAACCCTAAAACTATAGTGGGCTTTAGAATTAATCAGACACGCCGCACCAGCGAGGTTAGGAAACCTCGTCTACCGTGGGGGGAAGTGTCTAATTATTTTTAGGTTTCACTATAAATAACCCTGTTCTGTAGGTTCTTAATATAATGCTTGTCAATCAAAGGGAATTATGATAAGATAATACGCAATCAAAGGAGAAAGAAAATGGCAATAGGATTAGGTGTTATCGGGATCAATCCTACCAATATGGGTTCAACCGCAACATTGTTAAAAGATGTGTCGGACCTAAATTATGAACTTCGCGGCATCTGCGCGAGACGGGAAGACGTTCTCCAAAACTATGCTAAGAATATTGGAGTTGATTTCTGGACGACAGACTACCGTGAATTGATACAACGTGATGACATTACCGTGATTGCAGTTTATTCACCAGATCATCTTCATGCTGAACATTGCATCGCCGCCATTGAAGTTGGTAAGCATGTGGTCTGCACTAAACCGATGGTAACAACGTTGGCAGATGCACAACGTTTGGTAGATTTAGTTCGGGAACAAGGTGTCAAATTCCTTGTCGGGCAAACAATGCGATTTGATCTGCAGTTTTTAACGATGAAGAGGCTCTATGACGATGGTGATTTAGGTGACATTATGGTTGCAGATGCCTATTATGTCCACGATTTGCGCGATGTCTACGATTTTACACCGTGGCGGCTACATGCCCCACAGGACCTCATGTTTGGCGGTGTTGTGCATCCTGTTGATATTCTGCGCAGTTTTCTCGGCGATGTTGAAGAGGTTCATGCTTACGGCACAAAAGGCACACTCACGCCTGAGTACCCTATAAAAAATAACTTCTTTCTCAACCTGAAGTTCAAGAGCGGCGTAATTGCCAGAGCAATGGGACTTTACGATGTTGTTCACCCACCGATGCCGATGATGCAAGTCTCCATTTATGGTAGCAAAGGCACAATGATCGGTGACTTTACGGATAACAAAGGTGGACAAGTAAAACTCATGCTTGATAAAATGTCTGCGAGAGAGCCTTTTGAGATGACATGTCCCCCTGAAGTTGACACGAGCGTTTATGGACATGGGCAAACAGTTATCCGATATATGCGGCATTTTCAGCAGTGTCTTGAAGAAGATTTAGAACCGTCTCCAAATGTAGTTGATGGCGCGAAGTCTATCGCTGTAGGTGTTGCAGCATGGCAGTCGATTGAAACAGGAAAACCTGTGAAAGTATTTAACGAATTTTAGCGAGGCACGAACATTGAAAGTTCAAAATTTCTCTTGACGTTAGTTAGGTATTAATATATAATTTAGGTATGCCTAAAATAAATTCTCAACGTTTACAACAATTTTAGCATATATTGCCTAAAATCAGGTAGGTTTACCCTACCATATACCGCAAAATGAGGAATTACACGCGTCGCGTACTTCCTTGCGGATTGGAAAGACGAATGCTTACACAAGCGGCTGAGGACTACCTCAAGTCAATCTATAAGTTGCAAGAGAAGGGTGGCAAAGTTTCTACCGGTATTTTAGCAGAATATCTTGACGTTAAACCGGCGTCTGCAACAGGAATGATCAAAAAACTGAAAACGATGAACCTTGTGAGCCATGAACGCTATCAAGGTGTTACACTTACGGATGCAGGACAAGCTATCGCGCTTGAAATCATCCGGCACCATCGTTTATTAGAGCTTTATCTTTTCAAAGCGCTCGGTGTGCCGTGGGATGGCGTTCATGAGGAAGCAGAAAAGTTAGAGCATGTTATTTCAGAAGATGTGGAGGCGCGAATGGATGAGTTTCTCGGCTACCCTACTGCTGATCCACACGGTTCGCCGATTCCAGATAAAAACGGTGTTGTGCCAAAAAAAGCGTCTATGCCGATGACAGATTTACGGAACGGTCAATCCTGCGTTGTTGCTGAAGTAAGTGATAGCGATTCAGCATTGCTCCGACATCTGGGAAGTTTTAATCTTTACCCTGGCACAGCATTCCGGGTTATTGAGGTTGCCCCATTTGAAGGCCCCTTCACTATCGACATTGCTGGGCAGCAAGCAGTAATCGGGCGCGAGGTTGCAAAAAATATATTCGTTAATAATGTACAAGAAACAGATAATGTGTAAGCGCGCTTTGAAAGCGCGCTAATTATCACAAAGGACCTAAAATGGAACAGCAGGAAAAGATTAAACCAGATGATAAAACTATCAAGACATGGAAACACCATCTACAAGATGAAATAGATGCGAGTTTCCTCTATAGTGTTTTCGCCAACCTCGAACCAGACCCTGATCGGAAAGATATACTTCTTGAACTTGCTGAGGTGGAAAATCGACATGTTGCACGTTGGGAGGAGATGTTAACTTCTTACAATGTCAAAATTAAGAAGCTCCGCCCAACATCAAAAGCAAGGTTAATGGCGTGGTATGCACGGAAGATTGACAGAGCATTTCCACTTTCACGGATGCTGAACGAAGAGGCGAGTGAAGTTAAGGATTATCTAACGCTCCATAGAAACAGTACGTTGCCAGACGCGAAAGAAACAGCACTTGATTTGGCAAAAGAGTCTGCAATGCATACTGAAAGTTTAAAGGAACTCACGGGTTCAAGTGATGAACCGTGGCACAGAACTGAGTCCGGCGGTACGTTGGGAAATATTATTTACGGTTTTAATGATGGATTAACGGCAAACTTTGGTTTACTTGCGGGGATTGTTGCTGCGACTTCGGAAACTCCCCATATTCTTGTGGGAGGAATTGTTGCTACAGTGGCGGACTCACTTTCTATGGGTGCTTCGGGATACCTCGCTGCGAAGAGCGAACAAGAGGTGTATGAACATGAAATTGAGTTAGAAAGGGAAGAAATTCGCCTCATGCCGGACATTGAGGAGGACGAACTCACACTTATTTATGCTACCCGAGGTGTGCCTAAGGAACATGCGCGACTCCTCGCAAAAGAAGTGATGAGTGATCCCGAAAGAGCATTAGAAGAAAAAATACAGGCTGAACTTAAGATTGGCGAAATCCACACGACACCATTAAAAGATGGATGGGTTACAGGACTTGCGACTGCCATTGGTGCTTTCATACCTGTTGCTCCATTTCTTTTCACCTCTGGTGCAACAGCGATATGGATCTCTTTTTCTCTTGCGATGTTTTCGCACTTTGCAGTCGGTGCAGCACGCAGCCTTTTCACTGGACGTGGCTTAATTCGGAGCGGTTTTGATATGTTTGTTGTCGGTCTTGGCGTCGCAGGGGTCGGCTATCTTGTTGGTAAACTTTTAGAACGTTTTTTATTTTAAAATACTTTTTTGGAAATTGAATTATGTTTAAAATATATCTTTCACTATCAAAAATGTTAACACGATATTTAAACGCGTTTACACTGCTAATACATATAATGTGTGTTGCACTTTTTCTTATTTCCATTTTGGCAAATATTGGGTGTGATTCAAAAAAGCCACCGAACACATCTGAGGCAGGAAAAATTCGTGTTGTTTGCACAATTGGTATGATTACGGACATCGTCAAAAATGTTGGTGGTGATCAGGTTGAAGTAATAGGTATGATGGGGCCCGGTGTTGACCCACACTTTTATAAACCGACTACTAAAGATTTCCAAAGACTAAGATCAGCACACATCATCTTTTATAACGGATTACACCTGGAAGCAAAAATGGCAGACGTGCTTGCTAATATGTCGGGTGATACCAAAACCGTTGCTGTAACAGAGGGTGTTGATGAAAATTTGCTATTATCACCGCCGGAATTTGAAGGACAGTCCGACCCACACGTATGGTTTGACGTAACACTTTGGATGAAAGCTGTGGAAAAGATTCGCGACACTTTGCGTGAGTTTAATCCTGATGATGCGGCAGTTTATCAAAGCAATGCTGAACGTTACCTTGCGGAACTCGCGAAACTGCATGAATACGTTAAAACACAAGTAGAACTTGTACCACCCGAACAACGTGTGCTCGTGACAGCACACGACGCTTTTAACTACTTCGGCAAGGCCTATGGATTTGAAGTACGCGGATTGCAAGGAATTAGTACCGTCACGGAAGCAAGTATCGCTGATGTGCAGAATTTAGCGGCCTTTATAGCAGAACGACGCATTCCTGCTATTTTTGTGGAAACAACTGTCTCTACACGGAGTGTTGAGGCAGTGAAAGCTGCGGTAAAATCAAAAGGGTTTGATGTGCAGATCGGTGGCGAGCTTTTTTCTGACGCTATGGGCAATGAGGGGACACCTGAAGGCACTTATATCGGCATGGTTCGGCACAACGTTGGGACGATTGTCCAAGCATTGACAAGAGATACTGTTTCTACGAAGGAAAACTAAATTGCAAACCTATGAAACAAACGCAATTCAGGTAACGGATCTGACTGTCGCATATCGTGAAACTCCCGTATTATGGGACATTGACCTTGATGTTCCACCAGGTGTGCTTTTAGCGATCGTTGGTCCCAACGGCGCAGGCAAAACAACGTTGATCAAAGCAATTTTAGGATTAGTGCGCCCCGCCGCTGGTAATGTCTTAATCTATAACAAACCTTATGCGTTACAGCGAAAGATTGTTGGATATGTGCCACAACGAGGAAGCGTCGACTGGGATTTTCCGACAAACGTTCTTGATGTCGTCATGATGGGAAGATACGGCGCACTCGGCTGGATAAGACGGCCCAGAAAGCAGGACCGCGAACTGGCGATGCATGCATTGGAGAAAGTTGGGATGGAGAAGTATACCACTCGACAGATTAGCCAACTCTCTGGTGGACAACAACAACGTGTTTTTCTCGCTCGTGCCCTTATTCAAGATGCCACAGTGTACCTGATGGATGAACCTTTTCAAGGTGTTGATGCGACTACCGAACGCGCAATCATCGCCTTACTTCAGGAACTTCGTGAAAACGGTAAAACAGTGGTCGTGGTGCATCATGATCTGCAAACTGTAACCGACTATTTCGACTGGGTAACGTTATTAAACATTCGACGTATTGCGAGTGGCCCGGTTGATGAGACATTTACCTCTGATAATTTGCGAGAGACTTATGGCGGACGAATAGCATTCATAAAAAACCGATAAGATATATTTGTGGAAGCGGTTTTCAACTGCGATTTCCACGTGTACCATCCCAAAATCATGGAAAATTTTTACTTCCTAACTTATTTTGATTATACATTGATAATTGTTTCTATTGGTGCTGCCCTGCTCGGCACGGTGAGCGGTGCACTTGGCACCTACGCTGTTTTGCGGCGTCAGAGTCTCCTCGGCGATGCTATTTCACACGCCGCACTACCCGGCATTGCGATAGCATTTATGCTGACAGGAAGTAAGACACGGCTGATCCTGATTCTTGGTGCTGCAATCGCGGGATGGTTAGGGACACTCATCATTTTAAGTATCGTGAGATTGACGCGTATCAAATATGATAGCGCTCTCGGTCTTGTGCTATCCACTTTTTTCGGATTCGGATTAGTATTGCTCACGCTTATACAGCGCAGTGGCAATGCTAATCAGGCAGGGCTGGATGATTTTATCTTCGGGCAAGCTGCCACAATCCTAAAACGTGATGTCCTAACGATTGGCATACTCGGCGGCGTTGCACTTATTATTATGGTTATTTTCTGGAAAGAGTTGAAACTCCTCATTTTTGATGAAGGGTTCGCCGCATCTATCGGGTTGCCGACTCGCGCACTTGATATTCTACTGACCAGCCTTCTTGTTATAGCGATTGTTCTCGGTCTACAAGCGGTTGGGGCAGTGTTAATGAGTGCCATGTTAGTTGCCCCTGCTGTCGCTGCGCGGCAGTGGACAAACAGACTCAATCTAATGGTAATCCTCGCTGCATGCTTTGGAGCATTTGCTGGAGTGAGTGGTACTATTATCAGCAGTAGCGCAACAGGTATTCCCACTGGTCCAACAATTATCCTATGCGCGACAGTTGCGGTAGGATTTTCAATCGCTTTCGCACCGAACCGTGGTTTACTATGGAACAGTATCAAACAACACAGGAATAGGCGCAGCTTGAAGATAGCCACAAATAAATTAGTTGGTGCAACCGCAGCAGAAAAGCATATAAAAGAAAATGATACAAGAACATCTTGATATACTACTGATTGCTATTGTCACAGCGTCCGCATGTGCTTTACCCGGCGTATTCTTAGTGCTACGCCGAATGACGTTGATGAGTGACGCTATTAGTCACGCGATTCTTCCCGGTATTGTCTTGGCATTTTTTCTTACGCATAGTCTTTCATCTCCGCTACTAATTCTCGCTGCCGCTGCAACTGGTGTTCTCACCGTTGTTTTCGTTGAATTACTACAAAAAACGAAACTTGTGAAAGAGGATGCTGCGATAGGATTGACATTCCCCGCTCTTTTTAGCATCGGTGTGATCCTTATTTCTCGATTTTCAAGCAATGTTCACTTGGATATAGACGCAGTTCTGCTCGGTGAACTCGCGTACGCACCACTCAATCGATTAGAGATTTCTATTTACGATCTGGGGCCTGTATCTCTATATGTTATGGGTGGAATGTTCCTGTTGAATCTCGCCTTTATTATCATATTCTACAAAGAATTGAAGTTAGCAACATTTGATGCAAGTTTAGCCGCAACATTAGGGTTTGCACCCGTTCTTGTCCATTACGGATTGATGACATTGGTTTCTATGACAACTGTAGGTGCGTTTGATGCAGTCGGTTCAATATTAGTTGTCGCGCTTATCGCTGGTCCGCCTGCTACCGCTTATCTTATGACTGATAGTCTCACACGGATGCTTATTTTAAGTGTTGTTATCGGGTGTGTGAATGCTGTGAGCGGCTATTGGCTCTCCTTTCTGCTTAATGTTTCAATTGCGGGCACTATTGCGACGGTGACATTCTTTGTTTTCGGACTTTTCTTTTTGATTATCCCGAATCGTGGTCTTATCTCAATTGCGCGTAGGCACATCCGCCAAAAATGGGAGTTCGCGCAAACAATGCTCGTTATTCATCTTTTTAATCATGAAGGATTGCCAGAAGCACAAGATGAATCTGAAATAGCACACCTTCATGAACATCTTCAATGGGAACCGACATTTGCAACACGAGTCGTTAAATACGCTTTGAACAACCGATATGTGTCACAGAAAGCAACGCAGCTCATGCTAACAGATCGGGGACGCTCCATTGCTCAGCAAGCGCTTGTGCAATAACAATCCACATGAATTACACGATAACTTTATAGTCAATTCCCAAATATATGAACATTCCCTTGTAGGCGCGGTTTCAAACCGCGCCTACCATAGCGTATAAGAATATAGGATTTCAAAAAGATATAGGTTTGTATTAGTGCGATCCATTGTTCGTCATAATTTAACAGAAAAGGTGGCAATTATGAAAAATACGATGCGAAACATTCTTTTTAGTCTAATTCTGATTAATATCGCATGGATGGTAAGTGCAGATGAAAGCGCGCTCAAAAATCCGGACGGTTCATGGAAATGGACCAATCGGCTTGTCCATGAAACAAGTCCTTATCTATTGCTGCACGCACACAATCCTGTTGAATGGTATCCTTGGAACGATGAGGCGTTAGAACGCGCGAAAAAGGAAAACAAACCTATTTTTCTCTCTGTTGGATATTCTACGTGTTATTGGTGTCACGTAATGGAGCGGGAAGTTTTTTCAAACCCAGAAATCGCTGAACAGATGAACAAGAACTTTATCAATATCAAAATTGATAGGGAAGAACGTCCTGACCTTGACGAAATTTATATGACCGCAACGCAGATATTGATGCAACGTGGTGGATGGCCCAACTCCGTCTTCCTTACGCCTGATTTGAAGCCCTTCTTTGCTGGCACCTATTTTCCACCTACGGATATGCCGAATAGACCCGGTTTTCCAACGATTTTGACCGCAGTGCATGAAGCATGGGTATCGCGAGAAGCAGAGGTGATTGACTCTGCAAATCGGATCACACAAGTTATTGAAGGCGCAATAAGCACAGGATTCACCGCTCTCACTGCTAAATCCCTTGATCGTTCCCTTATCTCTGCCGCCGTAGCACACCTAAAAAACACCTACAATAATGCTTACGGTGGATTCAGTAGTGCTCCTAAATTTCCAAGTCCTGCAAATTTGGAGTTCCTTTTGAGAGAATATGAAAGGCAGTTGAGGTTACAACCCTCTCCAATCGGGGTTGCAAACCCCTCCAACAAGACAACTCCTCCCACAGATAATGAATCGCTCATAAAGATGGTGACACGGACCTTAGATATGATGGCTTACGGCGGAATTTATGACCAAATCGGCGGCGGATTTCACAGATATTCCGTTGACGCAAAATGGCTTGTCCCTCACTTTGAAAAGATGCTTTACGACAACGCACAATTGGCAAAAATATATCTTCAGGCGTATCAGCTAACAGAAAAACCGCAGTACCGACGTATTGCTGAAGAGATATTCAGTTTTATTTTCCGCGAGATGACAGCACCTGAAAGTGGATTCTATTCAGCATTAGATGCTGAAACGGACGCTGAGGAGGGAAAATACTATGTTTGGACAGCAGACGAAATCGAGAAATCTCTTTCCGCAAAAGATGTCAAACAATTCACTGCCGTTTATGGTGTAGACAAGGGACCGAATTTTGAAGGCAAAAATGTCCTCTATATTCCCAACGCAGCAAAATCGGAAGCCTCTCTCAAGTCATTAAGATCTGCGCGAGAAAAACTTTTAGCAGCTCGGTCTGAACGGGAACGTCCGCTGCTTGATACGAAGATTATTGTGAGTTGGAATGGCTTGATGATAGATGCACTTGCCTATGGATATGAAGTTCTTGGTGAAGAAAAATATCTTAGCGCTGCATCAAAAGCCGCACAGTTTATTCTTGACAACCT
The DNA here is from genome assembly GCA_021295735.1 of Candidatus Poribacteria bacterium. GTDB lineage: Bacteria > Poribacteria > WGA-4E > WGA-4E > WGA-3G > MSPOR6. Next base: position 10,235 of record JAGWBU010000023.1, on the reverse strand, counting down.
AAGAAAACCGAATGGTGAATTGTGGCACACATATACCGATGGGGTTACCAAGTACGATGCATATCTTGATGATTACGCCTTTTTCGTGCGTGGTCTGCTCGGATTGTCCAATGCCACAGGAGAAGAACATTGGTTACGTTCCGCGACAACGCTAACCGACAAGATGATCCAACTCTTTTGGGACAACAAAAATGGAGGGTTCTATTTCACAAAGGTAGATGCCAAACAGTTGATTGTACGCACCAAAAAACCTTATGATTCCGCAATTCCTTCAGGTAACGCGGTCGTAGTCAACAACCTCTTAATGCTTGATGCAAGTTACCGAAATTTCGCCAAGAAAACACTTCTTAGTTTTGCGCAAGCGACAGAGCAATCTCCCTCGTCCTTCATGCACATGCTCTATGCGCTCAACGGTTACTTAAGCTTAGGCGAGAATCGTGATGTGTCAACACAGCGAAACAAACAGAAACTTGAAAGTTTAACGCAATCACTTGTAACAGCAACCGCAAAGATTAAAACGCTTACTAAAGACGAGAAAATTGACGTGGAAGTTGAGGTAAAAATTGCGGCGGGCTGGCACATTAACGCAAACCCTGCAGGTCAAGATAACTTAATTCCGACTACTATCACTGTAGCAAAAGATGCGCCAGTTGAGATTTCTGAAGTAAAGTATCCGAAAGGCAAATCAGTAAAGTTTGAGTTTAGCACCGAATTCTTGAACGTATACGAAGGAACGTTTACGATTCCTCTGAAGTTGAAACGGAAATCGAATGTACCTGTCAAGAAAAACACCCCGATAATTCTAAAACTCGACTTCCAATCTTGTAACGACACCGAGTGTTTGTTACCAAAGACGTTGGACATTCCGCTGAAACTAAAGTAAATCACAGACTTCTTTCAAATTCTTGTGCTATAACTCATCCACATGCGCCCGAATTTTCTGGAACGCATCTAAAATCAGTTGCATATCGTCTATACCACCTAAAAACATAGCATGCCCAAAACTACAGACCTCTTCCTGATACACGCGTTCTGCTTCTGGGCAGTGAACGCTGCTATAATCAATAGCGCGGTCGCCAAGATATTCACGAGGCAATCCGAGTTGGTCAAACCATTCTGGATTACTAAAAGGACCTTCGTTATAGATAGGTTGTCCGTGTGCCCCGACACCGCATGGAACACCTTCTGCACCAAGTGCTTCTAAAAATCTTCCGCGTGAGATGCCACCAAACTCCGCAGGGACAAAGCGGAAATCCCAATAGTAGAAACACCATCGCGTAACACGTTCGTCGCGCGGAATCGGATGGATTCCCTCTATCGCTTCCATACCCTTCATAAGATATGCGATATTGCGTTCGCGCGTTTCAACCTGCTCATCAAACCGTTCCAGTTGCGATAATAGAAGTGTAGCTTGGAGGTTTGTCATCCGCATGTTTAAGTTTGCGACTTGACCTGCGCTGTTTGCGAGCGCTTCATCGTTTGTTATCACCATCCCACCTTCGCCGCACGTAAGTGTTTTGCCTATCTGAAAACTAAACGTGCCGAGATGCCCAATTGAACCCATCCCTTTGCCACGCCATTGTGAACCGTGTGCGTGCGCGCAGTCCTCAATTACCTTAAGATTGTGTCTTTCAGCAATATCCATAATCGCGTCCATATCGGCAGGATAACCCCCGTTATGTACTGGGATAATTGCCCGCGTTCGTGAGGTAATTGCCGCCTCAATCGCATCAGGAGCGATGTTATAGGTGAGCGGGTCTACATCAACGATAACCGGCACTGCATTGACGCACACAACCGATGTTCCTGTTGCCACAAATGTGAGCGCTGGAACGATGACCTCATCACCTGCAGTGACACCAGCAGCCTTTAGTGCACACTGCAACGCCACAGTCCCGTTTGCAAGCGGAATACCGTATTTGGCATCCTGATACGAGGCAAATTTTTCACCGACTTCATCAACTTTTTCGCGCCTATTCCATGCACCGCTGCGCAAAACCTCTAACAGCGCATTTTCTTCTGTTTCATCAAAAATGGGCCAACTTTTACCTAAACCGCTTTTGACAACGGGTTCACCGCCATTTATTGCTAACTTTGTCATGTTCATACCTTCCTTGTGATGCTGTTAATTGTATGAAAAATCTTCCCGTTAATAACCCATTCTTTACTTCAAGTTGATTACGGATCAATTTTAATGTCCACTCTCAACTCCGGATTTTGTTTACGAAGCCTGCGAATTGGCGACATATCCTGAATTGGATTCTCGCTAATAAAAAGATGTGTTAACCGATTAAAGTTCTCAACAGTGCTGATGTCCTCAATTTGATTATCCGATAAAAATAACCTTCTTAAGTTTGTCAATTCAGCGAGCGGTGTGATGTCACGGATTTGATTTTTGCTAAGTGTTAAGCGTGTGAGTTGCGTCAATTGTGCAAGCGGAGTAATATCACTAATACCACTGTTCTCAAGCGATAGTTCCGTAAGATGAGGTAATCCCGTCAGAAGCGGAACAAGGTCCGTGAGATCAGGAAGGTTTTTACCACCAAAACCTAACCATGTCAATCTTGTTAAACTCCTGAGTGGTGAAAGATCGTTAATTTGATTTTCTCCAATTGACAATGATGTAAGTCGTGTTAATTCAGCAAGAGGTGTGATGTCCCTAATTTGATTTCTGCTTAGATTCAAACCTGTCAGTTGTCTTAATTCAATAAACTGCTGTGTATCGCTAATTTGATTACCGCTAAGATGCAAGATCGTAAGATTTGTTAGTTCAGTAAGGGGGGTAATGTCTTGAATTTGATTATCGTCAATGAGTAATCGTCTAAGTGATTTTATAGTTGCAATATTCGTAAGATCACTAATTTGATTTCCTCTTATCCATAGCGTATTAAGTTGTGATAATTTTTCAAGTGGAGGCACATTAGTTATTTTATTATTTTCAAGCCTTAAAGAATGAAGCTGTGTTAATTCAGTTATCGGGGTAATAACGCTAATTTGATTTTTATTCATTTGTAGGTAACTGAGCTGCTTCATATTTTGGATTGGTGTAATATCACTAATTTGGTTTTCATTAAGCGATAATGCTCGAAGGTTTCTCAAGTTCTTGATAGGTGTGATGTCGGTAATTTGATTACTGTTAAGATATAGCCAGGTTAATTGTGTTAATTCTGCAATGGATGCTATGTCGGCAATTTGATTGTTCATGAGATACAGCTCAGTTAGCAGTGTTAATCCGGCGAGTGGTGTAACATTGCGGATCTTATTATTCGTGAGATCTAAAACCTTTAGTTGTGTCATATTAGCAAGTGATGCTATATCATTAATATTATTATTTTCAAGATCCAACACCTCAAGTTGTGTCATATTAGCAAGTGGTGCTATATCACTAATCTCATTATTGTAGAGATTTAACTTCTTAAGCTGTGTCAATTTTCCAAGCGGTGTGACATCACTAATCTGATTATCATTTAGTAATAGTGATGTCAGTTTAGGTAAACCTTCAAAAAATGAAACAAATGGAGTCAAATCTCGAATCTCAGTCTCGCTAAGTGCAAAGTACGAAAGTCGCTTTAATCCACTAATAACTCCAAAGTCTTTGATTTGGTTTCCTCCAAGCGATAAATTCCTAAGCTGAGTCAATTCAGATAACGGTGAGATATCGCCAATCTGATTGCTGCCAAGATATAAGCTCATCAGTTGTTTCATCTCCGCAAATGGTGTGATGTCCCGGATTTCATTATTACCAATAGATAAAGTGAGCAGTTTAGGCAAATTAGCCAGTGGTGCAATGTCTATTATTTTATTATACCATAAAGATAAACTTTCCAATTGTATAAGTCCTGCCAAAGGTGTGATGTCTTGGATTCTATTTCTTATAAGGGTTAAATCTGTAAGTTGTTTCAATCCTCTGAGCGGGGTGACATCACTAATTTTATTTCCCTCGAGATTTAGGGTGTAAAGTTGTATTAACCCAGACAAAGGTGTAATATTGCTAATTTCATTATACCTAAGATTTAATTCCTTGAGTTGTATTAATCCTGTGAGCGGCGCAATATCACGTATTTTGTTGCTATAAATTTCTAATTTCCTCAGTTGTGTTAACTCCTTGAGAGGTGTTACATCTTTAATACGATTTTCATATAGCGTTAACTCCCTAAGTTGTGATAATCCTTCAAGTGGCGTAAGATCACTGATTTGATTGTTATCAAGTGATAACCTACTGAGTTGTGTTAATCCAGAAATGGGTGTGAGGTCCATAATTTGATTAGAATTTAGGTGTAAAGTCGCCAGATTTCTTAATCCTGCAAGAGGTGTGATATCTGCAATTTGACCACCAATAAGTGATAAACTTGTTAAACCCGTCATTTTTTCTATACCTGTTAAATCGCTAATACCTTTAGTCCATGTAGACAACACCTCTAACTTTTCTAACTTCTTTTGTGTAATAGGTTCATCAGGAGATAAACCTAATGCCTGCCGTACAGCTGCAGCTAAATTCGGATCAGGAATCTCCACCGGTTCCGGTGGCGAACAACTGGCAAATGCAATGAGGATCGCAAAAAGTAGACAAATATGTTTCATGACACAAATTTTTCCATGAAATTAAACTGATTGCATTATAGCAGTATATTCAGATCCTGTCTATAATCTTTGAATCCAATATCTCTTGCAGATTATATCTGAATCCGCTATAGTTATGATATGGCATCAACAAACCAAACACTCACGGCAATTGATGGAATCAAGGTCGGGCACGCTACCAATGCAACTGCACGGACAGGGTGTACCGTCCTCCTCTGTCCAGATGGCGCAACAGCAGGCATTGATGTGCGCGGGGCTGCCCCTGGTTCACGAGAAACAGAAGCAATTCGTCCCGGACGCTTAATTCAAAAAGTACATGCAGTCTTACTAACAGGCGGCAGTGCTTTTGGGTTAGATGCCGCAGGCGGTGTTGTCCAATACCTTGAAGAAAAGGGTATAGGATTTCCGGTTGGTCCCGTTCATGTGCCGATTGTGCCTGCGGCTGTCATTTTTGACCTGCATGTCGGTGACGCAAGCGTGCGTCCTGACAAAGAAATGGGGTATCAGGCATGCCTTAATGCTACTAACGAACCAGTGACAATGGGTGCTATCGGCGCAGGGACGGGTGCAACTGTCGGTAAAGCCCCGGGCGTTACGCCTTCTCAAGGCGGTGTAGGTTCAGCGTGTAAGCATCTTGATAACGGTTTAACTGTTGCTGCGCTTGTAGTTGTAAATGCGCTTGGAAACGTTGTGAATCCTGCCACTGGTGAAGTTGTCGCGGGTGGGAAAATAGAAGGTAGTTTCGTGGACATCACGGAACGCCTTTTGGATGCCAGTATCGTTCCCGGAACGAATACAACCATCGGTGTAGTTGCCACGAATGCCACGCTTTCTGTTGCAGAAGCGACACGGGTTGCGGAGATGGCACACGATGGCATGGCACGTGCAGTCCGTCCATCGCATACAATGTTTGATGGTGATACGCTCTTTACGCTTGCCACAGGTGCACATACCGGTAGCAGTGTGAATACTATCGGCATTCTCGCTGCGGAGGTAGTCACTGAAGCGATTGTCGCTGCTGTTACCACATCTTCTGTGCCTAATCAGTGAACTTCAAGATCCTTTATTTTAATTGTGAAGGAACTTCTTGGGTAACAGGAATAACATAACTGTGAATCGTAAATCCTTCTTGAATTTCTGTCTCTACCAGCGGAACTGGTTGTTTTCGGTGATCAAATACAATGTAGTAACCTTCCAACGCTTTCTCCAATTTTAGATACGCGGCAAGTTGTTTTTTTCCTGCTTGATAGAGACTTTCTCCTTCCCAAATTTTGGTTTCGACGATATATTTTTGCTGATTGTGGAGAATGAGTAGGTCTATCCTACCTCGACCTGTTTGTACTTCAAGATACATGGTGCCGCGTGCCAAGCGAACAAACTGATCAAGATAGGCGAAAAGAAGATACTGACCGACAAACTCTTGTGGGTCTGCGGCACATGCAAAAGTCGATGTCCAGCGCGAGAAATAAAATTCTGAAAATTATCAAGGAGCGGCTGCATCTGAATGTTACCGTCAGGAGTGAGATAATCTAAAAAATTGGAGTAGGTATCACCAGAAAAGTATTCATCTTCTAAACCATTATTTATCGGTTGAAACGCCTGCATGATACGATAGTGGTATATTGGGTTGACAATTTCACACATTCCATCTGAACCTTCTGCAATAATACCATAAGTAGTCAGTTTATCAATAAGTTCATTGTCAAGATTGAAACCTATGCCCTTCTCATAAGAAACAATTTTCATCAGGATACCTTCAAAACGCGGATCGTTACGAATATTGCTTAATAGATGATCTATATTTGTGTTCCGTTCTCGAAGAAGACGGGTGTGTGCCTGTGTGAAATGCTTTATCCGGAGCGTTTCAGTTTTTGGGATGTTCAGCTCATCAGTCAGAATTTGTGCAAATCTGTTAACAAGAAACGGTTGACCGGCTGTTTGTTTGTGAAGTGCCTCAATAACTTCAGTTGTGATCATCTGTCCGACTTCATCTGTATATTGTGCAAGGAGTTCACGTACTTGTTCAAGTGTGAAATTTGGCAAGGCAAATTCGTCTTGTATGTTGAAAGGCGAGATAGACCGATCATAGTTGAGTTGTGTAATACTTTTCACTCCGACAATTCCAAGACTGTAGATGCATCGTGAATCTGGATCAGATAGATAGATACGGCGTAACGAATGGAGAAAGTCAGATACCACATCTTGTGGGATACCATCAAACTCATCAATAATGATAATGATCCGTTGGTTGTCCAATATTCTTGCAAATTTTTCAAAAAAATGCCTCAGTGAAACGTGATTAACAATCTGTGTGTTCTCCAGAAATTCGCTAAGTGGATCAGAGGGTACTGTTTCACGTTTTTGGTTTACGTTCTCAATTTCCTTACGAATATCTTGATAAAGGTAGTTGTAAAAGTCAGAAAGACTGACGTTTTTATACTCCTCAAAATCCAGTTGAATCGGAAAGTACACTAGGTCCTCGCCAATAAGGGCATCAAGTGCCCATCTGAAAAACGTAGTTTTACCGGTCTGTCGTGGTGCAAAGATAACGATATAACGTCCAAGTTTGGCGCGGTTCACAAAATCTGTGAGTTCCCTGCTTCGGCGAACGACGTAGTTCCGATCAGGTGACACAGGTCCTTGAGTCTCAAAGGTTTTCATTTTCTTACCTATTTAGTAGTTTTCATCATATTATTTTATCAGTTTACCTTGTGAAAATCAATCCTTCATTTAGTCAATATTTTAGAGAACCTCCTAACAAAACCGATCAAAACTAAATATTTGACACATAAATCGATTGCCCCCGCATTGCATCTGGAATGTCAATGCCGAATTCATTTAGTACTGTAGGAGCAATGTCGTATATGCTTTTTGTGGGGACAAGTCCGCGCGGTTGTTTACCGTCTTTGAGAATAAACATACCCATTTCCGCATGATTGCAATCGTCAGGACCGGTGTCGTTTTCATAAGTATAGATACTGTTGTATCCTACACTTCCCACCGAACGCCAATACAGATCACCGAAATAAACGATGAGGTCAGGTGCAATGTTATGGCACTCCCTATATACCTCCTCCGGCTTGAAAACGCGGGTATTGATGTTTTGTCCCGACTCATCAACGATTGATTCAAGTTGTGCCTTCAATTTATCGCGAACACTTTCGTAATCCTGTGGTCTAACAATTCCATCAGGTTCTCTACCGGCAACATTGATAAAGATTCGTGCGTAATAACCACCTTCACCCCATGCCTTTGTGTGCTGCCAGTCCACCATATCTGTTGTCCATCGCGTAATACCTCGCGGTTCGGTTTTCAGCGTCAGGTAACCGTGCTTTTGTAGCCATTCATTGACACAGATACCACCATCCATCCTTTTCGCACCGTGGTCAGAAACAACCATAACAGTCGTATCATCATCAACACGCGCCAACATCCATCCCAGTTCTTCATCAAGTGTGCGATAGTAGTTCCGCATTGTCCCAGCAAACGGTGAATTCGGTTCATACTTAGGATGCGTTTTATCCCAAAATCGCCAGTATGCGTGATGAAGTCTGTCAGAACCCATTTCCACCATCACGAAGAAATCCCATGCTTTTTCCGCAAGCAGATAACGAGCGAATTTAAAACGTTCACGCGTCATTTTGATGAGCTGCTGTTCCAATTCGGCACGTTTATCGGTGCGAAAATTTGGAATATCAATCATGTAGTCAGGAGCAATTTGCGCTATTTCACGTGTAAGCCTTGGTGGAAATGTCCACTGTAAGTTATGTTGTGTCAACGGAGAATTGAGATCACCTGGCGTGAGAAAACTGGTAACCATCCATCCCGGAAAAGGCTTCGCGGGATAGGTGAGTGGCACTCCCAAAACAACAGATCGTTTTTGTGCTTGTCCAAGCAGCTCCCAGAGTGCCGGCACTTCAACAGCGTGTGCATTGGCAATGGTCAGCGCATCGTAGGAATAATCCGAACGGTTGCGAAAGCCGTAGATACCAAGTTCACCCGGATCACGGCTTGTCATCATACACATCCACGCTGGCACGGTGATCGGCGGGACCGTGCTCTCTAATTCCCCATAGATACCCGCTTGCATCAAGCGGTGTGTATTGGGCATGTCGTCTTTGAATGCCTCAAAGACCAATTCAGGCGCGGCACAATCCCAACCGATAATGAGTACCCGCTTTTTCATGCTTCTTCCTTTTATGCCCATCGCGGATTTCTGCCACCAAACCGCTGCTCACTGATGTTCCACAATTCTGCTAAACCGAGTTGTCGGATATGGTCTAAACCGGGAAGACATGGATCGTTGATGCGGGTTAGCCACTGCTGAAGTTCCGCCTCTAATTCTGCACGGATCGTTTGTGAATTAGGATCGTCAATAAGATTGTTCATTTGATACGGGTCGTTATCGTTATCGTAAAGCAGCCAACCTGTTTCATCGTAGTGTCGTGCATAGGTGTAGCGATGTGTTCGGACACCGCGCCATTCACGGAGACCGAAATTGAACCCTTCACTCCCGTGTAATGGGATTTCAAGCAAAACAGATTGCGGTTCGTCAATTGTCTTACCGAGCATAGCACCTGAAAGATCAATACCTTCAACGCCTTCTGGAATTGACAGATCGCATAAGGATAGCATTGACGGCATGAAATCGACAAGACTTAGTAAAGTGTCACGTGTAACATCTGCGGGGATTTTGCGCGGATAACGAATCATAAAAGGGATGCGACTTGATTCGTCCCACGGACGTTCTTTTCTGTTGTGTCCTTGGCTACCGAGCATATCCCCGTGGTCAGATGTATAGACAAGGATAGTATCTTCAGCAATACCAATTTCATCAAGTGCGTCCATCAAACGTCCGAGGTTTTCATCTAAAGCCGTAATATGTGCGTAGTAACCAGAGATATCTTTTCTCGTAGCAGGTGTATCTACCGCGTTCGGACGTAATTGAATATCCTCTGGTGGATACATCTCTTTATACCGCTCTGGCACATGTTCATACGGATTGTGCGGCGGTCCCCAACTTACATAAAGACAGAAAGGTTCATCCGCGTGGTCTCGGCAGTATTGAATCGCCTGATCAGTTTGGAATTCCGGTTCATAACCTTCAATCTGCATCTTATTCCCATCGGAATCATGGTAGGGCGCATTGAAATAGTTATGATGACAATTCCATCCGATCCAGTGGTCAAAACCGAATCGCATCTCAGGCGTAATAAATTTATCCCTCGGCATGCCGCCGAGATGCCATTTGCCGATATAGCCTGTTGCGTATTCGTTGTCCTTGAAGACTTGTGCAACGCCTGTTTCAGATAATGGAAGCGGCAAATCGTTGGAAACTGCTTTGTGGCTCAACGGGTGTTTACCGGTCATCAGGCATCCGCGCGCAGGCACACATATCGGCACGTTCGTGAAGGTGTTTGGAAAGAACATTCCCTCCTGTGCGAGTTTATCCATAGCAGGTGTTTGTACTTGCGGGTTGCCTGCACACCCGACATCACATTGACGGTGTTGATCACCAAAAACAAAGATTAAATTGGGTTTTCGTTCCATTATTTCTCCTATTTCTAATACTATACTTGGACAGTTTTAAGTTTTTTTGACACAAAAGCAGAAAAGAGGTTATCCTTTCAGAATATAACAACACTATTTTGAAA
>JAGWBU010000169.1 GCA_021295735.1 Candidatus Poribacteria bacterium | reverse complement strand
ACTACAAACGCATTTCTATAAATCAAGCGGCACCTGGCGTCTGTCCCTGTCTGTGTTGATGCGCCAATATTTATGCACATCCCTCATATAAATAGTATACGGCATGCCTGCCCGAAATTCAAGATTTTTTGTAAAACTGACTATATTTCAGTTCTGAATTTGTGTTGAGATAATCTGTGGTTAATGTTGATTTTTTACCTAATATCTGATACACTTTAAGCCTAATATTTAGTGTGAATAACTTTAGATTAGCACTATCAAGATCAATTGAAAGTTGTAAACATTTCCGATATAGAAGATATGGTTTTTGATGTTAACGAGGAAAATAAGGTGTTGATTCCCTACGGGATTTATCAAACTCACGTTAAAATACACGTTTGGTATTCCGCAGCTTTTTAACTTCGATATCTCAGGTTAACTTGACAGTAGGTTGCCAAAATACGTCAATGCAAAAATCGTATTGTATGCCGGTGGAGTTTATAAGGTATCATAAAACGCGCCTGTGGGGAATCTGAGCATTTTTATAACAGGTATGTGAAAATAAGAAATAGGCAGATATCCAAAACGGATACCTGCCTATTGGTTGATAGGTTTGTTTATGTGATTATCTGTGCGGATTACAGACATCGCAACCAGAATTAGAACATAAACCGCAATAGATATCGAAATCCCTTGCAGTGCTGATTGTGGGCGTAGCAGCCGATGTGTTGTGCGTCTCCCCATTTGATGGGTTTGTCCCAGAGGCAGAAACCGAAGCATTCGGTTCTGTGCTGATTTCGTGGTCCCACCCGCCTGCATCACCATTACGAAATTCAGAATCAGAGAAGGCCCCTTCCTCCGTCTGTGTATCTGGGTCTCGGACATTTGGGAATTGAAACCCTGCTGGCACTTCCGCATACAGATCATATCTTGTTTCATAGTCATCGTTATCTGTGCTACACGAAATGTAGGCGTAAGCGCTCACTGCAAATTTCCTATTATAGGTCTTTGCTCTATATATTTTAAAATCCTCATTAGCCAAAAAACCTACAACATCAGTTAGAGTACCCTCAGCATCCTCTAATACCAGATTATTCTCAAAGTAATGACCGGCATCCAATATTTCATTGAGTGCCCCCTCAGCTCCTGCTGGATAAGCAAATGCTTCGGTATTGTTAAGCCCGGTAGTGCGGTCGTATCCATCATCCGTATACCCGACCCACGAATCTGCTGTGCTATACAACGGACCATCGCCATCTGTACCGGAACACCCCTTATCTGTAAAAGTTGGTGGATTATAAGCAGAACCATACGTTGAATTGACTTCTAAATAGGCCCAGGATGAACTACGATTAGAATTAGAATATGCGACAAAGGCGATCATGCCAATGAAAATCGCTATTGTTAAGAAAACTACTACTTTTTTCATAAATAAAACCTCCTACGGTTTTTGTAGACCCAAATATTCATAAGGGTCAATCGCTATGTCATCAACGGTGACAATCTTGATATGTGACGGTATCTCACTCGCATACCTATAGATAGTGCCAGGCGGTAAAAGAGAAGGGTGTCCCTTTGCCTTCACTATTCTTTGCTCACCGTTTTCATCGGTTTCGTATTCAACAAGAATACTTCCATATTCAATCGGGGTGACAAGTCCTGTCCCATGATTTATACCGACACTGCTATATTTAGAACGTGTACCATCTTTACGCATTTTGATGGTTACACGTTTTAGTAATTCATCTTCAATAGTTTCGCGGCTTTCCCACAAAAATTTTACGTTCCAGCCCCACTCCTTCGGTATTTCAGGGTAGGGTCCGAGTCCGAAAGGAGACTCTTTGGGTATATCCTCTACGGTAGCTGCGACTTCCTCATCGTTCGTTACTTTATCCGTTATCGATTTCTCTGCGGTTGGCGTGTTGCTTTCCGCAGGTGCATCGGATGCCTGTTCTGCTACCTTGCTTTTCTCGGATTTTTCTATCTCCGATTGGCGTAGCAATTGTTCGGCATCAGCTGCTTCTTGCCTATAAGGTGCCGTGTCATGTTGGTACCATAAGTAACATGCACTGGCGATGATTATCAGAAGGACTATCCCCCCTATAATCCATTTGTAAGGTAGGATGTTACGTATCATTAATAACCTCCTATAAAATTATCATTTGCCACACTTGCATATTGTGTGGCGGCTTCGTCGCCTGTGGTGCCCCCTATTGCAAAAAGTTGGGGCACCCCCGGCGACCAAGCCAAACGTTCAAAATATAATTTTAGAACAAGGGTACCCATGTGAAACGTTTGTTTGGTCGTTATAAGTATTATACAAAAGACCACAGAAAAAGTCAAGTATAAATTTATAAATTGAAAAAACTAAAATTTGAGGAAATTGGACATTTTTCAATATATTCTCACCCTTGTTGTTTTAGAAATTAGTTTCTATTTTCTTAACAAGGTTTTCATGGTATAATTGAAATATAATTGAAAAACATCATAATTGGTATTGCATCTTCACTGACCTATTTTTTAATATACCTATTTGAAAACCGAAGTCAAAAGTCGGTAATTAGCAAATCGGAGTCGTTTTACAAAGGGAAACACATGAATCCACTCAAGTTCCTAAAAAATCAAGTTGAAAGAAGGTTTTACAACGCGTATCAAAAACGGTTAGAAGCGGAAGCAGGTACGTGGAATATTCCGCGCCATATAGGTGTTATTCTTGATGGAAACCGCCGCTACGCCAAAGCCAGTGGGTTGGACAACATAATAAAAGGACATTATGAAGGTGCTGATAAACTTGAAGAAGTTCTTCATTGGTGCGATGAACTCGGTGTTGAAATCTTTTCAATATGGATTTTCTCACTGGATAACTTCAAACGCGCAGATGATGAAGTTGAAGGAATCTTGGGATTGATAGAAAGAAAAATGCGTGAATTGGTCACGATTAAAGGGCTGCATGCCAATCAGATTAAAGTGCGTGCCATGGGACAAATTGAACAGCTGCCGCAAAGTCTTCAAGAAGCAATTCGGGAAGCAGAAGAAGCGACGAAAAACTATGACAAGTTTATTCTGAATGTTGCTGTCGCTTATGGCGGTCGAGAGGAAATAATTGAAGCATTTCGAGGACATCTAAAAGCAGAAATCCGGGATGGAAAAGATGCTAATCAAATTGCGGAAGAATTGAGTGTTGACAAAATCGCGCCATATTTATATACTTCTAATCTGCCTGACCCAGAACTGATTATTCGCACGAGTGGCGAAGTGCGTCTGTCTGGTTTTTTGTTGTGGCAGAGTGTCTATTCAGAATTCTATTTTTGCGATACCTATTGGCCCTCGTTTCGAAAAATCGACTTTCTCCGTGCTTTGCGTGACTATAGCCATCGTAAACGCCGCTTCGGAAAGTGATTCGTGCAGCACCGCACTTTTAATCTAATAGCATTTATGACCCAACATTATCAGATACTTCCTTTCAAACATGTATAGGAGAATTTAAAATGCTAATAAATTGGATTTTGAACCTACTGGTCCTGAGTGCTTCGGTTTTGATAGTGACATATATTTTGCCTGCTGTCCGAGTTAAAGGGTGTGCAACTGCAGTGGGCGTTGCGCTTGTATATGGGATTTTCAAGTTTCTCTTCACCGGAATTTTGGTATTTTTGTCACTTCCTTTTATAATTTTAACATTGGGACTCTTCTATTTTGTCATCAACGCCTTCCTACTTTGGATTACCAATAAATTGGTTGATGGATTTGAAATTGACGGGTTCTTAAACACACTCTTCGCGGCAGTGTTAATTTCTATAATTGAAACTGTAATACGTTTTTTTATCCCTAATATTTAAACGTATATTGGTGCTTTGGTGCTTTGGTAATAGACAGGACCGACCATGCCTTTATAAAGGAGCGATTTCATGCGATTTGGGATTTGTACCGGTTTAGAAAATGTTGATAGACTCGCGGAAGTTGGATACGACTATATTGAATTAGGGGTGCGAAGTGCACTTATGCCGGAAGCAGATGAAGCCGAATTCCAAAAGATTAGAGTGCAGGTGGCAGAAGCGCCCTTAAAACCTGAGGCGTATGCCGGATTTATCCCCAGAGACCTGCGCGTTGTCGGTGACGCGGTGGATTTTGGACGTTTATCTCAGTATGTGGAAACTGCATGCCGCAGAGCCAGTGAAATTGGCGGAGAGATTATCGTTTATGGCAGCAGCGGTTCTCGGAACGTTGGGGAAGGTTATTCAGAGGAACGGGCATTAGCACAGATTGCAGAATTTCTTGATATGGCTGCCGACCATGCAGAAGCACACGGCATTATAATTGTCATTGAACCAATCTGCATGAAAGAAGGGAACGTATTACGCACTGTTGCTGACGGACTGGCGATGGCAAAACGTGTCAACCGAAAAGGAATTAAGGTATTGGCTGACTTATATCACGTTTGGCAGGAAGACGAACCGATGCAAAACATTGTTGATGCTGCAGAATGGTTAGCACATGTTCATATCGCTGAACCTGTAAAACGCTCTTATCCGGGGAACGATGACTTTGATTTTACAGACTTCTTTACCGCACTCCAAAAAGCAGGTTACGATGGACGTGTCTCCTGTGAGTGCAAATTTGACAATTTTCACGAAGATAGTGAAACAACCTTGAAAACATTGAGGAAGTATGTTTAGAAGTCAACGATCTAATACGGATTCTAAAATACAATGTCCCATTTAACATACTGCAATTTAATGGAATATCTATAAAAAGTAAGAATGTCCGAGGCGCCAAGTCATGGCGAATACCATACGGGGAGTGCCTAAAGACGAATGCGCTATGATTCATACCGTTGATTTGGCGTATTCGCCCAAGTGCGCTTGGCGTTGATTTGGCAATGAATTGCGCGACTACGAACAGATAATTTGAAAATGAGAAGTTATTTTTCAGAAATGGTATAATATACAATCAATGCATTTGGATACTGTGAGTTGCGACTTATCCAAAAAGTTTTATTTTGCACAAAATCTATTGGGAGGTGGCGTTTATTCTTACCCGTGAACAAGGCAGAGTCATCCGGGCACGAACAGGATTTTACGATGTTCAGTACGGTGAACTTGTTCTGCGATGCACATTACGTGGCACCTTAAAAAGGAAACGGCGTTCCGAAACAGGACGAAGACTTTACGCTGACCCAGTCGCTGTTGGGGACCAGGTTATTTTCACTCAACTTGATTTAGAAGAGGGGGTCGTTGAGGAGATACTTCCGCGCCAAACGAAATTTTCACGGCAATACGCGGGAAAGCATGAAGATATTGAGCAGATTATTGTCGCCAATGCGGATCAGGTAGTAGCTGTTGTCTCAACGCGTATGCCGCCTCTCAATTTTCGGACACTGGATCGTTTCCTAATTTTAGCAGAGGCAGGAGACATGGCAGCTGTTATCTGCTTAAATAAAATGGACTTGATAGATGCAACACAACGTGAGGAACTTACATCTACTTTTGAAGTCTACGAGAAACTCGGCTACCACGTATTATACACGAGCATAAATACGCCTACTACCCTTGAATCCCTGCGGGATGCACTAAGAGATAAATTCAGTGTGATTGTAGGCGCATCCGGTGTAGGAAAATCAAGTCTTCTAAATGCTATTCAACCAAACCTAAAATTACGAATTGGGGAAGTCGGTCAAAAAACACGAAAAGGTAGACACACCACAACGCTCGTAGAGTTGTTCTCACTTGAGATTGGTGGCGAAGTCGCAGACACACCCGGCATCCGTGAAGTCGGGTTATGGGGTGTTGATACAGAAAATCTGGAACATTTTTTCCCAGAGATGGAACCTTTTCTTGGTACATGTAGATATAATGATTGTGCTCACGTCAAAGAGTCAGACTGTGTTATTCAAAGTGCAGTTGAATCTGGGGATATACACCCGGAACGTTACCGTAGCTATGTTGTTTTAAAAACAGGAGAAACTACAGAATTTTAAGGAGATAAAAATGAAAAATAAATATCGTATTTTAAGTCTTGTTATGGCATGCCTGATCAGCTTTTACATTGCTGGTTGTGGTTCGGACGATAGTGATGAACCAGCCAATAACTCGCCCACTGTTGACACTTTTATTGTTCCCACGGAATTCAACCCTGGAGATATTCTTGAATTCAAGGTCCTTGCTTATGATGAAGATGGCGACCCATTGACTTATACATGGACAGTGAGTGCAGGAAAACTAAGTTCAACGACGGGAGTTAGCGTTAAATGGACTGCACCTCCCGATGTTGAGTCGGTGGCAGTGACGGTAATTGTAAGTGATGGTGTTTCCAAATCTACAAAGCGGGTGAAGAAAACTGCAAACCTGAAATTCGTCCCACCAGATCCTATAGAAGAGATTATACCGGAACCTGATCCGGAACCGCTTGAAATCAACCTTATCCAACCTGGTAGGAGCGCTGCTGGCATCAAGTTAGGCGATCCGTTTAAAAATGTTGAAAAACTTCATGGAGAGCCGGACGGTCCCCTTGGTGTAGATCGACATTTTTCGTATTGGGATCCTAACAAAGGGTTATCCGGTTTTGTTGATGATAAAAATCTTGTTAGGAGTGTTTTCGTGAGAAGGCCTAATAAAGCAAAAACGCGGGGAAGGAACGGTATTGGAAATACACTCGAACAAGTAGAGAAGGAGTTTGGAAATGCCGAAGAAGAAAAGCCTCTTATCCATGGTGAGAAAAAGCATTGGTATTGGAAAAAAGGAATTTTATTTACTTATGATGTTGACAACAAAGTGGTCAGAATTTACATCTTTAAGCCGCATGCCGCAGCACCAGGAGTAGCAGGCGCTCCGCGTCATCAAGAAATGAGAAAAGCAGCTATTGAAGACTTACGGCGCAGAGAGACTTTTTCAACGCAGTCAGGAGATTAAACAAACTTTTCCTTGTGGGGACTTGCTTCCCATTGCGCATGCCAAGCATCCCATGACGTTGGACACTCCCTGCTGTTACAGTCACGAGCCGGACATGCAATTGCTTCGTGCCAGAGACCATCTAACGATGTGCCTGTCCGACTGTACCGAAAATCAATTGACCAACGAATAGTATCGCTACGGTTCAGCAAAGAACGGTGAAACACCAGATTGTTAAAAATCAATAGGTCGCCTTTCTTCATTTCTAATGTGTCTATGTTGGTGTGAGATGACGTCGGAGGTAGTACTGGGACGGCGAACGCCTCACCTTCAACACGGTGATAGGTTTGTAACCCGGCAGTGTGGCTTCCGGGCAAAAATTGCAGCGCACCGTTTTCTGTCTGCACATCTACTAAGGGCAGCCACACTGTCAGGTGTATATCGTTTTCTGTATCTGGCATATAGGCACTGTCTTGATGCCAAGGAAGTGTCGTCAGTTTTTCATTGGGCAATTTTGGTCGGACCCAAAAGTCACCGTTGAATTGAATCTCACTACCGATAAGCATTTCTACAACATCTAATACTTTTGGATGTGTAATTAGATCAAAGAGTGCCTCACTAAAAACGAGTGTATGCCACCCAAATACCTCATTCTCTCTACCGCATTCCTGAAGGATAGCGGACCAGCGGCGTTCAAAAGGCATGTTTTCATAAACATCTGAGATTGTCCCAGCGTTGAATAATTCGTGTGCCCGTCTGTCAACAACGTCAGAAATAACAGCAATTAGCGGTGCCAAATCCTCCGTGTTCAGAGCCGCTTCCACGACAAGGTAGCCATCTTCAGCAAATTTTTCAGAATTGGTTTGCATCGTTTTTAGTGCCGAGTTTTTAACTTACCCCAGGTGGTTGTTAGTTTACCCTTTGGTTGGACAGGTGATGGGTTCATGGATTCCTCAACAGTGATTGCCTCGTCCCAAAATGCAACTTCGTCAACAACACCAGCAAAGAAGTTTTGTCCGTTTCTGCTGCCGATGGTAAAGGGTAATCCTTCGGTTATGTGAACAGCATCATTACCCGCCATTTCGCCTTCCAACTTACCGTCAACATAAGCCTTTACCGACTTCCCATCATAAGAGCCGAAGATATGATACCATTGATCAATCTTAAGCGCGACATTGCCAACACAGCAGACCAGATTATTAGCGGGACCAGTAGAAACCTCAAACGAGAGCGTGCCATCCGGTTCAATGAAGAAGCCGTAACTCCAGTTTAGATGGATACCTTTTTCTAAAACTGCTACCCACGCGCCGAGCTTTTTGGGTTGAATCCATGCGGCCATAGACAATGCTTCCAATTCTGAAATTGCTTTGTGATCGGGGATCGCGACGTAGTCAGTAGCGCCGTTGAATTCTAATGCCTCACCAATCTTACCTTCTACGAACTCTGGATTTCCGTGGATAATTCCATCGTGGCCGTTTCCTGTCAGGTCAGTTACCCCGTTTTCTTTATCAAATGACCAATAGCCGACTAATTCACCGTTTGCTGTGAAACTTGCAACGCTAAATAGGATAAGGACTGAAACGAACCAGATTATTCTTGAAATGGGCACTTATTATTCCTCCATTTACCATAAGTTTCTCTATAAAGCAATTTAATAAAACTACGGACACACCAATTTTATAAACTTTCTCTAAGCATATCCATCAACCCATCTGGCGGATCAAACGGTAGTTCAATTACCTCGTTTGTGATGCCGCTATAGTATATACCTAAAAGCAGATTGAACTCCGCCAACGATTGCTTGAGATGAGTCGGATGCACTTTGTTTTCATCATCAAGCCAGTCAAAAACGGCGTTGGTGAGATTACCTTGTGCTTCAACATCTTGTTCACCATAGCTGAGTGGACCACCTTCATAACCACCTTCTCGGGTTGAACGTTCCCAACTACTGAATCGCCAATGGACAAATCCATCTGTGCCGATAACAAAAACGCGTTTGTGGAAGAAAACAGTTTGATCATCGGATGCAGAGGGCGCGATGGCTGTTCCAAATGCGACAGAGACATGCAGTCCGTTCTCGTATTGGACTCGTGCTGCGGCGTATTGCGGAGATGGCTGTGCAGAATCTAAATGTGCACCGCCAGAAATTTGTCCTAATACCCTAACTGGACGTGAATTGTCAATATAGGATGACACTAACTGAAGGACGTGCGGTCCTTGGTCAACGGGTGTGCTGCGCGCACTTGCATCAATAAACTTTATTTCACCGATTTTGCCCTCTGCAACATCCCGTTTCAATTCAAGATTTTGTGGATGAAAGTTAAGCTGCGTGTTGACAACAAACTTCGTTTTAGTCTCTTCTGCCAATCCGGCAATCTGTTTCCAGTCCTCGCTTTCAACGGCAATCGGTTTCTCCACAATCGCTGCTGGCACACCGTGATCAGATGCTTGCTTCATTAGCGGATACCGAATACGCTCATTGGAACCACGTAGCACTGGTGCCGTGACGATATGAAGGACATCTGGTTTCTCTTTCTCAAGCATCTCATCTAAGTCTGTATAGCGTGAAGAGATACCGAAGTCATCTCCGAATCTGTTGAGCAATTCCTCATTCATATCGCAGATTGCTGCGAGTTTACCACCTTTCACAAAGCGATAGGCATCGGCATGCGCACGGGCACGACCACCACACCCTAACATCGCTGTTTTATACATAAAAATGTCTCCTTTATAGTATTCTGATTTGAACCCAAATAATACCAAATTAATGGGATTTATCGCATTTTCCGGACGGTAGGAGCGGTTTCCTAACCGCTCCATAACTGTCAATTTAA
>JAGWBU010000168.1 GCA_021295735.1 Candidatus Poribacteria bacterium | reverse complement strand
CTTAAGTTGACAGTTATGGGTTTCGCTTCGCTCTACCCAACGGACATCTACATTTGGGTCTAATTATCAAACTCACGTTTAAATACATACAAAGCACATGCTGTCTGGGCAGATACCAATCAAAACCCAGTTGTTTCAGCTGGTGATGTTTTGATGATTGAAGTTCGTGATGTAGATGGCAAATTGATTCGGACGCTACAGCACCAAATCAACGCACAAGATATTCACCGAGCATTTGCTGAATTGCACCTGACACCAGACTTACTCAAACCAGCAGGACAGCGTTATTCAACAACTATCCGAATCCGTTTAATCCAGAAACATGGATTCCTTACCAGTTAGTTAAAGATTCCGATGTGGCTATCAACATCTACGATGCAGCGGGACATCTTGTCCGACATCTTGAACTTGGATTCCAAACAACTGGGTTTTATATTGGCAAATCTCGTGCTGCTTACTGGGATGGTCGCAATGATTCGGGTGAACGACCCGCATCAGGCGTATATTTTTACCAATTGAAAACTTCTGATTTAACTGCAACTCGGAAAATGGTTATCATGAAATAGGTTAAACCCAAACAGAATATAACAGTTCGCCAACATCGGCAGGTAGACACATGCATCTACCTGTCAATGTTGACGTTCACTCTTTTGCCTTGCCATCTGCCAAATTTTTGTGGTATACTTGTATCAAACCACCAACTCAGTCGCCAAACCTGATTGCCACTGAGACTAATCAAAACCCATTGAAATAACATAAGATTATGGAAATTACACGACCGTTTTTGCTATTGTTGCTGCTTTTATTGCCGGTCCTCTACTACGGTTTTCGGCGCAGCCTCGTTGACTTGTCTCGAACACAAAGAATAATTAGCCTCTGTGTCAGGATCATTATCGTACTGCTGCTTATCCTAAGCGTAGCTGATCTCCAGTATCTGAAAACCGATGACAAACTTGCAGTGATGTTTCTCGCAGATATTTCTGATAGCATCTCAGCAGATGGTTTGACAAAATCAACAGAATACATCAACGAAGCGCTTGAATCACGTAGCGGAAATCAACAAGTAGGTATCATTGCGTTTACAGATAAGGCAGAGATACTTCAGGCAGCTCATCTGGAAAATCAGAGAAGTTCCGAAGAAAAATTAGATCTTGCTGAAACGAAACAGACTTGGATAGACGCAGATGAGGATGCAGCTGACACAACGAATATCGCACAAGCGATTGAAACGGCTTGGAGTGTTTTTCCGGCAAATGCGAACAAACGGATTGTCTTAATCACAGACGGCATTGAGACACAAGGCGATGCAATTCACACAGGTCTTCGCGGGAAAGATTTCGGCATACAGATTGATACGGTTCCGATATATCCAAGTGATGACCCGGAAGTAATGGTGCAGCGAATTGAAGCGCCTGCACAGGTCAAACAAGGCGCTCCTTTCAACTTGGAAGTGCTTATTCACAGCAATCATGATGATATTGCACAGATAAATCTCTATAAGAACAAATTTGAGGTGGCAAAAAAAGAAGTACGACTTGTTGAAGGTGAAAATCGTGTCTTGTTCACTGAAACTTCTATGGAAAGCGGCACATTGACCTACGACGCGACCTGCCGTACCACACAGGATACACGTTACGACAACAATCGGGCGTTCGGTATTGTTTCAGTCTCTGGTAAACCCAGGGTCTTACTTATTGATGAAAACGAGTCGCAAACCCGATATTTAATGCGGGTGCTTGAGGATGCTAAGATTCGTGTTGATGTGCGTAATGGCTTAGGGGTACCGCATGAACTTGCTGACCTCCAAAACTATGAACTTGTTATTTTTAGTGATGTTCCTGCAAACCGCCTCAACGAAAAGCAGATGGAACTTATCCGCACTTATGTCCAAGACCTTGGTGGCGGATTCATGATGCTCGGCAGTGAGAACAGTTATGGACTTGGCGGCTACTATAAAACCCCAATTGAGGAGATTTTACCTGTCCGTACCGACACTGAGAAGAAAAAGGAAACGCCATCCTTAGCAATGATGCTCGTGATTGACAAATCTGGAAGTATGGGCGGAATCAAGATTGAATTAGCGAAAGAGGCAGCACGTGCAACCGTAGAGCTGCTTGGACCGCGCGATAAAATCGGTGTTATCGCTTTTGATGGTTCACCATTCTGGATTACAGAAATGCATGACGCATCAGATAAACAGTTTATTTCGAATCAAGTGGGGTCAATCACTGCAGGTGGCGGCACAAATCTTTATCCGGCACTCCAACAGGCGTATTTTGCCTTGACTGAGACAAGTGCTAAACTCAAGCACGTTATTGTTCTGAGTGATGGGCATTCTCAACCCGGAGACTGGTATGGTATTGCAAGTTCCATGTATTCCGAGCGTATCACGGTTTCCACAGTCGGCATCGGCAGTGGTGCTGACATGAATATGCTGGGCGATCTTGCAAAGTGGGGCGGCGGGCGCGATTATTTTACACAAGACCCGTATAATGTGCCTCAGATATTTGCTAAGGAAACTGTTACTGCCTCCAAATCCGCTATCATTGACGAACCTTTTATACCGCAACGTATCAAACCGACCCAGGTTTTAAGTGGTATTGACCTTGAACTTGCACCATTCCTCCTCGGATACGTGGCAACACATCCACGTCCTACCGCCGAAATCTTCCTCGTCTCTGACCGTGGTGATCCGATTTTGGCAAGTTGGCAATACGGCTTAGGAAAGGCTGTCGCATTCACATCCGATGCGAAAGCGCGATGGGCATCAGATTGGTTAGAATGGCCCGGTTACGGCAAGTTTTGGACACAACTCGTCCGTGATACGATGCGTAAGACAACACTGAGTAATTTCCAAGCAGAAATAACTAAAGAGAAAGGGGTTGCGCATCTTGCTATTGATGCACTCAGTGAAACTGGAGATTTCTTAAACGAATTAGACAGTGATATTTCCCTTATCGGTCCTGATCTCAAAAAGAAACAACTTGCAATTTCACAAACCTCACCTGGACGATATGAGCTTGATTTCCCAACGCAAGATGTCGGACCTTATTTCTTGAACATCATGCAAAAACAGGCTGGAGAAATCGTCAATACACAAGTTACAGGCACGGTTGTCTCCTATCCTGAAGAATATCTCGTTCACAACGCCAATGAATCGCTTCTCACACAACTCTCAACGGTGTCCGGTGGAAAGTTCAATATCTCTGCCGAAGAAGCATTTCGTTCTCCAGAAAATCCTGTAATTCTGCGGATTCATTTGTGGCGTCCTTTCCTTATCACTGCGCTAATTCTATTACTCATTGATATCGCACTGCGCCGTATTGATTTCAGGAATATCTCAGGATAAAGATTTCGAACAATAGCAATTTAGATAGAATGATTTCAGCACCACAGCAGCGCACTCTAAGAATTATCCACGATGGACTTCAAGAGACCAAGGTCGTTTGGGCAATCACCGGCAGTCTTGGATTCGCGCTTCACGGCATGAAAGTCGAAATCAACGATATTGATTTACAGACTGATGCGAACGGTGCCTATGAAATTGAGAATGCTTTTATAGAAAACGTTGTTCGGAGGGTCAGATTTTCCGTTTCAGACAATATTGCCTCTCATTGGGGAGAATTAAAAATTGAAGGTGTAAAAGTTGAAATAATAGGTGCATTACAGAAAAAACTACCAAATGGCGCATGGGAATCCCCTGTAGAAGTGGAAAGGTATCGTGAATTTGTTTCATTTGAATGTATGAAATTGCCAGTATTATCCTTAAAATATGAGGAGCAAGCATATCGACAATTGGGAAGAACAGAGAAAGCAGATCAGATTAAAGAGTGGCTCAACAGATATAACTGATTATAAGTTAACGCGACCAACATATTAGCACAAATCTATCTCTACTATTAGAGGACTTAACAATGAACTTTATTCTTTCCGGAATAACTATTATCTTCCAATTGGTTTTTATGGGTTGTTTGCTGTTTTTATTCATCCGAACAAAGTCAGCGGGTGTTATATTGATTTGGATTTCCCTTTTAATAGGTAGAATCTTCAATTGGGGTCTCCGCGAATTTTATTTTAGATTTTTATTAAACCGCCCGCATACAAGTGAAATGAGGGCCATAGAAATCTATTCCTTAATTTCCAATATTAGTTACTGGCTAATTTTGGCAATTTGTTCATTTGGAGTCCTTTTAATCTATAATGAATGGAAACAAGGTAAATTTCAGTCTCCGCAGTCTATTGACCGCCCCAGACTTGATGGTTAGAGATCGATACTATGTCCGCGAACCGAATCTTAATTGGCGTGTAAAGACACATTGAATTTGTGGAGGTGAGAACATGAGCATTACACAATTCACAATGGAAGAAGTACGTTGTTTCGGTGGATGCCAGACACTTGAAATTCGCCCTCTGACGTTTTTAGTTGGTGAAAATAGTACCGGTAAAACGACTGCACTTGCTTGTTTCCATGTATTAGCAAATTATTTACGACATGGCGAGTTAGATTTTAATCCTCATCCCTACTCACTGGGAACCTACCGAGATATTGTCAGAAATAGTAAGAAAAAAGAAAAAATTTTTAAGCTTGGGTTTACTGGTAGATATAGTTTTGCTGGTAGATATAGTAATGAAAAAGTCGAAGTGACAGTTGAATTTGTTGAGAAAAAAGGAGGAATTGAGCCGACTGTTAGTTCAATAAGAGTGAAATTCGTTGATGGTGAAATCATTCTTGAAACTGGACAACAAATCGCAAAGACTGTGCGTTTAGCCTCTTATGATAAAGAACGAAATCAATATCAAATAATTTGTGGAACTGACACCTTAACTCCACCTTATATTAAAACGCAATAAGTAGTTTTGGACTTGCAACAAAATTTTAAAAATCGCTCTAAATCCTTGTGTAGACTACATTTTTCGCTT
>JAGWBU010000167.1:1360-13315 GCA_021295735.1 Candidatus Poribacteria bacterium | reverse complement strand
AGGCAACCTTTACTGAATTTAGACTTCGGCGCGGCGTTTATGGACAGCGCGATGACCGGTCGCAGATGATCCGTGTCAAGATCCCCTTCGGAGGGCTTACAGCGGCACAACTCGAAATGCTTGCAGATGTTGCCGAAGAATTTTCGGATAACATCATTCACATTACGACGCGTCAAGATGTGCAATATCATTACGTAGACATCAACACCACCTCTGAGTTGATGCGTCGCCTCGCAAGCGTTGACATCACAACAAAAGAAGCGTGTGGTAATGTCGTTCGAAACGTTACAGCATGTCCTCTCAGCGGTGTATGCCATGATGAGACATTTGACGTTACCCCCTATTCTAAAGCGTTATCTGCGTTCCTTTTAGGACACCCGGATGCAGAAAATTTTGGTCGTAAGTTCAAAATTGCATTTTCTGGATGTGAAGAACATGCCTGCGGTTTAGCAAATATGCACGACATTGGTGCGGTTGCTGCGATTAAAGAGGTAGACGGTGAAGTCAAACGCGGCTTCAAACTCTACGTTGGCGGCGGACTCGGTGCCGTCCCGCATCAGGCAAAAATCTTTGACGATTTTGTCCCTGCTGAGGAACTCCTGCCGATTTCACAATCAATTTGCAGAGTCTTCACCCGTTTAGGTGAACGCAGAAATCGGAATAAGGCACGCCTGAAGTTTGTCATCGCTAAACACGGCATTGAGGAATTTCGCAAGTTGGTGCTTGAAGATCGGGAAACGCTACGGGACGATCCTGAATGGACAGCGTATCTTGACAATCTGGATGCTTACGATGAAAGTCCGCTTAAACCACCGACACAACTCAACGGCACCACGAAACCTGAAGGATTTGAAGAGTGGTATCAATCTAATGTGCAGTTACAGAGTCAGCCCGGATACGCTTTTGTGACGATTACACTACCACTGGGAGATATTACAGCCGATCAAACGCGCGCTTTGGCAGATATTTCACGTAAATATGTCAAAGACACTATCCGTGCTACAGTGGAACAGAACATCGTCCTGCGTTGGGTAACGATGACTGATTTACCCGCACTCTACCGTGAACTAAAGGCAGTCGGTCTGGGGGATCCAGGAGCAGAATCCTTAGTGGATATTACAGCTTGCCCTGGCACTGACTCCTGCAAACTCGGTATTTCTTCTTCGCGTGGTCTGGCAGCGCATCTGCGAAACCATTTCATTGAAACCGGTGTTCATGATGAAATCAAAGATTTTCGGATTAAGATTAGCGGATGTCCCAACTCATGCGGACAACACCACATCGCGAATATTGGCTTCTTCGGTTCTTCGCTGAGAATAGGCGGACATATCGCTCCCTTCTACCTTGTGCTACTCGGTGGACACATGGTGGAAAACGCCAGTTCTTACGGACTTGCCACCGGAAAAATTCATGGCAAATATATTCCGGCTTTCATTGAAGAATTGACTGGAAAATATGTCAATGAAAAGCAAGATGACGAAACCTTTACTGATTACGTCGCACGCCTCGGCAAAGTGGAGGTAAAAGCAATCTTGTCCAAGTACCGTTCTATTCCTACCTACGAGGAAGCACCGGAATTCTACATAGACACAGGTGACACGAAAGATTACCAACTCAAAACCGGTGTCGGTGAGTGTGCTGGAGAGGTAATCGCACTTGTCTCCATGAAGTTGGAAGAAGCAGATCGACTCATCTATGAATCCGGTTTGAGCTTGGAAGATAAAACCTTCCAAGAATCTGCAGATAAGGCATTTAGTGCGATGATCAAAGCCGCGGATGGACTCTTGACGACTGTAGGCTTGCAATATATTGACGATGCAACGACAGTCAGTGAATTCCGCACCCATTTCTTTGATCCGGGCAACTTCTTCGCAGGATTCGGAGCACATCTGTTTAAGGCTACGGAAGAAGATAGTTCTACTTTCGACCACGAATTGGCGCACCGCCGCGTAGAAGAAGCTACTCTCTTCGTAGAAGAATCGCATAACGTGTATAACCGTATGCGTATCAAGCAGGAGGAAGAGGAAGCAAGTAAGCGTAAGACACGCAGATCGCGTCCTGCACCGAAGCCAAAAGTGGTTAAGGAAACGAAACCTGTTGAGGAAATCACTGATAGTCTTGACCTGAAAGGTGTTGCATGCCCGTTCAACTACGTCCAAGCGAAGGTTCGGTTGGAAACGATGCAAGCCGGTCAACTCTTAGAGATTACCATTGATGATGGTGAACCGATTGAGAACGTGCCGAAGAGCCTCACGAATGATGGGCATGATATTCTTGATACAAAGAAGATTGGAAAACACTATCGCTTGACTATCAAAAAAGGTGAGTAGGATTAGCGTAAACACCTAATGAATTTTGACGTTCATGTTTGGTATGCTCAGCGGCTCCACAACCTGGAAAATCGTAGGGTGCGGGGAACCGCACCCATTGAGTTGGGAAACCCAACCCCTGGGCATTCAATTACCGCTTTCGATTGTCAAATTTCATTAGACTACGCCATATACTTAAGAACACAATTATTGGGACACTTTGATAAACTTGTCTTGGAAAGATAATGGACAATAGAAGTTGTAGCACAAACTTTTAGTTTGTGCATATTAGTAGGACGCAAACTGAAAGTTTGCGCTACAATATTTCACCAATAACGAACTGTTCTCTATCAAAAATGGCGTCTGTCCGTCTAAAATCTTATAGGTAGCAACTTGGGTCTTTGTAGAGAAGTTGAATCCTTCTCTACAAAAATCCTTACTGCTACAGATTTGTCTAACAGAGTAAACTGTGTGCAAACTCCATCTCAAAACTGGAAAATCTATCTTGATACGTGTTGTTTGAATCGCTTCTTTAATGATCAGACACAACCAAGAATCCGCCAAGAAACTGAAGCAGTAGCAGAAATTATTTCTCATTTTATCATAATGGGTTGGCAGTGGATATCCAGTCAAGTTCTAATATTTGAAGTTAACCAAAATAAGAATCTAAAACAACGTTTACACATAAAAGAATTGCTAACTTACGCGCATCATACTGTCCCTGTAGCACCAGAAAGATTGCGCGGAAAGCAGATTTCCTCATTAGGTTTTCAGAATAGGGACGCATTGCACATTGCCTGCGCGGAGAGCGTGAATACAGATATTCTTCTTACAACAGACGATAGAATGCTTAAAAGAGCGCAACGTTTTAGCAGCCAGCTTCGCGTCCGTGTTGAAAACCCTTATACTTGGTTAAGGGGGATGGCTCAAAATGAACAGTCTTAATAGAAAACTGAATGAACTCCGCCAACGGCATCCTGAGCTGGGGAAACTTTTGGATGAACTCTTAAATTATAAAGATGGAAAAGGCGATTATACCGTTGACCGATATAATTTCCCCGATCCAGATATTGATACGATTGTGCAGGAAATTGAGAAGGAACGTGAGGTTGAAAAAGAGAAATCCAATGCTGCCGATTGACGTAAGATGAATAGGGTTTAGGACAAAACCTCAGGCTTTGCAGTATCATAAGAACACAAATTGGGCGATTGCTTCTCATGTCCAAATCATTTCGGGCAAGCAGTCGCCTTTTTATATGCCAGATGACTGCTGGAGATAAGATTATGAATTCTAAAGAGATGTTCGAAGTGCTTGATCGTGTGAGAACTTGGGATATGGAGATGCGCATTGACCTCGCTCGTCGAATTTTAGAAACTGTGACCCCGCGCGACCTCTAAAACCAGCGCAAACTATGTCATAGATGAGGTAATCGGAATTTTGAAAACAGATGCCCCGCCGCCTACTGACGAAGAATGTAAAAAGATTATTGAAGAGGAGCGTTTAAAAAAATACGGATGATTCACGCATTATTGGATACAAAAGATTTTATGAAAGACCAAAAACTACGGACAATTAAAACGTTATAATGTCTATTATAGTGGAGTCTACAATTAACTGGCGACTAACAGTGGTTTCATCGCGATTCGGAGATCGCTCCTACAGAATATATGTGAACTTATTTACATAATTTACTATAAAGAAAACTCCAATGACCCAAATAAAACAAAACTCTCCTTAACAGACATGACTCCCGCGCAATTCCGCGACTGGCTACGCCTAATTGTGAACGAGTCCCTATTTACTGATCGCGATAAACTTACTGCTTTGCTTGCACAGAATGCTGACCGTGAAACTTTGGCAGAAGGCTTCCGAGAATTTTTCGAATCTTATTCTTATGATCTGGCATTTGAGTTAGATGCACAGGAAGCGTGTGTGCTTAAGGTTTTGGAAGGATCCGAAGAATTTGGACATCTGAAACAACGTGTGGCAGCAATAGAAGCTGAGCGGAAAACTTTACCTATAGGACGTCAGATGCGGAGGTTCGGAGGGACTCCTAACAAGCCTGTACCAACAATAAAGGTAGCAGATTTATCTGATAATGACTTCCTTGCACTAACGGAGACACTCGTGAATTCAGAACTATTTGCCTCACGGGAACAAGTGGTTAAGTTGATAAAAGAACCCGCATCGCGTGTAAACCATGTGCAGTTGCAATCAGCGTTTTATGAATTTTTCGTGTGCCATCTGGAATTGGAACAGTTTTTAGAGAGTTATGAGTACGATCCCGATGAGAGACTTGATATATCTCTAAAAGTTGCTGAAGAAGTAAATCGCAGTGTTGCTGATTACGAATCTGGAAAAGTTAAAAGGAGGTCGCTTGAGGAGGTGGCAGAGGAACTCGGGGTTGAACCGGATCCTTTATACTTTTGATAGACAAATCCGCGAGATTGTTGTGCATAGAGTTGGACACCGTAGCAGCATCTATTAGATAGAGCTCTTACACATTCTCAGCTATCAACTTTCAAATCCTACTGATAACCTGAAAATCCTATTGTCTTGAAATAAAACCCAAAATGAGATAAACTAATCAATATCAATGAGTTCTCTCAGAAGCGAGGCAATAATGCAAGAACACACTGATTTAGCACCTGAAAATAACAGCCAAACTGCCACTCCCGCTATGCAACCCATGAGTTTCACAGATATTCTGGATGGGATGTTTACGCTCTATCGGAGTCACTTCCGCTTGTTTATGGGAATCGCAGTCGTTTATCTCGTGGTAGGTTTTTGTATAGATCAAATTTATATGTATTTTACGATTGAGCGCGGGATGGAATACAGTTTCACAATACTGTTCGTCTATCTTCTTGGTTCATTTTTGCTGTCTGTATTGGTGGGCGGAGGACTAATTTTTGCGAGTGCACATGCGTTTTTAAAAAGAGATATTACTGCCGGAGATGCTTTACAACAAACATTACAACGTTTTGCTTCACTTTGTGGTAGCGCGCTCCTCTGGATATTAGCTGTTTTGGGTTTGTTTATAACCATCATCGGTATCCCATTTTCAATCTATTTTGGAGTCCGATGGGGGCTTTACAGTCTTCCCGTGCTATTTGAAAAAACTTCAGCGACAAAAGCACTCAAGCGAAGTACTGAATTGGTTAAAGGTAACTGGTGGCGGGTTTTTGGTATTATGTTAGCAATTTTTCTTATCACCTTTATGATAGGATTTATACTGCAGACCTCTTTCTTGCTAATCTTCTCTTCTATAACTGGTGCCACCGTAGCAGAAGAACCTACTCTCTGGGAAACAATCCGTCTTTTTTTCGCTCCTACGCCGAAGGATATTGGATGGACCGCTTATACAATCCGGAATTTTTTTATACTAAGTATCTCAACACTCTTGATGCCGATTGGATCCGTCGGTTCAGCGC
This sequence comes from Candidatus Poribacteria bacterium, assembly GCA_021295735.1. Lineage (GTDB taxonomy): Bacteria > Poribacteria > WGA-4E > WGA-4E > WGA-3G > MSPOR6. The sequence goes on along the minus strand of JAGWBU010000167.1, from coordinate 7,571 downwards.
TTCTCTACTTTGACATGCGGATTCGCAAAGAAGCTTATGATATTGAGATGCAGGTTACAAATTAAGAACTTTACCTTCACTTCTCCGAATCTACATAGGAAACTAAATGGCTGATGACCGACGCGCTAATTTTGCAGCGACAACTTTGACGCTCTATCGTAACAATTTTGGGTTGTTTTGGCGTATTATGATACCGGTGGCTATTATCGCAATTTTATTACATATTGCGATGTTTTTTCGTACTTTCAATGCCATTGAAAAGCATTATGATGATGAACCTGACTACGGGGCAACCGCAATACTAAACACAACCTATGGAATTATTCCTATGGTCTCCATACCTGACTTCTTTAGAACACTTGAATACTTTACCCCAAATGGGGGTAAGGATACAAAGTCCTTCCCTACCGTTATTTGGCAATTCTTTCCTGTCCCGATGGTGGGTACAATCAACAACGACAGCAAATCCTCTTGGGGATGGGCACTTAACTTCCAAACCTACGACTACACGCCTCTAATCCTCATGTTACTCACACTTTGTCCATTATCATTTGTTGTTGCACGGCTATCGTCCAATTCACGATTGTCTGATGTTCCTTCAGATTCACCCCCTCTAACTGCGCGTGAGGCTTGGCGACAAACAGGAAAGAAGACGTTTAAATTATTGGGTGCGTTTGTGTTATTTGTACTTATTGTAGATGTGGTAAAAAACATCTTTCTCGGACTTGGATTATTGATTCCTTCAGTGATGGAATTGTCGTCCACAACGTTAATTACAATCTTGATAATGCTTGCGAACATCTATTTTCTGGTAACGTTAAGTCTCTACAATCCGTGCCTAATCCTTGAGAACAACTCCTTGATAAACATTTTTCGACGCAGCCACGCTCTGGTCAGCAGTGCAAGACTACGTTTTTTGTGGATTTATCTTTTGACAGGATGGATCGCTGCTGTTTTTACCTCCGTTCTGCTGGGTGCAGTATTATTACTATTTTCAGTCTTTTTCTCCGAACTCGCCCCAATTCGAGAAGCGTTAACGCCGCTAAAATTTCTGTCACTTTTCATCGGTGGAAATGTGGCAGCAGAGTTACCAAACCTACCAGGCATTCTTCCTACTGTATTACTCCTTATTGTCAAAGTTATAATCACTATTTTTTTAGTTCCGGTATGGGCGATTGTAACTACGCGTCTCTACTTAGAAAGCGTAGAGAATATTGCAGAGGCTAAACAAGAGGCATAATAAAAGTGAGAAAAAGAATTTGCTTTTGTGTCATAGTGTGCTTCGCCAGCCTTGTTGTGTATATGGCAGTAGCTGCAGAAGAACAGACGTTTCGCGATGAATTGAAGTCGAAACGTTCAGAACCCACGGTTTCTTATGAAAAATACCAAAAAGATTTAGCGAAACTCTTTAAATCTAAAGAACCTAAACCTGAATGGCACTTTAGGCTTGAGTATGTGTTATTTCCGCTCTGTGCCATAGCACTTGGGATTGTGGTAGTCTTTTTTATTAGGCAAATTCAGAGGAACTTGATACGTGAAGTTCGCGACGAGGAACCAGAAATAGCAGCAGATCATGTGGACACAGAGAAAATTGCCCTTGCTCGTGCTGAAACAGCAGTTGAATCTAATGATTTTCGTGGCGCACTTCGCTATCTTTATCTTTCTGCTATTTTGCATCTCCAAGAACGTGGTATCCTTCCCTATGATAAAAGCCTCACCAATCGTGAGTATCTTCACCAATCACCAGTAGATATTGACCTACAGGCAACGCTTGGACCAGCGGTTTCAGTTTTTGATGAGGTTTGGTACGGGCACAAACCTTGTGACGCGGAAACCGTTGCGAGTTATCGAAACTTGTTACAAAAAATCTATAGCGGCTAGGTGAAGACAAATGCGAATTCTCCAGAGACTTATTTTTATCTTGATTTTAATAACACTAACCTGTTCTCAAATTTCATGTGATTCGTTAGAACAAGGAAGCGTTCTTTATCTCATTTTGGGGAAACTAAAGTTTCGTGTCACAGCAATTTCAACAGAATTTCCGTCCCGTCTGAAAAGTTACGATGCGTTGTTTCTGCAAGACCTTAACAAAGCACCTTTAGAGACAGAGATTGAGAAGATTCAAGATTTCGTTAGAGACGGGGGCACCTTAATCGTGAGTGGTGGAAACCATCAAGCGATGGCGGAACTTGTTGCAGCGTTCGGCTTAAGATTGCGTAGATTAGAGAATAGGTTGGGATTCGTACATAGAATTAGCGATGAACCTTTTTTACCATTACATCCAGCCGACGAAATTCACGTACAGGCATATTTTGTGATTGAAACTTTTGAACGAGATATCGCGATGCTTTACGGGAGAGGAAATAACGGAGTGGTTGTAACACTACGCGACGGTGAAGGCCGTGTGTTTTTCACGACTTCTGCTTATCTGTTCAGCGAGGACGGATTGCGAAATAGTGGCAACGCAACGCTTCTCTACAACCTGATGTCAACACTCCCCCGCAACGCCCGCATCGGTCTTGCTGAAGGTAGATACTATACGCATGAGTCTAAACCGTCTGATTCGTTTGTCGCACTTGTGTTCAAAACGCCTGGTGGTTTAGCTGCTGTTTATATATGTCTTATTCTTTTTCTTTTTCTAACACTGCGAGGAAGACGTTTCGGAAAGCCGTTGGATGTGCGGGAAAATAACAGACGTTTGAGTTCTGAATACGTCTACGCTATGACAAGACTCTATCAAAAAGCGAACACGCGCATGGAAATTTTACGGCATATTCGTGACAGATTCAGGGCAGATTTAGGCATTCGTTGGCGTGTCAATCCCAATTTAGGGACGACGACTTTTCTGGAAGAATTGACACAGCGAGGCGCGGTTGATGAAGAGGGAAATCTTACAAATCTTGTTCGAGACCTTGAACGATCTGGCAATATATCGGAGGCACAACTACTTGAAATAGCGAAGCGGGTTGAAGCATATCGGGAAACATCAAAGATTGGTAGGACAAAGTAGTTATCTCGTAGGTTGGATAGAGCTTGGGAAACCCAACTGAATCAACGCAGCATGCGCGTATGGCATGCTGCGTTGATTTGGATGAATGCCTACACGCGCATTCAGCGTTGATTTGGCATTCGCCATGATTCATACCGTTGATTTCTTGATTTGGCGTATTCAGCGTTGATTTGGATTAACGGCTTATGTCTGGCAAAATCGGGCGGACAAGGTTTCCCTCCCACAAGAAAATCCAACTTTTTTCTTAAGTTGACACCTATGGATTGAACAATGTGAAACCGATAACTATCAACTTAACGTTCCACAATCCCGGTAGGCGCGTTTACAAGACGCGCCTACCTTGAGTATAGTATTGCGTTCCATCAAATTTTGCTACGCTCTACTCCGCCAAATGCCAAAAAGCGTATTTGGCGTTGATTCCCTACATCTATACTGCATGGAGGATAAAAAGGCAATAAATTATGGAGAACTTAGTTCAAACATCTTTTGAAAGAATGAAACAAGAGGCGCAAAAAGTTATTGTCGGACAGGCAGAACTTTTTCAGCTTGTGGTCGTAGGTTTGTTTTCAGGTGGACATATCCTATTAGAAGGCGTTCCCGGCACTGCAAAAACACTAATAGCTAAAACGTTAGCGATGGTGGTTTCCGGACAGTTCAGTCGTGTTCAGTTTACCCCCGACCTGATGCCGTCTGATATTGTTGGTACAAGTGTTTATGACTTGACGACAAATCAATTCAACCTAAAGCGCGGTCCTGTTTTCACAAATGTACTACTTGCAGATGAAATCAATCGCGCACCTGCGAAAACACAATCCGCCCTTTTAGAATGTATGGAAGAACGGCAGGTTAGCATTGACGGTGTGCGTCACGAACTCCCTGCGCCGTTCATTGTATTAGCAACGCAAAATCCTATTGAATATGAGGGGACTTACCCACTTCCCGAAGCACAACTCGACCGATTTTTGTTTAAGCTCCGCGTGGATTACCCTGGCCCAGAGGTTGAGACACAAATTTTGATGAATTATCACCAAGGGTTCAACGCCACTCGCTTGGAAGCAGTAGGAGTCGAAAACGTGATTGATAGCACATCGCTTCAAGAGTGTCAGGCGGAAATCCAGACGGTCACAGTAGAAGATTCAATCATAAACTATATTATTGGTTTAGCTGAAGCATCGCGTAGGTCAAATGAGTTGGTATTAGGTGGGAGTCCGCGTGCCTCAATTGCCCTCTTGTTAGCAAGCAAAACTTATGCTGCGTTACAAGGACGGGATTATATTCTACCTGACGATGTGAAATATTTGGCGCCACACGTCTATCGGCATCGTATCCTTTTGAAACCGGATGCTGAAATTGAAGGGTTAACCCCAGACGATGTGATTGACCGCTTACTCGCTGAGGTAGAGATTCCGCGTTAAAAAAAATGCATATAAGCAGACGTTTCCTCATTTTTCTCCTTCCGACAGCAATTCCGATTGTGCTTTATACTGTCTCACCGAACCTGTTATTTATCGGTGGCGCGTATCTGGCGTTGTTATTTATCGTCAGTATCATCGATTATGTTACGAACCCTTTATTTGAAAAAGTAGAAATTAGCCGCGTGATGAATTCTAAATTTTCGTTGGGGGCAGAGAACGTCGTGAAGTTACAGATTATCAACCGTTCACGCCATCCGCTAAGGGTGCGTCTCAAAGATGACTTCCCTGACGAATTTCTATATGAGAAAGTAACCTATGATTGTCGTGTTTCACCTATGGATGACGCGGAGGTGTCTTATCATCTTACACCATTACGGCGAGGTATTTATCAGTTTGGTGATATTCATGTGCGGTGTTTGGGCGTATTAGGTTTTGTTATCCGTCAACGTCGTGTGCCAGCAGAGACAGAGATAAAGGTTTATCCGAATCTACAAGCGGTGCGGCAGTATGAACTCTTAGTAAAACGTGGGATGCTTCATCGGATGGGCCTAAAAAACTCTCGGCAATTTGGTGAAGGCACAGAGATGGAAAGGTTGCGCGAATATTCTCCTGATGACGACTTTCGTCGTGTTGATTGGAAAGCTACAGCACGCCACCGCAAACCAATTGTACGAGAATTTGAGACGGAAAGGAGTCAAGATGTTGTGATTATGTTAGACACCGGTAGGCTGATGGCTTCACCGATCCTTTTGGAATCATCTGAAATACCTGACGCAGAATCCAGATCGCAAAAGGCGATGCTAAAGTTGGATTACGCTATCAACACAACTTTAATGGCTGCCCATGTCTCAACGTTGAGAGGCGATAAGGTTGGGTTAATTGCTTTTGCGGATACCGTTCACCAATATCTTGCACCGAAACCCGGAAAAAAACAGTTTCTGACGATGTTAGAAACGATTTACGCACTGCCTGTTCATCCGGTAGAACCGGATTATGAATCGGCTTTCACCTATCTTGCTTCAAAACAGCGGAAACGTGCCCTCATCATACTTTTTACCGATATTTTTGACAAAGATTCTGCGGAGGGAATAGCCGCTTATGTTGCACAATTCTCCAAGCATCACCTCGTTGTTTGCGTTACGTTGACAGATTCTGGTATCGTTGAATTGGCTGAGCAGCAGTCTTCAAATTCCAATTCTGTCTATCAGAAAGCGATTGCTGAGCGGTTATTGCAAGAGAAACACGCGACTTTGGAGGTTTTGCGGCGCCACGGTGTTATCACGATTGACGTGCCTGCACATCAATTGACAATGGCAGTTGTGAATAAATATTTGGAGTTAAAGGCGAAGTCTAAAATATAAGGTTGATGTGGTAGAATTGCGCTGTTTGTAGTCGCGCAATTCATTGCGCCTCTTTTCCAGTTGTAGGGCGGGGTCTCTGTGCCTCGCCATATATATAGGTGTCAACTTAAGGCACTTTACGTGCAAAATACGCAAACGGGAGGCGCTGAATACCAAACGCGCTTACCCTATAAAAAGCAAAATCTAAAATATAGTTCACAGGTCGGGTAGAGGCAGGATGTTTATAACGAAGTTTGTCTCTTGTGGGAGGCGTTTTCAACGCCGATAACCGCGCGGACAAAGCGCTCCCACAAAGATGTCTTTCCGATGAGTAGTTACCAACCAAGTAAGTCCGGTGCGCTTAGAAAACCGCACCATAGGTGTCAATTTAAGGATTTATTTCAGGTTTCACACATTTTAACCCAAACAACACCGTAACCCGATTG
>JAGWBU010000167.1:0-1325 GCA_021295735.1 Candidatus Poribacteria bacterium | reverse complement strand
ACCCCGCCAAATGCCAAAAAGCGCATTTGGCGTTGATTTGGCCCTACAATGTGTGACGGGATTTGCCCACTAAATTGACACCTATGGTTCGGTTAGGAAACCACCTACCAGAACCTCCTACAAGAAAGATAGTGAGAAGATTAGCTGGTTTTAGCGGGTTTCATGCCAAAAAGGTAGGTGAACAGGACGACTCCTGTTACAGCACCAAAACCGATTTTGATAGTGCTTGATAAATCAGATGGCGATACAAATCCTTCAATCATCCCTGCCACGATGAGCAAGACAACACAACCCCCAAGCATTTGAATAGCGGTTCTGGCAGCATCTATCAAAGCACGTTTTCGCTTGTATACCGATGGCGCGATAAGTGAATACCCCATTTTCATGCCTGCACCTCCGGCAATAAAAATCGTTGTCAGTTCAATGTAACCGTGTGGGGACGCAAATGACCAGAGTGCTAACGCAACGCCATTGACATGGCACAATCCCCCAACAGCCCCGATGAGAATCCCATTGTAAACTAAAATATAAACACTACCTACCATAAACATGATGCCCCATGCGAATGCAAGAAAAGCAACCCGAATGTTGTTTGTCATTACGAAGGAGGCAAAAAGATTTCTATTTTCTGCCGCTGTGTCATTCCACGCACCTCTCCCCAACTGTTTGATGTGTTCAACGGTGTCTTCAGGAACAAGTTTCTCAGCAAATTCAGGGGTTCTCAAGGCGCTCCAATACGTGCCTACAAACGCAATGGTGAACATGAGGAAGGCTGCACCAACAAAATAGATATTTTCTCGGAATATTTGCGGAAAGCCATAACGAAGAAACTGCAACAGTGAACCACGTTTCAGAGGTGAGGCTTGGTAGACGGTGGAATGTGCACGGGATGCCAACTCATTTAAATATGTAACACATCGGTCCTGTGGAAAATCGCGACGTGCTACGGCTAAATCGGATGTGATACGCCGATACAGATAGCCGAGCCGGTTGAGTCTTTCCGCATTCGCATTTCCCGGATAGCTCAACAACCCTTCTAACTCATCCCAGTCCTTCTTTTTTTTGTTAATAAATTCAGCAGCAGTCATGAATTAATCCTTACCCAAAATTTATACAACCTATCTCATAAATCACATCGTAGGGCGGGGTCTCTGTGCCCCGCCACTGTATAGGACGTGCCAAGCAACGGGCGGGCACCAAATCAACGGTCCGAATGCCTTTTGGCATTCCCCGGAGACCCGCCCCTACAGCCTTACTATTACCCATAAGTTTATGGAACATGTCCATCAATAAGGTTCTGACCGATATTGTTTTGTGTGTATTGG
>JAGWBU010000166.1 GCA_021295735.1 Candidatus Poribacteria bacterium | reverse complement strand
AAGACGGTGGACGCTAAGCGAAAACCGCAGTCGCGAGGAAGCACAAGCCCCTACCTTTAGGTAGTGGGTACCTATGACTCGGGGAGTCATTGAAATAGAGAAGGTTTAAAGGCATGGCAAAAACATTTTCTCTCTTTGATGAATTTGTCCTTGATGTTCCTCCCACAGAAGGCATAAAGTACGCAGGCTCCAAACTAAAACTCATCCCACAAATACTTGAACTCGCCAAAAAAGTCGACGCTAAGACAATTTTAGATGGTTTTGCAGGCACGACCCGTGTTTCACAAGCATCCGCCAAACTCGGTTATACCATTATATGCAACGATATCGCGCCGTGGTCAGAAGTTTTGGGAACTTGCTACCTTCTCAACACAAAATCCCAATCAGAATACCAACCGCTTGTTGACCATTTAAACGCTGTGCCACCAGCAGATGGATGGTTCACAGAGCATTATGGCGGACATGTGAATGACGGATGTGCAATCCAAGCAGATGGACTTAAAAAGCCGTGGCAGTTACATAATACTCGTAAATTAGATGCGATTCGTCAGGAAATTGAAACCCTTAAGCTTGATCCAGTTGATAAAGCGGTGGCACTGACGAGTCTAATTTTGGCACTGGATAAGGTTGATAGCACCCTCGGTCATTATTCCGCCTATCTCAAAGATTGGGCGCCTCGCGCCTATAAAGAACTTGTGCTTGAAGTGCCAAAAGTTTTTATATCAGAAGGAAATCATGAGGTTTACCAAACCGACATTTTTGATCTTGTCTCACGCGTCTCTGTAGACCTCGCATATTTTGATCCACCCTACGGTTCAAACAATGAAAAAATGCCGCCATCTCGTGTGAGATACGCGGCATACTACCATCTTTGGAAAAGCGTTATTCTCTTTGACAAACCTACCCTTTTCGGTAAGGCGAAACGGCGCGAGGATACTTCTGATCAGCTCTCCGCATCCGTATTTGAGGAGTTCCGACGCGACACAAACGGTCGTTTCATCGCCGTTGATGCAATAGCAGAACTGATTCGTGCCACACAAGCACGGTGGATTATCTTATCATACAGTTCTGGTGGGCGTGCAACTGCCGAAGAACTAAACGCAGTCATGCAAACAAACGGAAAACTCCTCGCTGTCGTTGAAATGAATTACAAACGGAACGTCATGGCAGGTATGAGATGGACACTTGAATGGGTGAATGCAGCTGAAAAACCGAACCGAGAATTCCTCTTCCTACTTGAGAAAAGTTAACGACTAATACGGACACTTCCTGCTTGCATCGCCTTTTCTGCTTCTGCTGCTGTTGCCCAGTTAAAGTCCCCTGGGAAGGTATGTGCTAAGGCAGAGTATCCCCCTGCGAAATCAACAGCATCTTGAGGTGATTTTCCGTTCAGGAGACTATAGATTAATCCGGATGAGAAACTGTCGCCACCACCTACCCTGTCTACCAATTCTAAATCTTCGTAGATACGTGAAAGATAGAATTCTTCACCATCAAACAGGAGTGTCCGCCAATCATTTAGCCAGCCGGTTTTAGCATCACGCAACGTTGTGCCGATCATTTCAATGTTTGGGAAAGCCTCTTTGACACGCTGCGCAACCTCTTTATAGCTCTCAGGTTCCAGTTTGCTATACGATTCAGTTGCACCTTCCGCAGCGAACCCCAAGGATTTCTCAAAATCCTCCTCGTTGCCGATAAGAACTGAGACGTGTTCCATCATCGGTCGGTTCGTTGCTTGCGCTTGTTCTGCACTCCACAATTTAGAACGGAAGTTGAGGTCGTAGCTTGTTTTGACACCTGCTACCCGAGCTGCTTTGAGGGCTTCAGCAGAAACAGCAGCAGCAGATTCCGACAAAGCAGGTGTGATGCCGCTCAGATGAAACCAACGCGCATTGCTAAAAATGGATGTCCAATCAATCTCACCGGGCTGAACTTTGGAGATAGCAGAATGTCCACGGTCGTAAGTAACACTGCTCGCTCGGGGACCTGCGCCCATTTCAAGGTGATAAAACCCGTTTCGTTCAAAGCCGACACCGTCAAAGTCAACCCATACGATATTAGACATGTTTACGCCAAGTTCCCGCCCTTTGTTGCGAATATAGCGACCTGACCAATTATCCACGAGTCGTGATACCCATGCCGTTTTTAAGCCGAGTTGTGCAGCGTTAACAGCGACGTTCATTTCTGCACCGCCTGCTGTTATTTCCAACGATGACACCTGCTCGAGACGCATGAATTCTGGTGCTGTGAGACGGATCATCGCTTCCCCAAACGTAACTAAATCATACATTATTTATTCTCCTGTTTTTGTGTCTGTTGATTTTTAAATTCGTTGTATAGTTTTTCGATACATTCTCTACAGAAACAGTAAACTCTACCGTAAGTCCCTACCTCTTTTTCCAGCAATTGGTTCATCGGAAAGTCTTTTTGGCAGAATGCGCAAACTTCTGTGGGGTCTGCCGGCGGTGATTCACTGTCCGTTTTCTGCCTGGTAGAAAGGAGCAAAATCACTAAAACTGTGATTGGTAGGATAAATATACAAAAGACGAAAAACATTGTAATTACCTTATTCAACTATAGCAACTAACTTTTGTCACTATAGCCGATAAGTGTCATAATGTCAACGAAATTTGGCAATCGCGCCAGAGGCATTCAATTTTCCAATAATTTCTTTTTTTCCTAAAACCTCTTCCTGTAGGAGCGAGCTCCAGCTCGCGACTTTCGACTAAAACGAGTAATAAACCGACAATTGAATGCCTATGAGAATAGCGCTATGTTAGCGAAGAACGTTTGTATGTAAAATTCAAAATCAGAAAATGTTTGACACATGACGGAAGTGTTGGTAAGATAATTAGCACTTGATATAGCATGTGGACTTGTGTAATGACACTTCAGGTAAGTGTATATGACATCACAAAGGGACTATGAAACCGCGTTTGAAATGGAGAAGATAGCATGGAAGACCGGATTGATATCGGTAGCCTCAAAATAGATCAAGATTTGTATGCATTGGTCCGAGATGAGATTGCACCTGGAACAGGCGTAGATGCAGACTCCTTCTGGACAGCATTCGACGAAATTGTTAAAAAGTTTGCTCCAGAAAACCGATTGCTATTGGAAAAACGGGATACACTGCAGCAACAGATTGACGCGTGGCATCTTGAACGCAAAGGTGAACCGATGGACCATGAGGCATATTCTGCGTTCCTTACCGACATAGGATATCTGGTGACTGAAGGTGATGATTTTATTGTCACAACGGAAGATGTTGATTTAGAGATTGCGCTGATTGCCGGTCCGCAGTTAGTTGTCCCGGTAGATAATGCACGCTACGCCTTAAATGCAACAAACGCACGATGGGGTAGTCTCTATGACGCACTTTACGGAACCGATGTGATTGATGAAGCAGATGGGGCTACCCGGAGTGGTGACTATAATCCAATTCGTGGTGTGAAGGTTATCGCTTACACAGAGCAGTTTTTAGATGAAGTCATCAATCTTGAATCGGGAAGTTTTTCTGATGTTACAGATTTTTTGCTTAAGACAATTGATGGAAAGTTGCAGCTACGTGCTACCCTTCGTGATAGAAACGAAGTTGGTTTAGAAGACCCAAGCAAATTTGTGGGTTTTACGCAAGATGGTGATAAACTCAGTTCTATTCTTTTTCAAAACCATGGATTGCACATTGAAATACAGATTGACAGGGAACACCCGATTGGCAAAGCACATCCTGCTGGTGTTGCAGATGTAATCCTTGAGTCTGCAATCACAACTATTCAGGATTGCGAAGACTCGGTTGCTGCTGTTGATGCCGAGGATAAAGTGCGCGTCTACAGCAATTGGAACGGCATCATGAAAGGAACGTTAGAAACAACGTTTGAGAAAAATGGAAAGATGATAACCAGACGATTAGCACCAGATAAAACATACACAGCACCAGATGGTAGCACTTTTACATTGTCGGGCAGGAGTTTGCTCTTAATTCGGAACGTTGGACTCCACATGTATACAGATGCCGTCTTAACAGCAGACGGCGAAGAAATTCCTGAAGGTTTCCTTGATGCAATGGTAACAACATTTGCCGCTATGCACGATCTGCAAGGGAAAAGCGAATATACCAATAGCAAAACAGGTAGTGTCTATATCGTCAAACCGAAATTCCACGGACCTGAAGAGGTGGATATGACCGTTCGGTTGTTTGAAAAGATTGAGGATACACTTGGACTCACGCCGAATACTATAAAAATTGGAATTATGGATGAAGAACGCCGCACCACCGTTAATCTCAAAGAAGTGCTTCGAATAGCATCACAACGTCTCGTGTTCATAAATACCGGATTTTTGGACAGAACAGGTGATGAAATCCATACAAGCATGGAAGCCGGTCCAATGATTCCGAAAGTAGACATTCGTAATGAACCTTGGATGCGTGCTTACGAGGATTGGAATGTTGATATTGGGATTGAGACGGGTTTGCCCGGTATTACACAGATTGGCAAAGGGATGTGGACAAAACCTGATGAGATGGCGGAGATGCTTGAGGCAAAAGTGAATCATCCGATGGCGGGAGCAACGACAGCGTGGGTGCCTTCACCGACAGCCGCTACATTACACGCGATACACTATCATAAAGTGAATGTTGCCAAATGGTTAGACGAACTCGCTTTGCGGGAGCGTGCAAGTTTAAGAGACCTATTGACTCCACCCTTGCTAAATGAACGTGAGTTGTCCGCTGATGAAATCCAACGTGAAATGGACAACAATGCACAAGGGATTCTCGGATATGTCGTGCGATGGGTAGACCAAGGTATCGGTTGTTCCAAAATATCGGATATCAATAACGTCGGTTTGATGGAAGATCGCGCAACATTGCGGATTTCAAGTCAACATATAACGAATTGGCTGCGTCATGGGATTGTAACGAAAGCGCAGGTTACAGAGACGTTTGAACGGATGGCAAAGGTTGTTGACGAACAAAACGCAAGTGACTTGAACTATCGGAATATGGCGCCCAATTATGAACAGAGCATCGCTTTTCAAGCAGCTTTAGATTTAGTTTTTAAGGGATGTGAGTTGCCGAATGGATATACAGAATTTGTGCTTCATCCACGCAGACGCGAGGTTAAGTCAAGAAATAAATGAGGGGTGTGCATAAATAATTCCGATGTTAAATATGCGCTTAAAGGTAGTCCGCACACGCCGTGGGTTTCCG
>JAGWBU010000022.1:83429-95398 GCA_021295735.1 Candidatus Poribacteria bacterium | reverse complement strand
GTAAGACGCTGATTTCTTCGGAAACAGCGCAATCGCGATGAAACCGAAGCCCCTACCTTTAGGTAGTGGGTGGTATCACTAATCACTAATTTATCTTCATACCAGTGATTAACAGTAACGTTTCTCTCACGAATTTCACCATTGCAATATTCACATTCATGTGTTTTCATTTTCGCACACTACAGATTTTCCTGCATCCACGCGAAGCTTTTCCGTTGACCCGTGCCATCATTTTCTCTGCCCTCATATTCACAACACCAGACCCCATCATAACCTGCTTCTCGCAAACAATTGATCGCCTTCTCAAGATCAATTTCGCCTTCACCGAGTGCTTCCCCACGGTAACTCCCGCGTGACCCCGTTCCATCTTTCAGATGCGTGTGTAATGTCCAAGGGGCAATAATTTCATAATATCTGCCGACTGTCTCTAAATCATGACCCGCCCAACGATAATTCATGGTGTCCATATTCGCACCGACATGTTTAGAACCGACACGTTCAAACAATTCCACCTGCAAATCACCGTCATTGGTAACTAAACCATGGTTATCTACTGCTAAATAAACATCGTCCTTTTCAGCAAATTCAAGACAACGGGTTAAACATCCTGCCATCGCTTCAACCCATCGGCTTTCTGGCACAGAATCCTTCATAGAGCCGCCTTCTGTCCGAAGAACTGAAGTGCCAACACGTTTTGCGAGTCCAGCGATGTGTTCCATCCGTTCAACTTGTGCCTGGATAGTTTCTTCCTCCAACACAACAAAATCGTTTCCTGCACCAAGTGCCGAGACCTGCAAACCGTAAGACTCAACTTGTTCGCGCACTGCCTCAGCATTCTTTTCGGGATCAGCAGTATCCGATTTCCAAACATCACCGATAGAGAGTTCAACGTATCCAAATCCTGTTTCACTTGTGAATTTTAGAAAATCATCAAGCGATTTACCTGCATAGTTGTAATGAATAAGTCCAAGTTTTGACATAATTCTTTTCGTCCTTTTCCAAAAAGATTCTCTTGCATTTCTAAAGCGATTATGCTATAATACCTTCATAATAGATAAGTGTCAAGCAGTTTTTGCAAATGCTTAGAGCCATTCAGTTTTTGTGTTTTTTTACATTTTGCGCATGGGCGCGAGCTGGAGTTCGCTCCTACAGGAAGAGGTTTTAGAGAGAAGGAAGAAATTATTGGAGAATTGAATGGCTCTGGCAATGCTGGAGAAAGCCATAGAGGAGAAGTTACAGGAAGATAATGGAGAACTATAACCTTTTTACAGACCCTAAATTACCCACCATCTATGAAAAAGTCAAAGCGAAAAAGAGACTCTCTTTTGAGGAGGGAATCACGCTTTACGAAAGTCCTGATATTACAGGAGTCGGATTTATCGCGAACCAAAGCCGTGAACACCTAAACGGCAACGTCGTATATTATAACATCAACCAACATATAGATTATTCAAACGTGTGCATCCTTCATGCGCGGTGCCATTTTTGTGCCTTTGCCCGAAAAAACATGCAAACAGAAGGCGCGTGGGAGATGAGTGTTGATGAGTTCTTAGACAAAGCGATGTATTCTATAGAGCACGGATGCACCGAAATTCATAGCGTGGGTGGTTTACACCCAAAACTCCCGTTTGACTACTATCTACAGATTATCCGTGGACTCAAAGAACGGATGCCTGATGTCCACCTCAAATTTTTTACGGCTGTTGAAGTCCATCATTTCTCACGTATCTTCAAAATGTCTATAGAGGATGTCTTAAAACAACTCCGTGAGGCTGGATTAGATTCGTTACCCGGTGGTGGTGCAGAAATTTTTGCTGAAGAAACGCGTGAAAAAATCTGTCCCGGCAAATTAAGTGCTGAGGGATGGCTTGAAATTCACGACATTGCGCATCGACTCGGTATACCTACGAACGCAACAATGCTCTATGGACATCTTGAAACAAATGAAGATAGGGTTGACCATCTCATTAGATTGCGAGAACAGCAGGATAAATCAGGCGGGTTCGTCACATTTATTCCGCTTGCATTCCACCCAGCAAACACACGCCTGGCTTATCTGCCTTCTACATCAGGCTTAACTGATTTGCGAAACATCGCAGTATCCCGTTTAATGTTGGACAACATGCCGCATATAAAAGTTTATTGGATTATGACAGGGTTAAAAACAGCACAAATCGCACTTAGTTTTGGTGCTGATGATATTGATGGCACAGTGACAGAGGAAAAAATTACACACATGGCAGGAGCTGATACACCGGAGGCTGTTTCTGTAGATGCACTCACGCGCCTAATTGAAGAGGCAGGATATATCCCAGTAGAACGCGATACACTTTACAATGAAATCATCCGAGAGGGGAATCAGTGGTACAGAAAAGTCGCACATCTCAATATGGGCTTGCAAGCGGCGCCCTAAAGGTCGGTGCAGTGTCATTTTTGAACACTAAACCACACATTTATCCACTTTTGAATGGTGAACTTCAAACAGAAGAAATTGATCTCAGCTTCGAAGTGCCAAGTCGTCTTGCGGTTCTTTTGAGTGATAACGAATTAGACATTGGTTTGATCCCAATTGTTGAATACTTTCGGGCAAATGATAGAGGTGAAGGTTACCGCATTCTCCCAAACATATCAATAGCATCGCGCGGTAGCGTCCTCAGCATTCAATTGTTCAGTCGCGTGCCGATTCAGGACATCCAACAAATTGCTTTAGATACAAGTTCCCGATCATCTGTAGCATTGCTGAAAATCTTACTCGCTGAAAAATACCAACTTTCTCCGACGTTCGTTCCTTGTGATCCGTCAATTGATCCTGCCACTGCAGAAACAGAGGCAGTGCTACTTATTGGGGATGCAGCACTTAAAAACCTCGGTGCCACAGAATATAGCATTGATCTCGGCACAGAATGGCAAGAATTAACAGGGTTACCTTTTGTCTATGCTTGTTGGGTTGCGAGGGGAGAAGTGGAACTCGGTGATGCGCCGAACCTACTTTTAGAAGCGAAAAATCAAGGTATTACACAAATACCTGAAATTGCACGGATTGAAGCACCAAAACTTGATTTGCCCGAAAACCTCTGTAAAGACTATTTACAACATCACATCCACTATGACTTGGCAGAATCGGAAGTCGCGGGGCTTGAACGTTTTTATAAACTTGCTGTAAAAAACAAGCTTGTTGAATCAGAGCAAACCTTATGCTTTGAAACTTAAATAATCTGACAACTAAAACCGAAAACAGGTTAAAAAATGAATTCCGTTGAAGAACCTACCACTGCTGACGAAATTACACAAAAGTTTGAAGATTTTCTTAAAAGTTCCGGACTCCGTCTGACTCAAACACGGATGGATGTCTTGGACCAAGTCTTTGCCTACCCAGGACATTTCCAAATCGAAGACCTCTTGGTTCAGATGCGTCAAAATGGTTATAATGTTTCGCGTCCAACTATCTACCGGACTCTGCCGCTGCTTGTTAGAAGCGGGCTGCTAACGGAATTCATTGACGCACACAAAAACACCCGATACGAAAGCATCCATTCGCTCAAAGAGCATGCCCATCTTATCTGTCTGCGGTGTGGTCAGATCGTTGAATTTAAAGAGCCGCAAATCGATGCTTTGCAGAAATCTGTGTGTGATGCGCACCAATTTAAACCAGTGCGCTTCCGGAACGAGATAATTGGCTACTGTTCTGAATGTCAGGCAGAATTAGAACCAACTACCTCAACTGAGTTAGAACCTTCAATTCCTACCGATTCTTGAGATTACCCCAAGTTGTTGTCAGCAATCCTTTCGGATTAACAGGCAAAGTTGCGACTTCAGCGTTTTCATAGTCCTCATTGGTCGGTTCATACTCTAAATCGCTTGACCAGAGAAAAACATCATATTGAACCAGATTGGAACTTTGACGGGTGTATATAATCATGACGTTTTCACCGTCACGCAATTTATTGACGGTGCCGCCATCCGCACCGAAAATGCCGGTTCGTACCCATGCCCACTCAGGCGTATTTTCTTCAAAAATGATTTCCACATCTTTTTGAAAGTGGCCAGGTTTTTCCTTGGGGATTTCATCGCCATCGTCACCCAGAACCCACAACCAATCCGAATGGTTATTCGGATTGATGACACGTCCGATAAACCGCCAATCCCCCGCTTCTCCACCAGCAAGACTGATGTCAAAATTGTAACGGAGCCATCCATCTCCACCTGAGTTGGTGACAATATCACCGTAGGCACCATCAGTGGGCTCTTTTGCGCCTTCACCTTTACCTAATTTGTAAACTTCATTTTCATCGCGTTCATCAAAAAGTTCAGCTTCAAACCAAATTTGTTTGCCATTTCCATATTCGGAAACCTTAACCTCTTCTACGGCAAACACTGTTACAACAGCCATTAGCATAAAACTGAAGAGTAAACCAAGTATCAACTGACATTTCGTAATCATTAGATTACCTCCATAAAACCCAAGAATAACAGAAATTAATTCTCGGAATTTATTTTTGACATAGTGTCTAAACTTATTACAGCGGGTAGACTGAGTTCCGAACAACTGCAACTTCAATATTTTCAGTTTAACAAAATGATGAAAAAGTTGCAACTATTTTATAAGGTGTGAGTTTTGTTATTAACTACGCCTTATAAGAATTACTTCAAAATCAACATCCTCCGCGTTGCCATGAAATCTCCTGCAGTTAACGTATAGAAATAAATACTGCTTGCCACAGACTCCCCCACACTGTTTCTGCCATCCCAATGCGCCGCACGGCTACGACTTTGATATATTCCTGCTGCCTGATGTCCTAACGCCAATGTCCGAACAACCGCACCATTTGTAGCATAGATTGTCAAGGTGACATCCGCAGGTTTTGCCAGCTGATACGGTATCCATGTCTCAGGATTGAACGGATTCGGATAGTTCGCAAGGAGTGCTGTTTTTTCAGGAAGTAGCGATGCTAATAGCCGTTCGAGATTCTCTATCCCTTGTCGGAAAGCAATAGAACCATCGTTTTCAACCTGTGCTTGATCTATCCATGTTTGGACCATTATAGGCATGAGTTCCTTGTTGTCTGTTGCAAGTATCGGAGACGCAGCAGCCGAATCTGCTGACTCACCAAAGTGTTGTGCCACAAGAATAAGGTCTTGAATGTTGATAACGCCATCACGATTTACATCTGTCCGTAAGTTAGCGGGTGCGTCTGAACCGAAATCTTGTGCAACGAGAATGAGGTCTAAAATACTCACACGTCCATCCTGATTCACATCCCAAGCAGGATAGTCTCCTACAGTAATAGTAATATATGGAGGAACAACAGGAATAATGTCACCGGTGATAGAACCAAATTCAAAATTCTCTAATGTTATTTCGGATTCACCACTTGTTTTCACCCTAAATGTTATAGTGAGTAATGCATCTGTGCCGCTGGCACCGCCTTCAGATTGCCGCGCCGAAAACAGGCCGGTAATTTTTCCTGCTTTATTGTCAATCGTGCCTCCTTGGAAGAAGGTATCGCCGCCTTCCGACTTCAAGAAATTGCCTTCGGTGACTTCAACCGCTTCAAGCGCATTTGGATCAAAGGCAATATCGGCTTGCCATCCTGCTAAATCAGTGATGTTTTCTGCATTAAGGTTTAGAGTAAACGTATCGCCAGCGAGAAGGTTTGCTGTCTCCATTGTAGAGAATCTGAGACGTGAAACCATATCTGGAGGTATTACCGTATACTCTGTGCCTTCATCAAACCCGACAGAACATAACCCAAACCTTCCATGCAAGTTTAGAATTGCAACTAACAAGACATTTGCGCCTTCTTTGAGTGTAACAGGGGAAAATCGATCATAAAGCCGTGCACCACTCTTTGTTCTAACGGCTTTATGTACCAAGTCACCATTGAGCCAGATTTTTACAGACGCCTCTTGACTTCCTTCAAGTATTTTTGTTTTCTGTTCACGAGGTGAATTCAAGACGATAGCACTGTAAATTAAGGGGTATTTTCCTCTGTCTTCCTTGCCAAAAGACAGCATTTCAAGGATATTAATGCCATCTCGGTCAATAATTTTGGCAGATTTCCACACGTTATCTCCGATGTGTTGTCCGTCTGTTGCACCGTATGTAGCGACTTGCTGTTCTGTAACGGTGCCGCCACTCACTTCAGATAACCAATCTGCGTCAAAATGTTCAACAGGTAATTTTAGCCACGTCCAAGGCCCCTCTATTCTCGGTCCGCTCATAGCAGAACCTGGGTTTTCAAGCCAAAAAACATTAGGGTATATAGGGGAATTTTCCAAAGGAGAAATGTCTAATATTAAGTTGCCATAAAGTTTAACCATTTCCAGATTTACCAATTTTTCGAGCGGAGATACGTCCGATATTTTGTTATTGTGAAGATCTAAATGTTTCAATTTCGTCAATGCTGCCAGAGGCGTTATATCTGATATACCACAGGTATTCGCTACAAATATCTCCAAGTTTGTTAACTTTGTAATAGCGGATAAATCTGGTATCAAGGAGCTATTATAGGGAATGTCAAGAATAGTCAACTGTGTTAACCCTGCCAACTGTGAAATGTCTTTTATGCCCCCATCATGAAATGTCAATCTTCTCAGACTTTTTATGTCTGCCAAAGGAGAGAAGTTAGGTGCCGGGAATCTACCAAAGTCTACCCATTTCAGTTTGGGTAGTTTGACAAGTGGCGATAAATCAGATATATTAGGTGTATCCCATGCTCCTAAGCCGATAAGGTTTTTCAATCCCGCAAGTGGTGAGAGATCGGATATAGGATTCTCTGAAATCCACAACTCTTCCAGATTTATAACGTACTCAATACCTGTTAAATCCTTAATGTCCCTGTTGCTTGCTCTTAGGATTGTTAATGTCGCTATTTCTTCACGCGTAATTGGAAAATTATCCTCTTTGTCAAGTGCCTCTGCGATAACGGAGCGGAGGTTTGGGTCAGGAATATCAATTCCTGAAGGGGGTAACAACGTATATTCTGTGCCTTCTTCAAAACCGAAGTGCCCCGTAAACGTTCCCCCGTTGCCAACTGCGACTAACAGAACATTTGCTCCCTGTTTCAGAGTAATAGGAAAAAACTGTACGAAACCGTCACTATCCTCCGTCCAATAATCGTATTTTATAGGTCTGTTTAACTGCTCGTAGATTAACTCACCATTAAGCCAAACTTTGTGGCGACCTTCACTACCCACAAACATGTTTATTTTTTGTTCCAGAGGTGAATCTAAGATTACAGAACCGTAAACAATAATAACTTCAGTCTTCCATTCATATTCTTCAGGTAAGCCAAAAGCACGCACCATTTCCCACATATTATTTATATCATCATCCATCCCTGTAGGAGAAATATTATGTGCTGTCCACTCATAATTTCCGACTGCTTTTCCTTCCGTAGCACCTCTCGTAGCAATCTGAGGTTCTGTTACAGCACCTCCACTCACTTCTGACAATAAATCTGTATTGTTGTCGAGTTGTTTTTCTGGAATAGGCACCCATAACCAAGGCCCTTCTATTTTAGGACCCCCTACAGGGGCACCTGGGTTTTTAAGCCAACTTATATGAGTGCGCGCAGATAACCCATCTAAAGCGGATATGTCAGCTATTTGATTTACACGTAAATCTAACCATTCTAAGTTAATTAGCCCTGCAAGTGAAGATACGTCTGAGATACTGTTTGCGTGGAGGTAAAGCTCAGTTAATCCTGTTAAACCGAATAACGGTGATATATCAACTATTTGATTCCTGTTTAAATCTAACCTTTTCAAGCCTGTTAGCCCTGCAAGTGAAGATACGTCTGATATTCTATTCTCGGCAAGTCGCAAACGTCTTAATCCTGTTAAACCTGATAATGGCGATAAAGAATAATCGTACACTCTTCTGGAATGGTTAAGGTTAATATACTCCAATTTGGTTAACCCTGCCAATGATGAAATATCCGTTAGTGAGTCGCAACGATGAAGGTCCAACCATTCCAAATTGATTAGGCCTGCCAAGGGTGAAACATTCGATAGCGTCTCATTGTTAGCAATCTGCAATAGTGTTAGGCTGGTTAAGCCTGCCAGTGGTGCCAGGTTTTCTGTACCAGTTCCATAGAGCCTCAAGCTTTTCAGGCTCGTAAGGTGTGCCAGTGGTGAAATGTCTGATATTGGCGTATTAAACAATTCTAACCATTTTAATTTTGTTAATTCTGCAAGTGGCGAAAAATCTTCTATATCCATGTCCCATGCAGCTAAACCGATAAGGTTTTTCAATCCAGCAAGTGGCGAAATGTTGGATACCGGATTTCCTGAAATCCACAATTCTTCCAAATTTATTGCATGCTGAATTCCTGTCAAATCCTTAATGTACCTGTTACTTGCTCTTAGAGTTGTTAAAGTTGCCATATCTTCAACTGTAATCACATCATCTGCTGCTTTACCGAGTGCTTCCTCAATTGCTGCACGTAAGTTCGCATCGGGAATAGAAACACCAGCACCAGGAATTATTTCGGGTCGCTCCACAATAGGTGGCAGGACATTATCAGGAGAATCCAACGCAGCAACCACATCGTGAAAAGCCGATGTCCATGCGTCACGTTTGATGGAACCGTTTTCTAACACCAATGCACCTAATAAGTTTTGTAAACTTACATTATTACTAATTTTCTCAAGGAACGTTCCTGTTTCTAACCCAACTGCAGCAGCAGCGTGTGCCGCACTGAGAGGTGCTTGAAACGCCTCGTGCAATCGTTGGACCGGTTCAATCCCACCAAACACCCCACCTGTTTCTTCAAGTGCTACACGAAAACGTTTCATATCTTCCGCTACAAGATCATCCATTACCGACTTTACAACATACAAGTCTAACGCTTGCTCTTTGTTAAAAGGTGGGCTATCTGCTTGTTCAACAACAGCACGCACCTCGTCTTCAAACGTCTGCATTCCTTTTGTGTGGCAACCGATGCAGGAGAGACCAGTACGGACTGTCGGATCACTTACTGCCGGATTAGATACGATGCTTATCGGTGCTTCATTAAGTCGATTACCGTTACCATCTACAAGGTAATATGCCTGCAACCCGTTCGGTAGGTTGAAGATAATTTCGCCACCGTCGTGTGTAAAATCAAGCGGATGTGTAAAAACACTCTGTGAATCTGCACTTCCTGCAAAGTCGTAACTTTTCCAATACGCTCCATACCGAGACTTGTGACGTTCAAGAACACGATTGTGTCTTGAAACACGTGAATTATTGAAACCTGCACGCCAAACCCGTTTCCCAGGCGCATTTTGGAGGTTTTCAGCAACGAATACCTCAAGTGCTGCTTCTAATTCACGGTCTGTTTGTGGAAGTGCGAGAATATCGTGGTAAAGCGGTGGCAATGAGGCAGTTGCGAGAAACCAATCCACATTGATAAACGGCACCTCACAGTCCATCTCTTGCTGTAGCGTTGTAAGTTTATCGCTGAGATGCGTTTGTGTTGACGCATCAAACGTCACTTGGTAAGGATATACCTGTTCAATCTGCGTCCATGCATCGTTTCTCACATCCCACTCATAATCGCGCAGGTCAATGTAGAAAACGGTTTCCTCAACATCAATAGGCTGCGGTTTAACAACCTGACGTCCCCAAGAGAGACTATTGATCAGTTTTGAGAGGGCGCGCCGATAGGCGTTGAGCGCTTCAGTTGTCTCACCTGCGTTATAGAGATGTGTCAGCGTAAAATAACGTGCAAACGATTTGTCACGCGCGGAAAGAGAATTGACGTGGTTTTCAATCGTTTCAAGCATCGCATCGGTTGTAATGAAGTCAGGTTTTGGTCTGGGAACAGCGTCCCAATCGGGAGCGCCTGCAGCAATCCATTGGCGAATTGTCTCAATCGCTTCGGGGTCAAGTGGCGGTTGTCCTTGTGGCATCCGTTTGGCAATGTTCGTTTCAATGAGCCGTTGATAGAACACGGAATCACCTGGGTTTCCAGGGATGACTGTGCCACCTTCAATAAGTGCTTTGTGTTCAATGATGAGTGATTCCCGGTAGGAGCCGTTTTCACCGTGGCATATTAGGCAGGATTGCTCAAAGATCGCATAAGCTTCTTGTGCCAGATTCTGCTGTGCATTAACACTACCAACTAATATAAACATCAATATACAACTGATTTTTACGATATTTTGCTGAAACCTCAATTTATTTCTCCTCTCCGTGACGTATTCTGATTTGCTGTGGGTTAAAAGCGATACTTATAGTATATTCAACCTTAAGGTTTTTGTCAACTATTCCTTAAGGTGTATACAGAGCCATTCAATTCTGCAGTAATTCTGCTTTCCTCTAAAACCTCTTTCTGTAGGAGCGGTCTCCTGGTCGCGACCTTTCGTCCGATGTCGCGACCAGGAGACCGCTCCTACAAGAAGAAAATCGGGCGGACAAGGTTTCCCTCCCACAAGAGGATATATCCTTAAATTGACACCTATGAGGTTTCGTAAACTCTACCCAATCGACGATACTTTATGGCAGGGATAAATAGGAAATAGCGAGCCTTAAGCAGCTCTACTCCTAATATTTATGTGTCCCGCTCTGAGATAAATCTTTCAATTTCTTGAGCCATTGGCAGCGCAGGAATTACGCCGATCTTCTGGGTTGCCAATGCTCCCGCTGCATTTGCATACCGCATGATGCTATCAAGACGATCTTTTTCAAGCGATGCTAAGTCAGCATGCGTCATTAGTTGCGTGAGCATAGCAGCGACAAATGCATCACCTGCACCGAGCGTATCCACTACTTCAACGGCAAAACCTTCAACATATCCTTCAGCGTTACCGTTTGTGTAATAACATCCGCGTTCCCCTAACGTGACAACAAGCAATTTCACACCGAGTCCGAGAATTCGTTCAATACCTTGCTTCAATTTGACATCTCCTGTAACAAACTCCCACTCTTCCTCTGATATCTTGACGACATCTGCATAGGGCATCACCTCCCATATCCAATGCTTTGCATCGTTAGCGTTGTCCCATAGCATCAAACGCAAATTTGGGTCATAAGAGATGGACGCGCCTGCGGATTTTGCAGATTGAATTGCTTTGAGTGTTGCTTCACGGGTCGGTGAATGACTGAGGCTAACAGAACCGTAATGAAACAGTTCCGCAGATTGGATGTAGTCCACATCAATTTCATCCGGTGACAGTTGAATGTCGGCACCGGGATGCCGATAAAAAGTAATATCTTTCATGCCGTCAGAGCGTGTGGCAACGAAGGCTAATGTGGTACGAGAAGTCTCTCCTGCGATGAGATAAGTCGTATCAACGTTGTTCTGTTGAAGTGTTTCAGTCAGGAAACCACCGAACGGATCAGCACCGACTTTGCCGATAAACCCTGCATCCACACCGAGTTTGGCTAACCCGACAGCGACGTTAGCAGGCGCACCGCCAGGGGCTTTGACAAATCCCGGTGCTTCGGCAAGAGTTACATCGGGGGTTGTGGAAACAAAATCGATGAGAAGTTCCCCTATACATAGAGCTTTTGGCATAAATTGTAATTCCTTAAGGCACTTAAGTTTCTGTAGGCAAACATTTATCAATGAGAATTTGCATAGGCATGTGTTAGGAGCATTTCTTTGGCAAGTTCCAAGACCTTGACTGCTTGATCACGGTTGACAGACGGAAGATCCTTCAAAAAATCATCAAGCGTTTCTCCACTCTCTAAATAGTCAATCAGATTTTTTATGGGAACACGGGTGTTTTTAAACACCGGAGTACCACTCATAATCTCGGCATCACATGTAATGAGATTGTCAACTGTCATGGTCGTTTGTTCATCAAATTTCATGAGTAAATTTCTCCTGTGAATGCAGTGCCTATATACTTGAGGGGTGTGCATAAATAATTCCGATGTTAAATATGCGCTTAAAGGTAGTAGGCACACGCCGTGGGTTTCCGTCCACAAGTTCAAAGAGGCGCAGCATGCCACACGGGGAATGCCATAAGGCATTCGG
>JAGWBU010000022.1:78089-83368 GCA_021295735.1 Candidatus Poribacteria bacterium | reverse complement strand
GCGCATGCTGCGTTGATTTGGCAATGAATTGCGCGACTACAAACGCATTTCTATAAATCAAGCGGCACCTGGCGTCTGTTCCTGTCTGTGTTGATGCGCCAAATATTTATGCACACCCCTCATATACTCAAGGATACTCTATAATTTTGTGGATATCAAGGTTAAGTAGCGCACTTAGAAAGAGAATTATTCTATTCACCCTCATATCAAAATGTGGTTCGCAAGGTTTGTGCTTGCCCTGTTTCAGCGGAGCGGTATCCCGCATCAAAAATTTCTATCACATGCCGTGCATGCTCCGCAGTAACGATGGTAGGTTTGTCCTCACGTATCCAGTCAACAAGCTGCATAATATCTTCAAAAACGTGCGCTTCCTGTATGCTGCGATGTGCCCCCACGACGTGTGGTAATTCCCTTTTCGGTGCATCAATCGGTTTACCGTTAATGGTGCTGCCCTCAATTACGCCTGCTGTTCCGTTAATCGCTAATCCGCCTTTGATTGCGTGTCCAGCTGCTGCGCCATAGATAAAGCCAAAGAAGGCATCACCGAAGTCAATCAGAATAAAGGTGTTATCATCCATGTCGCACGGAAGCATCTCGCCTCGGAATTCGCGTTCTTTGACACGCACACCAGAGAAAGCAGTCACTCGTTTCACAGGACCGAGAATGCCGGTCATTGTATGCAATCCGTAAACGGTCATGTCGTAGAGGGGACCTCCGCCCGGTTTGCGAAAGTACCACGCAGGGTTGATATTGGATAGGACATCGTCACCGTGCCGAACAGATTCACCTTCGTGGTATCTGCCAAAAGAGGATCCAGTGGCAGCCCATGTCAGTGTTCCGATTGCGCCATCGTTAATCAGTCTGCGAATCTCTTGGTGTATCGGACGCAGCATCTGTCCGGGAGAAGCGACTAATTTGACTCCCTTGCGCTTTGCCGATTCAATCAGGTCATCAGCCTCATCAACGGTAGTTGTCATCGTTTTGTTAAAATGCGCGTGGAGACCGTGTTCAATAGCGAGTTTTCCCTGCTCATAATGCAGACCTATGGGTGATGCGATGCTGACAGCATCAACGTGTTCGTCTGCTAAAAGTTCCTCAAAAGTTTCATAAGCATGCGGCACGTTGAATTTTTCGGATGCGGCTTGTGCTCTGCCGGGGACAGGGTCGCAGACAGCGGTCACCTGTAATCTATCTTGGACATCGTCTTGTGTGAGATGCGGCAGGATGCCGCGCACAGATATACTACCGACACCGACGACTCCGATGCGCACCCTGTCATTAGTTGCCATCATATTTCCTCCAAAGAAAACAAATTTTAGTTCAGCATATAATTATCCATACATTTTGTTCGCGTAGCATTTTCAAATATATTACTTGAATGTAAGAGGCGCAATGAATTGCGCGACTACAAACGCCGTAACTTCAATAATAGCGTCTACTTATTATGCTTTACTAATATTATTCCCTCCACGATGTTTCGTGTTGCCACCCGACAGCGTTTTTGAGTTTGTCGCAATTGATAAATGATTGATGTCCTTTTAGCATTCGGACTTTTGGGAGAAATTCCGGCTTAAAACGTTCAACCAATTCAAGGGAAGTTTCTAAAGCAGAAGTGTCATCTGCGTTGAGAAAATATACATCATGTGGCGGAAGTGTATCTGCTTTTTCCATGATCAAACGGTGCGCACTTGCGACGTCTTCGCTTCCGACCCAACACCAGAGCCATGGAGTCCAACCTGTTGTCGGTTTTGCATTTTCTGCCATCTGCTTTCTGCGTTCTTCTGGTGTGATACCGGCAGGGCGGGTGATATAGGTTCGGATACCGTAAGCACGGGTATAACTCGCTAATAGGTCTTCACCGCAACGTTTAGAGAAACTGTAGGAATCTTCTGGATAGCACGGATGTTCTTCGTCTAAAGGCAGATAGTCAATCGGCATGTGTGTTTTGCTGATGCGGAACCCGTGCCCTAATGCGCAATTACTGCCGGACATCACCACCGTTTGAACATCAGCTTCAATTGCGGCTTGCATCAGATAGTAAGTGCCGAGCATATTCGTTTTGAAAGTTGCGTCAAAGGGGATGCCTTTCTCTGCAGCACCGGCACGCATATCTGGATGATCGACGGGACCAGGCTGCGCGCCGAGGTGTTGGATTGCGTCTACGCCATCAACAGCGCGTTGACAGTCTTCAAAATTGTTTAGATCGCCTTGGACAAATGGCATCTTAGAAAATTCATCGGGCGGTCGTCTGCGGGACATTAGGACAAGTGTATGGCGTTCTGCTAATTCTCGAATGACATACGTACCGAGTCTACCGCTTGCACCAGTTATCAATACTTTCATGAAAATCCTTTCACATCAATTCAACGATGGTTAAATGGAAGAATTCAGTTGACAGGTGTTAGTGTGTTGTCTATTATTGTTATGGTATTATAGCACTACTAAAGATTTTGTCAAGTGAACCGTATCTGTAGGGTGTGTAAAGTTTTTGTAGAAATCCGCACAACTCCTATTGTAGGGGCGGGACCCCGCCCTACAGTGGAAAACGCCGCGTAATCATCGCAATGTAACCAAATATTTACACACCCGTATCTGTAGAGGAGAAGTCTTAATGTATAACGCAGAAAAACATTTTGGAAACTTATACGCTACTGTGCCGCGGAAATATGAATTTCAGGAAACGACACGAGAAGGATTGGTAGCATGGCAAGCCAATTTTCGTCCGGAATTGCGGGAAGTACTCGGTTTAGACAACATGGAATCTGACCTTGCTGGTTATGTCCCGAAAGCGGAACAACTGGAAGTTTTGGATATGGACAACCATATTCGCGAGAGTTGGTATTTGTGGGTAGAACCGACAGTGCCGCTGCCGTTCTATCTGATCCGCCCGAAAACAATTGAAGGGAAAGTCCCACTAATCCTTGCACCGCATGGTCATAACCATCCGCATATTTACGCTGGTATTGCTCATTCTGAAAAAGAGGAGAAGGAGATGGTGGAAGGTGAACGTGACATTGCTCGGCAAGCAGCAGTGGAGGAAGGATATATTGCTATTGCACCAACAACACGCGCGTTTGGTGAAACACGCACCGAAGCGGATAAGCAGAACAATAGCACACATTCATGCCGACATCAGTTAGTTCATAGCATACTTGTTGGCAGAACCCCGATCGGTGAACGGGTGTGGGATATGTCGCGTCTCATTGATTGGGCAATAGCTAATCTTCCGGTAGATGCTGAACGGATAGCGATTACTGGCAATTCTGGTGGTGGCACGGTGTCACTTTTCGCGGCGGCGTGTGAAACGCGCATTGCTGTGGCTGTGCCGAGCTGCTACTATTGCACGTTTGAAGGAAGCATCGGCACTATTCGACACTGTGAGTGCAACTATGTCCCTGGTGTGATGCGGTTAGGTGAGATGTATGATGTTGCTGGGTTAATCGCGCCGCGTCCGTTTTGTGCAATTGCTGGACGGGATGATGGTATCTTTCCAATAGATCATGTAAAGTTCGCGTATGAACGATTGAAGGAAATTTATACAGTCGCTGGTGTTGCGGATAGGTGTGAATTATTTATCGGTGATGGCGGACATCGCTATTACAAAGCAGGGGCTTGGCCGTTTGTGCGGCGATTTTTTGCGGAATAAACTAACGAGAGCCTTTTTTTATTGCCCACAACGTTTTCAAGATAATCTTTATATCCAGAGTAAGCGACCAGTTTTCAATATAGTAACGGTCATAGTTAACCCGATCTTCAAGAGAAGTATTGCCTCGTAAACCGTTGACCTGTGCCCAGCCAGTCATACCGGATTTGACGCGCTGTCGTGAAAGGTAATGCGGGACTGATTCTTGGAATGTCCCAATTAGTCCCGACATCTCTGGGCGCGGTCCCACGAGACTCATATCACCTTTAAGAACATTGATAAATTGGGGTAATTCATCCAGACTCCAGCGTCTCAGAAACTTTCCGAGTGCAGTTTGCCGCGGATCGTCTGTTTTTGCCCATGTATGCCCAACGTTTTCTTCAGCATCAGCATGCATAGAGCGGAATTTATAGATTTTGAACCGCTTCCCTGCCCTACCGACGCGTTCTTGTCGGAAAATTGCTTTGCCGGGTGATGTTAGTCGAATAGTTGCCGCTATTATCAACATAAGAGGGCTTAATACTATCAATGCCAAAGAACTAAAAACGATGTCTACCAAACGCTTAACGATACCGCTTACCCCTTGCATCGGTGTCTCGCGTAGTTGCAACATTGGTATACCGTCGAAAAACGTAACTGCTGTTCCACCACTGATAAATTCAGACAGCTCTGGTAGCACATTGATTTGAATGGGAACACCTTCACAAGCGTGCAGAATCTGTAGGATAGTGTCATTCGTTACCGTTGGAGATGCGATAAAAAGCATGTCAAGACGATGCACTTGCACGAGTTCAAGAATGTCTTTACTATTGCCGAGATGTGGCATACGGTTTATCTCCGCATTTGCATCAATTATGCCTATTAATTTGTATCCACTATTTGGTTTTTCATCTAAGGCATTGATGATTTTTTCGCCACGTTCGTCATAGCCTACGAGTGCTACACGACTCACGCCAACCCCTTGCGCTTGAACTGCTTGACGGAAACGGTATAGGACAAGTCGTCCGAGGAACAACCAAACGAGGCTAAATCCTGTGGCAAGAAGCATTACCCACCGTGAATATGCATCGTGGTGAAAAATAAAAAAGAGCACTGCTAACGTAGCAATAAGTGCGATAATTGAGGCTTTACAAAGCACCCAAAACGCTGAAAGCGTAGCATTACTTTCTGGACGGTAGAGTTTGAAACCTTTTAACGTCAATAACCAGATAATTGCTGTTACAGGAATTATCCGTAAGTAGTCGTCAAAGGGAGGTGTGCCTCCTTTGTGTAGTGCTAACGCGTCAAGCCAACCTGATTCAAATCGCAGCCAATATGCAATGACAATTGCGGTGGCAATGAAACAGAGATCGCATAAAACTGTAAGTGCTATTAGCAGATGATCAAGCGTTTTTTTGCTCATGAGTGGCGTTTGCAGGCTTCCGTTGTTTGCTGTGCTAAACTTGCCTCTTATATGTCGTGGAATGCTTCATTATTATACCGTGTTCTATTTTAGAAATCAACTTAAGACTTTGATCTGGGTGTGTAAATATTTGGTTACATAGGTTCAATTTGCAATAGACATTCTAATGATTTAATCTGCGTTGTGTTGTCAGAATCGCGGATTATCGCAGATTTATCGGATGACGCGGATTTT
>JAGWBU010000022.1:41945-77972 GCA_021295735.1 Candidatus Poribacteria bacterium | reverse complement strand
GCCTCATCTGCCCAACGGACAAACATAAGATTTTTCCGCAGACCAATAACTCACAATTAAAACGTTATAATGTCTAATGATTACGCGGCGTTTCCACTGTAGGGCGGATTTCTACAAAAACTTTACACACCCCTTTGATCTGGCAGAGACATTCAGTTTGATTTTCTGAGTGAAGTTTGGAAAAAATCAGGGTTACATACATAAAAATCGGGCGGACAAAGCCCTCCTACAAGAGAGGGAAAGGGTTGCTCCTACAAGGAGAGATATGATCGGAAGATTTTACCTATAAAGAATTCGTGATTGGGTAGGAAACATTACTGATAAATTAATCGCGATGTGCTATGCTATTTCTATATTTAAAAGGAGGGACAAACATGGCGAATAAAATAAAGGTGGGGATTGTTGGGGCGCATCGGGGAAGTTCTTATTTTCAACCGTTTAGCACGATAGCGGAAACCGATGTCACAGCGGTATGTGACATCAATGAGGCTACACTTCAAAACGTTGCAGAACGGTTTAATGTTCCACATCAATTTACAGATTATTCAGAAATGTTAGATGCGGTTGACCTTGTAGTACTTGCTACACCTGAGAACCTTCACGTTCCGCAGTCGATAGAAGCGTTGGAAGCAGGAAAACACGTCATCAGTGAGGTGACGGCAGCAGTCAAGTTAGAGGAATGTTATGACCTTGTTCGTGCGGTTCGGAAGTCGTCTGCTAAGTGGACAATGGCTGAAAATACTTGTTATTCTAAGCACAATGTGTTAATCCGCAATATGGTAGAGACGGGCATGTTCGGTGATGTGTATTTCGGGGAAGGAGAGTATGTCCATAACATCAAATCACTTCATCACGATGCGGATGGCAACCCGACGTGGCGTTACTACTGGCAGGTAGGCATTAATCGATGCAATTATGCGACACACAGCCTCGGTCCAGTTCTGCAGTGGTTTGGTGAACGCGTCGTGAGTGTTTGTTGTCTCGGCACAGGGGTTAATACTGATCCTGAGCATGCGATGGAGGATACAGTGATGATGCTTTGTAAAACGGAAAGCGGTGGGTTAATCAAGATTCGGATTGATATGCTCTCGAATCGTCCTGCAAATTCTTATTTTAGTCTGCAAGGGACGAAAGGGTGTTATGAGAGTTCACGTGGGTTGGGTGCTGCACCAAAGATTTGGTTGAGTGAGTTTGGCATAAGTGAGCAATGGCGACCGTTCTCTCAATTTGATGACTTGCTGCCTGAACGGTGGAAAAATCCGCCTGCTGAGGCGCAGAATGTTGGGGACCTTGGGGAATATTTTAAGGTGCGCGATTTTGTTGATAGCATTCTCAACGATACACCGCCACCGATTGATGTTTATGCATCTATGGATTTTACGGTGCCGGGGTTGGTCTCGGAGGAATCTATTGCAAACGGCGGTGCGCCGGTGGAAGTTCCAGATTTTCGGGAGGTTGATTAATCGGAAACAACCTTTGCCTCTTCTTCTACAGGCTTAAAGACAAGTCCGCAGCTGCTACATCGGTATCCACTTTCCGGTTTTGACTCTACAACAGGGAATAGCATACCACAACAAGTTGGACAAGGTTCATCAATTTCCATTTCTGCCTGCTCCATTTCGCCAGAACGGTTTTCAAATTCTACAAGCATATTTTAATATCTCCTTAGCGTTGGGTCAATTTCGACTGCCCACTGGTCAATCCCACCAACAAGGTTTTTAGATTCGGTAAACCCATTTTGATGTAGATAGGCAGTAGCATAAAGACTACGTTGTCCATGATGGCAATAGACAACAATTTCTTGGTCTGATGGGAGGTTGTCTATGTGATGCGGTAATGTGTTGAGTGGGACTAACAGCGCACCTTCAATATGCACGATGTCGTAT
The DNA here is from genome assembly GCA_021295735.1 of Candidatus Poribacteria bacterium. Classification (GTDB taxonomy): domain Bacteria; phylum Poribacteria; class WGA-4E; order WGA-4E; family WGA-3G; genus MSPOR6. The sequence goes on along the minus strand of JAGWBU010000022.1, from coordinate 76,086 downwards.
TCATTTTGTTCACGCACATCCAATAACAGCACAGATTCGTTATCGTCCAGTTTGTGTTTAAGTTCTTGCGGTGAAATTTCGGGGAGTGAGGGTTTTGTCTGCATTATTCAGTTTCTTCCTCGTTTTGAATAGGTGGCAACGGTGCACATTCTGGACACGGACATGTCTCGCGCAGGATTTCAAATGGATAGATACCGGTATTATGTCCATCGTCCCAACTGAATTGGAGCGCGTAACGACCAACTAACTGAATATCAAGCGGTTGAATATCGTCTGAAACTTCAATTAGCGTTATATCTCCATCGCCTTGTGGTGAAAAAAGAGAATGGACATCCTTACCTTCGTGCCGAATGATAGCACATTCAGCACACGGACACATCTGTCTGAGATAACGATACGGATACCAGCTGGCGTGTCCATCTTTCCATTCAATTTGGAAGGCATCATCATGTTTTTTGAGGGTTTTCGGACTTTTTTCAACTATTGTCATGTTCCTCATCGTTCACACAAATTGAGAGGTTCTGAAATATTATAGTAAAATCCAATAATATGTTCACATTTCAATGAACAGCAATTCCCACACACATGCGCTGGCGAGGTTTCCTAACCTCGCCAATGTAAAGGTAATTGTGAATTTTACTATAAGTGTAAAACATAAACCTTGATGTGAATACTTAGGAAAAACCTATAATATTTTCAGAAGCACTCCGAATTCTTTCTAAAACAGCATCTACTGTTTCTGTTGGCAAGGAACAGATATACTCCGCTCTTCTCGCTCGCCAACCCATAGTCCGAATTTGATCTGCAAGGATAACCCCATCAACTTCTAACCCTTCAGGAATCGTAATTGCAAACGGATTCCATTGTTCTCTTGCACTGCTCCGCGTAATCGGACAAAGAACGACTAAACTGGTTTTATCGTTAAAATCTTTGGTAGTTAAAACAACAGCAGGTCGACGACCAGCCTGTTCATGTCCAGTTTGAGGATTGAAGCCAATCCATATCGCATCTCCGCGTAATGGAACGTTTGTTAACCCTACCATACTTCATTGCCCACAGGCGGGCCAGTGTCTATTTCATCATGTGAACTATTTTCTTTTACCTGATCTAATAGGTCTTTCAGTGTATAGTCGGGGCGTTTTATAGAATCGCTCCCTTTTTCTGCCCGCGGGGGACCGAATGGGACATCTTTTGCCTTCTTGCTGTTTGAGCCATCCTCTGGCATTTGTGCCAACAGATCTTCTAACGTACAGTCGGGGCGTTTTATAGAATCGCTCCCTTTTTCACGACGAGGTGGTCCAAACTCACTTACTTCTTTCTCTGTTGGAGGCCGGTCTGTCTGTTCTCGGTTAACGGACTGCAAATAACAGAGATACGCTATTATGATCACGCATTCAGTGGAAGTAAACATATTTTCTGACATGATCCTACTCCTTATGCGTGTATACTTGAAATGACAGGATTTATTAGTAGGAAATGTGCTATACGACTACCCCAATCCGGATATTTTCTGGCAATGAGCGTCCTAACTCTTGATAGAGTTCCATGACTGCTTTAAAAGCATCTTTGACGTTTTCTAATGATTCGTCTAACGAATCGCCCTCGGTAACCAATTCAGGCAACAGCGGAGAAGTCACTGTATAGCCGCCTTCAGGTTGTGGTGTCAGAACAAGGGTATTTTGTATTCCATCAGGACCTCATAAACGTGTTAAAAGATGCCGAGTTCGTCCTTCGCTTCTTCGCTCATCAATTCGGGGGTCCAACGCGGTGTCCAGACGACATTCACGTTGACCTCTTCAACACCATCCATCTGTTGTGTAACGTGTTGTGTGCCGTTGACAATCTGTCCACCAGCTGGACATCCAGGACTTGTTAGAGTCATCGTTATATCCACAGTTGTGTCGTCAATGTCAACGTCGTAGATAAGTCCCATATCAACGATGTTGATACCGATTTCGGGGTCAATTATTTCTTTGATAGATTCTAAAACAGATTCTTCTGATACCATCTTTTTTCCTCCTATAGTGACTATGGTAATCCACTCTGATGAGGTAGTGGTTAATCAATGCTAACCAATATCTCATCGTCCTCAATTTTGACAGGAAAACATTCAATGTCTTCAACAGCGGGCATGCAGAGTGCTTTTCCGGTTTTGACACAAAATCGTGCGCCGTGCCGTGGACATTCTATCGCATCCCCATCCAAAAAGCCTTCACCTAAAGGACCTCCATCATGTGTGCAAACATCTTCCATCGCGTAAAATTCGCCTTCCACGTTAAAGAGTAGCACAGGGACGAAATCTACTTCAACCAATTTTTTTGTGCCGGGTGGCACTTCACTTACTTTCGCTGTTTTGTAAAATTCTGCCATTTGTTCCTTTCTTATTCATTTTCCTCGCCGGGCCAGCCTTTGATGCCGTAAGCACCCGCTTTTAAAACTTTGAGCGCCAATAAAGCGCATTTTACGCGGACGGGTCCCAACGGGATGCCGATCATATCCATAATGTCATCTCTGGAAAGTTTTTTGACTTCCTCAAGGGATTTTCCTACAATCTCTTCAGTTAGCATAGAAGCGGTGGCTAAACTAATGGTACAGCCGTGTCCAGAAAAACGCACCTCTTTGATAGCGTCATCCTCAACAATCAGGTCAATCCGAATTTTGTCTCCACAGAGCGGATTATCCTCTTCGTGTGAGATATCTGGGTTTGGGAGTGTCCCATAGTTGCTGGGATTTTCGTAATGGTCCAATAGTTCTTCCTGATATATGTTCATTTATTTCTCCGAGTCATGAGAGTCTGTGCTTTTTGCAGCCCTTCGTATAAACGATCTACATCTTCAAATGTGTTGTATAAGTAAAAACTGGCACGGGCAGTAGCGATAACATCCAATTTTTTCATCAGCGGTTGCGCGCAGTGATGCCCCGCACGGATTGCGACGTTATGCGTATCCAAAATGCCAGCGATGTCATGTGGATGGATGCCCTCCATATTAAAGGAGATGACACCTGCTTTCTGATGTGGTGCCGGTCCGTAAAGCGTGATGCCTTCAATTTCTTGTAGTTTATCATGTGCATATTTAAGCAGTTCCTGTTCATGCACATGAATTGATGCTAATCCTGCTTGCGTAATATAATCTACGGCAGCACCGAGTCCGATTGCCTCAGCGATGCTTGGCGTGCCTGCCTCAAATTTTGCTGGCACATCTGCATAGGTTGAAATATCGCGTTCAACAGAACGAATCATTGACCCGCCGCCGAGAAACGGTGGCATCTCCTCAAGTAGTTCCAATTTGCCGTATAGGACACCAACACCGGTCGGGCCACACATCTTATGTCCAGAAAATGCGAGAAAATCGCAATCTAACTGCTGCACGTCAACATGAAAGTGTGGAACAGATTGCGCTGCATCTACAATAACCTTCGCACCTGCAGCGTGCGCTGCGTCAATAACAGACTGCATCGGGTTAATCGTGCCGAGAACGTTAGAGACATGCGTTATCGCAACCAACTTTGTTTTTTCGGAAAGCACATCGCGGAGCTGCGTAAAGTCAAGCAAACCTTCATCGGTTATCTCAAGGAATCGGAGCGATGCGCCGGTGCGTTGTGCAAGCAGTTGCCACGGAACAAGGTTACTATGGTGCTCAAGATCAGTGAGAACGATCTCATCACCTTGTTGGATATTTAGACTTCCCCAACTGTATGCAACGAGGTTGATAGACTCTGTGGTATTCCGCGTAAAGACAATTTGGCTTGTCCGCGGTGCGTTAATCAACCGTGCGACTTTCTGTCGTGCTTTTTCGTATTGATCTGTCGCCTCCTCTGAAATCCGATAGATGCCGCGATGGATATTGGAACGATAGGTATCATAATACGCGTCCATTGCCTCAACAACAGGGCGCGGTGTTTGTGTTGACGCAGCACTGTCGAGAAATGCTAACGGCGGCGTGTCCGCAAAAATTGGAAAATCTTTGCGAATGGCTTGGAGATCAAGTGGACGAAAATCGGAGGTTTGCATTGTTTTTTGTGTCATATCAGCTCCAACTGATTTAATTGTCGTTTTGACGGTTCGCAAGTTGTGCACGGAGTCGTTCTATCTCCGCTTCTAATTCTTGTCGTCTCTGCACCTCTACTTCGACCCGTGCCTCTGCCGCCTCTTTAAGATGTTGTTCTTCTATAGAAGTTGTAATCGGGGTGCCATCAGGCAGATATGGACGTAAAAGTCTCACGTGTGTCGTCTGGTCCTCCTTCCACCGAAACCATAGATTTAAAGCTTCACTGAACAAACCACCTTCCGCATCTGGCACTATCTCAACGATGTCACCTGAAGGACTCCGCCGCCACCCATGAAACTCCGGCGGCTTCTCCATCTCAGGTTGATGGATGAAATATTCTTGAACACCTATATCATTTAGATACAGTTCAATTTTTTCATGCCGATCCCGATGTGCTGTTGCATCAGAGAGGAACTCAAATACTGCTACAGGTGTTGCCCCCTCTGCCCACGTATAGAAACTGCGGCGTAACGGGTATTTATCAACACCAAACACGATGTGGATATCAGGGGCGACACATTTTGTTATGTCCCCTTCGCTATAATAGATAAAACTGTCAACGGCAATGTGAACCAGATCGTTGATTGCGAAATACCTTTTGAGTTGGTCGGATAACGTGGTTATCTGTTCAGCGTGAAAATCGGTTTCAGCCATCGGTTCGTCGTCTTCACCCGGATACCCTTCAATATAGACAGTCGGTTTGCCATTCGCCTTTGGGAAGACTGGCATATATTTTCTCTGTTTGATTTGAAAGTCCTTTACGGTATTCATGACTTTCTCCGTTGCGTATTATACCGTGCTTTGGTCGCCCATTTCTCACATAACTTCAAGGTTGTCGCCGAAGTATAGGGTGTTCATTTCTTTTTTTCAGAATCGCGGATTATTCAGTTTCAAGATCAAGACATTCACCGGGCATTGGGAGCATATCCTCCGGTACCTGACTGGATTGCGTCCAATCTGTCTGGACTGAAGCATGCTCGTCATAAGGCACCCGGACTTTAATTGTATAGGCATTTTCAGAATGGGCAAACGCATCGTGGAGGTCTATTTTACCTGATCGAATAAGGTTAAGTCGTTCCGTGGAAACTGCAACACAGAGCCAGGTTACGTATTTATCGTTTCATCAGCAGCCACAACAAGGTAAAGATGGCCTGCGGCGTTTCTACAGGAGTAAAGAACAGGTTGATCGTAGTATTCGTATGTTTCTACAATTTCAAGTTTGCCTAACTCTGGAATATTGAGTATATCAATCATCTTATATACCCTGTCTGTCCGACCTTCTGCTTTTTTACTCGCTTAGGACCTTAAAAGCAAGCCAAGGTTCTGCTCCAATAGGTATCCACCACGTATGATGAGATTTCTCTTTTCCCTCTTCTGTAGAATAAAGCCAAGTGCTGGATTGAGTTCGCCTTCAGCAGTTTTTCTATCTCTAAGTTGCCTGATTCTTTTCTTGAGCCGCTCAATATCTTGTGGATCCGTATAGATAGAGACTCCACTGTTTTTAATAGTTGGTTCCGGAAATCTACCTGGGAATTCTTCCCAAGTAGATTTGAAATCTTCTGCTTGTAGCGGATTGTTTCGCACAAGTCGGTAAACTTGTTCCTGAAGCGGGTTCAGCTTCCTCAGGCGGACAATTTTCTGGATAATAGTCTGGCCATTCCACTCAGTAGTCCTTTCATTTTGCATGCTATCGATTACCGAGTGCCGATTTTTAACACTACGATATAAAATAATACGCATTTATATAAATTTAAAAAATTTTTTGTAAGTACGCTTATTTTACAATACCAAATTAAAATTAACATAATTAGTATGGATTTTACCGTAGAAGTAGCGCGCTTATATAAAAATTAAAAACAGATTAGGTAATTTAGTAGAAAAGTCCGGTGCGGTTAGGAAATCGTACCTACCGGGTTTAGGAAATTTAGAATTACCGAATTAAAATCTTCATGAAAGCGCGCATACCGTTGTTTTTAGGTATAGGTTTTACCTGCTTGGGAAGCCGATATTAACAGGAGCAGTATCGTGGCTTTCGCATGCCTGGTCGGTTGGGACATCGGTTTCAGCTTCGTTAGCTGCGACAATACCTTCCTCAAGCAGATATTCCTCCACTTCATCGCCGCTAACATCGGCAAGAATGATGTCGTCAATTTGGACACAAGGCTGATAAGGTTGCCGTGTCTTCTGAACCATTTCACGATAGTTGTCTTCGTTGTTGATGATGTCTCTGTCTTCATATTCCAAATTGTATTTGGCGAAAATGGCACGAACACCGTTGCTCCAGCCACAGACAGGTTTCATGTAAGCGATAATTTTGGGTTGATCCATTGTAGTGACTCCTTTTCATTATACCAAGTTAATATGATTTGAAGTTCTATGATTATGTCATGTATGCGAGGCACGGAGACCTAGCGCTACATATCAGGTTAATTGGATTATGTTTCTAATTTACGTGAGACAAATTCTTGTAGTTCTTCTCGTACCGATTCCATCGGCACGCGTTCCATGACAGGTTCAAAAAATCCGTCAACAATCAGTTTTTCTGCTTGTGCGTAGGATATGCCACGGCTCATCAAGTAGAAGACTTGATCTGCATCAATCGGACCTGCAGTTGCACCGTGTGTGCATCGGACTTCATGTGCTTCAATTTCTAATCCGGGCAAGGTATCGGCATGTGCGCGTTCGCTGAGCAACAGATTGTCATTTTTCTGATACGCATCGGTGTAGTTCGCCGCAGGATATACATATATGTTCCCACCCCAAGCCGTCTGGGATCTATCCTTCAGGACAGTTCTGTATAACAGATCGCTTGAAGTATGCGGTGAAACGTGTTCCTGTGCGGTGCTTACATCTAAATGTTGCCGCGCATCAGTAAAAGCCAAACCTAACAGCTGCGCGTTTGCCCCGTTGCCTGCTAACACAATCGCTTGATTCAGTTTACTTAAACGACTACCAAACGTAGCAGTGACCCAGCAGAGCTGCGCATCTTTGCTAATAACAGCGCGCTGTGACGCGAAATTCCAGACTTGACGATTCCAATGTTGTACTTGTACATAAGTAACATTGGCGTTCTGTCCGGCGAAAATCTCAACTGCGCCACAGTGTAAACCACCTGCATCCGGATTAGCAGACGAATTATCTTCCAAAATAACAACTTGACTATCCTCTTCAGCAATGAGGAGGACATGTGACATATCCGCGTGCTGATCTTCAGCGAGTTGAATATAAACCCGTAGGGGGTCTTCTATCCTGACACCTTTCGGAACGTGCAGGACATAACCGCCTTGCCAAAATGCACCGTGAAGCGCATCAAACGTGTTACGACTGGCAATATTCCCACTTTTTAGGGTCGTTTCTAATGTGACAGCCTTTGTCATAAAGTAGTCACGAATTAGGTCTCCACGTTCTTTTACAGCTGTGTGCAGATCAGCAAAATAGATGCCCTTTTTTTCTAATTCAGGAGACAAATAGGTGTGTTGAGGATTTCCATCAACCTGGACCAACACACCCGCACCATCTTCTACTTCAGTTGATGTGCTACCGTTCGTTTCGGAAGGAGGATGATAATTGTCAACTGCGAAGCCGCGGAGATGCCGCCGAGTTCGCCGCCAGTAATCCTGCGTCCGCATATCAACGGTGCGCCGCCACGTATCATCTTCAGTGGTATGTGGCATCGGTAACGATTCGTAAAGCGAGTATGCCTCCAACCGTTTGTCACGCATCCACTGCGGTTCATCCCGCGCTATTTTCTCAACAAAATCTTTTGAAAAATCACCTTTTTGCAATTCGACACCTTTCCCCTATCCAATTGAACCTTCCATCTGAAGTTGGATGAGGCGGTTCATCTCAACAGCGTATTCCATCGGGAGTTCTTTGACAAGCGGCTCAATAAACCCGTTGACAATCATAGTGGACGCCTCTTCTTCGGATAATCCACGACTCATTAGGTAGAAAAGCTGCTCTTCACCGATTTTGCTGACGCGTGCTTCATGTTCAATGTTGGTATCGTTTTCATTAATTTCAATGACCGGATAGGTATCTGAACGTGAATCCTTGTCAAGCAGAAGCGCATCACAAACGACGTGAGATTTGCATCCCTTTGCCCCTTTTGCGACATCAACCCACCCCCGATAACTGGAACGTCCGCCATCTTTACTGATAGACTTCGACGTAATCTGTGAGGTGGTGTGTGGTGCGCAATGGTAGACTTTTGCACCCGCATCCTGATGTTGCCCTTTGCTCGCAAACGCAATAGAAAGGATTTCTCCTCGTGCACCGGGTTCCATCATATAGACACTCGGATACTTCATCGTCAACTTACTGCCGAGATTGCCATCAACCCATTCCATCTGCGCGTCTTGGTAAGCCACCGCACGTTTGGTGACGAGATTGTATACATTCCCCGCCCAGTTTTGGATAGTTGTGTAGCGCACCCGCGAACCTTTCATACAGACGATTTCAACGACAGCGCTATGCAAGGATTCGCTGCTAAAAGTCGGTGCAGTGCAACCTTCAACATAATGCACCTGCGAACCTTCGTCAGCGATGATGAGCGTGCGTTCAAACTGCCCCATGTTTTCGCTGTTGATGCGGAAATAGGCTTGCAACGGATATTCAACCTTTACACCGGGCGGCACATAAATAAAACTACCACCACTCCAGGCAGCACTATTCAACGCGGCGAATTGGTTATCTGCAGAAGGAATAATAGTGCCGAAGTATTTCTTCACGAGGTCAGGATATTCTTTGACAGCAGTATCTGTATCAACGAAAATGACACCAATTTTATCCAATTCTTCAACGAGGCTATGATAGACAACCTCAGAATCGTATTGTGCACCGACACCTGCCAGGAATTTCCGTTCAGCTTCCGGTATACCGAGCCGGTCGAATGTTTTCTTGATGTCTTCCGGCACATCGTCCCAACTCCGTTCGCTTCGGTCTGATGCCTTAACATAATAATAAATATCGTCAAAATCGAGTTGCGAAAGATCGCCACCCCATTTTGTCATCGGCTTCTGTTTAAAGATTTTGTAAGCTTCGAGCCTATACTGACGCATCCAATCCGGTTCCTCTTTGATGTCGCACATCTGATTGATGACCTCTTCGTCCAATCCTTTTCGGGATTTGAACGTCGGCTTAACATCATCGTGGAATCCGTATTGATAGTCTTTACTAATTCCGATTTCGTCAAGTTGTTGTGTTTCAGGGGTTGCCATAGTATTTCTCCTTCAAAATATTTTATAGTTATGATTTTCAAGGGTTAACAATTCGTTGTTGCTTTAGCGTTTCTATTTCCTATGTGAGCATTTCAATCTGTCTTTCAAGGGCGCGATCCCTTCCACTTCGCAACGCGATAAGAATTTGTGGGATTGCTACAGCTGCGACTATGAGTGCTATTAGTCCGTAAGTGATATTTGTTCCGTGCGTGATTTGTTTGTCAACGTTTTCAAGTTTGCCTCGCATCCATGCGACATCTGTTTTTAGGGACACAATATCGGCTTTTATAGGCTTAAGTTCCTCATTGATAATCAATCGGATTCTATTGAGATCAGTATCTGTTAACTCACCGAGAGCTGGCAACGCGATTACACAAAAGAGTATTGAGAGGAATAGGATAATTTTCATTGTGGTCTCCTTTTGACTCTTGTGATATAACTATTGTGTCTCAGAGGTCGCCATTTTGTATCTTAATTTTACTGAACGGTTTCTGCTTCAATACCATATTTTTCACGAATTGGATCGTAACCTTCTGCTTCTAACACGTGTGTAAGTTCCCATCCTCCTGATTCCACAATCCTACCATCAAGTAGTATATGCACAAACTGCGGACGGATGTAGTCCAACAGGCGCGGGTAGTGTGTGATAATCAGCACACCAAGTTCTGGTCCGACCAAGCTGCTGACGCTTTCGCCGACAATGCGGACAGCGTCAATATCGAGTCCGGAATCCGTTTCATCAAGGATAGCGATTTTCGGTTCAAGCATCGCCATTTGCAGGATTTCAGCGCGTTTTTTCTCACCACCAGAGAATCCATCGTTGAGATAACGTCTGGCAAAGGAATCGTCTACGCCGAGTTGTGTCATTTTTTCGCGTAGTTCTGTGCGAAATTCCCGCATTGGAATCAGTTCGCTGTTTTCGGAACCGTTTGTTGCTTCAGAACGGACTGCACTGACAGCGATTCGCAGGAAATTCGCCATACTCACCCCTGGAATAACTGTCGGATATTGAAAAGCGAGGAACAGTCCCAATTTTGCGCGTTCATTCGGTTCTAATTCCAGAACATCAACACCGTTGAAAATCACCTCACCTGAATCGATCTCGTAGGAAGGATGTCCCATCAATCCGTTTGCGAGTGTGCTTTTGCCGGACCCGTTTGGTCCCATGAGGGCATGAACTTCGCCCTGTTTAACACTTAAATTTAATCCTTTGATAATCGGATTTCCTTGGACGCTGATATGTAAGTCTTTAATTATTAAGTCGTTGCTCATCTTTTGGCTTCGGGCTCCTTGTGAAATAAGATTTGTTGTTATTGCATGTATTATTGTTTATCATGAACACTCTTGTAGGAGGGCTTTGTAAGCCCGATTTCTTTTATTTATACACCCTTTATCCGCCAATTCTCGACATATTCCGCTCAGGTTTAACAAAGTCCGCAGCATTAATCTTATGTCCTGCTTCTTTTTTTGCCACTGCATCAATAATTAAGTTTTCAATCACTTCATCGTCTGCGCTTTCGCGTAATGGGGTAAGTAAATCAATTTCTGTAAGCGAGAAAAGGCACGTTCGGAACTTCCCATCAGCAGTGAGACGGATTCGATTGCAGCTTTCACAGAACGGTTCACTGACAGAAGGTATAACCCCAACTTCAGTAACATTATCAGCGAAGCGGAAACGTTGCGCCGTATCACTCTTTGCATCGCCATTTAGCGTCATTCGCTCCAGTGGATAAACATTGCTAATTTTATCAATAATCTCTTTGCCGGGGATAAACATGTTGCGTCCCCAAATATCATCGGCATCAAGCGGCATGAACTCTATAAACCGCAGTTGATAACTGTTTTCGCGTGCGAAGGTGGCTAAATCCACGATTTCATCGTCTGTAAATCCGCGCATTGCAACGGCGTTGACTTTAATCGGATTGAACCCACAATCATGCGCTGCTTTAAGTCCTTTAATTACACGCGAGAGAACTTTCCGCCGCGTCATCTGCTCAAACTTCTCTTCGTTGAGTGTGTCCAAACTAACATTGATACGTCTTAGTCCAGCATCGTAGAGTGCCTGCGCTTGGGCAATTAGCCCGATGCCGTTAGTTGTCAAACTAATGTCTTTCAACGCATCTATCTGCCCAAGTTGTTCAATGAGGTGCGGCACACCGGGACGCACGAGCGGTTCACCTCCCGTAATCCGAATTTTGTTAACACCTAACCCGACAAAGATACGTGTGAAATGCAAAATTTCGTCGTAGGTCATCAGTGCCGAATCTGGCATAAATACCATGTCTTCAGGCATACAGTAGATACACCGAAAGTTGCATACATCTGTAACGGAGATTCTGAGGTTCGTATGGACACGTCCGAAACTGTCGAGTAGTTGCTGTTTCATCGTTAAATAAACCAACTCTTCATTTTTTAATAGTATAGCATGTTGTTATCTGGTTTGCAAGTATTTTTTATAGTGTTTACTATAAAAAAGATTTAGGTGATTTTTTCCCGATTGCCTTGCCCAAACGTTAGATCAGAGGCATTCAATTGTCGGTTTATTACCCGTTTTAGTCGAAAGGTCGCGAGCTGGAGCTCGCTCCTACAGGAAGATGTTTTAAGAGAAAAAAGAAATTATTGGAAAATTGAATGGCTCTGAACGTTAGTTATTTTTCAGTTGACACGAACAGAGATTTTATGTATAATTGCCTCAATATCTCTAAAACAGGGAGAAAAATCATGGAAGAAAAAGTATTCCACGCGGGTGGTGTTGAGTTCCACGTGGACAACCGCAATTTCGGTGAAGATGGTGGTCCTTCTGTGCGTGTTTTCGGAGAAGCGGATGGAGAAAATATCCAACTGTTACGTTTTGACTGCTTCCGCAAAAACCCGCACTACCATTACGACCCTTCTGGAAAAAACGATCATCGAAACCTTGATAAAGCAGAAGTGCCGGATTCGGTTGCTTGGACAATTGAACAACTCGGACAAAATCTCGCTGAGATGATACACACCGCAGGTTACGCGAGTATTGCTGAACAGGTTGACCAAGCAGCGGTGGTGCAAATACTCCCTGAGATAGAATCTCTCATGCGAAGAGAAAGTTAATCATATAGACAGCGCATACAAGCGCAAAGGGAGAAATTTAACGTGTACAGAGTTATTGTTATAAATGCAGTCATAATGACTGTGTTAGTAGGATTCAGTGTCTTTGCAGGCACCCCACAGGAATTAGGTAAATGGGAGAAGGGTGAACTACTTCTTGAAAATTATAGTTTTGAAGATGATTTAGCCGCCTGGGAATTAGAAGATGGCACATGTTGTGAGCGGGGCGGAGAGTATAGGATGGAAATTGACAAGAAAAATCCACAACACGGGGATAAATGCCTTAAAGTCATTGGTGTCAAAGCGACTGGTACAGCTTGGCACGCTAAAGTTAAGCAAAAGAACGTCTCAATGCAAAAAGGAGAGGAGTATACTGTCATTTTCTGGGCGCGTTCCGAAGACCCACGCGAGGTACTTGTAAATCTCCAGAAACAAGGTGATCCTTGGGATAACCATCTTCAAGGACTTCCTCGGCCCGCTATCATTTTGACAGGCGAGGAGTGGTCAGAGTATCATTATACTTTCACCGCAAAGGTAGATGTTGTAAGAGACATGTGGGTGGCTTTATCTATTGCCCAATCAGATGTTGATTTCTGGATTGATAACTTCCGCTTCTTTGAGGGCGAACCACAAGATGATTTGACACGCGATGAACCGTTTCCGGTTGATGCGAAAGAAAAATTGACTACGCAATGGGCATCTGTTAAGACGGGGCGTTTTTAATAGAGCGTTACCCAAAACCATAGCCATCACGTCCTTATCTAAGAGTGTGATGGTTGTGTCTTTTTAAGTTACGGGTTTATCCCAACGAAGAAGTTCTCCGTATAAGGTTTACTATCTTTCCGATGACACATTATTGGGTCTCAATCCTTTTGACAACATTGATGTAACAAGCGTATTTAGGTTTACGCCTTCCTGCTCTGCACGCTGCGAAAGTTGAATTTGGATGTGCTCAGGAAGCTGTCGAATCCAGTCTCCGTTGAATACATCGGCAGAACCGGGTTGAGGGATTTCATCACCGAAATCTTTTGCAGTTTCTATCCAGCAGAAAACAGCGTCTTTTCCATTCTCTATCGTTTCTTCAATTGTCTCGCCATCGGACATACACCCCGGCAGGTCGGGAAATTCGATTAAATAGCCGCCACCTTCCTCTGGAGGCAATATGCTCATAAAAAACGGGTATCTTGGTAGGAAAGGAAATTTAGCCAAATAGCCGCCTTCCTCTGAGGGTAATATACTCATAAGAAATGGATATTTCAATTCATTCATGATTCATCTTCCTTTAAAGACTCAATTATCTGCACAAGTTGCCGAATATATGCAGGTTTAATTGGACGGCGTGCAGGAATAGTCAAATTTTTAGTTTTATCATGCCGTAGTGTTATATGGCTCCCACCACCCTTAGGACGACTTATCTGAACCCATATCGCTTCGCAAGTGTCTCAACGTGTGAAATCTGCCAGTCACCTCGTGGGTTGTTTTTCATTTTTGTGAGTAATTTATCTCTGCCATGTTAATTAAATATTATTACATACAATATCATGTTTGTCAAGATAATTCGTTTTCCCTTAGCACATCGTATTGCGATTGCAATTCAACAGTATCACTTTATAATCGCCCGTCTAAACGTTAGTGATATTCGTCGCTGCCGTGGGAATTTACGACCATCCCACACATCCGATTTTCTGGCAGGAATACCGTGCATCCACGTATACCTCGCCTCTTCCCTTAATACAGCAACACTTCGCCGCGCAAGCCAAACCGGAACTTTCCTTGTTTTGTCATATTTGTTTGTAAATTCCATAATACAACTTGATCCCAGACTTAAATTGACAATGGTATCCTTAAACCAAGGCTCTTTATCAATATGCCCGCCGATGCCTTGTCCAGGTTCATATTCATTGATAAGCACCTGATTGGGAACCTCAGGTATGTGTCCATCTTTGTGTAATTTGTTAGCAACTCTTTTTAGCCATTCTGGTAAATCGCTTATCTGCCTATCATCTTTCAACTTTCCCGTTTCGTAGTCAAACTTAGTGCCGTAATGCTGGTAGCGCCGCTTAGAAAAGTAGGACCACTGTTGCTTGTCGATCTGGTCTAACAACCAATCATGTTGGAATTCGGTAATATAGTCTTCTATATAACGCAAGCCGCGGATTTTATTCACCGCTTCCTCGTTTTTTGGTGGTGGTTGGGGTTGAGAAAATTGCTGCTCTAATAAGGGAAATAGGGTAATTTGTTCCATTGTCGGTTACTATTAAGTCAATTACTCTGGATTATATTTTCGGATCCGCTTCCAACTCGCTGTGATAGGCGAGAAGAATCGTTACAGCAATGCACGTCCCGACAATACCAACTGGCGAGAAGTTTCCGACACTGTCTACTAACCATCCGAGCAGTGGTGCCAGAACAATTGTAGCCAACGATTTGGCTTGCGCCTCAATAGATAAAACCGTAGCACCCATGTCCGGTGTTGACTGAGCGTCAAATCTACTAATCAATACGGGACGCCAGAAGTTTTGAAGAATTGCCAAGCCAATGAAAAGTACTATCATAGCAGAATGCCAACTGAACCAAAGTGCTGGAATCAGGAGCGCAAAAAGTGCTAAATCTATCCACCACATAAACTGTGCTGCGCCTTCATCTCCACCCCGCCAATCTGAGACTCGGTGAGAATTCCGAGAAGCAAAAGACGATAGGAAATAGAGCGGAAAATAGATAACCGTAACGAGAAAAGCTGTCCGTTTTGATACATCCAACGTTATCAGAATAGGCAGTGCAATAGCAGTCTTTTCAAGTATCGGTTGCAGGTAGTCCTTACTTGCTTTATACATCCCCTCGAACCCCATTCCTTCAAAAACGAGGCGGCGGAGTGGAGGAAATTGCACTGACTGTTTCAAGGCACTACCAAGCAGGTGTGCAACTGCTTTGAGTGAAAATTCACTCTGCCTATCCCCATCCAGTTCCTTCGGATAACCGAAGAAATTGATGATGTTTAAAAAGTAAGGGATAATTGAAAACCAGAAGATGTCTGTAAAATTGCCACGATAAAATACTAATACCCCTGCGATGAGAACAGAAACGGCCGAACCCATTTGTGACCAAGAACGTGTAAAGCCGTATATTTTCGTTTTCTCATCCGATCTGCCTTGCAGACGGAGCCAGTCGAAAATCATCGCCTTGTGCGTCCCAGTGCGAAACGCATCTCCTAAGCCAAAGAAGAACATCGCTCCGAAAAGCATCGGGAGCGATTTACTCACAGCAAAAGTGGCAAAAGAGACAATATAGGCACAAAATGAAAAAATCATGGCGCGTCGGCGACCGTAAAGGTCAGCGAGTGCGCCGGAGGGTATTTCAAATAGGTTGGTGCAAACCTCCCGAAATCCAATTAGGATACCAATTTGGAAGAAGGACAAACCTTTCTCAAGAAACGCTAAAATCAGAAATGGATCGTAGTAGCGTTGATTTTTTAAGAATCCGTAGAGCGAAAAACGGAAGAGCATCGGTATCCGCATAGGTTAACTGAGATTATCTCACTGTTTTTCCCAGATTTGCACATTATGGCGTGGTAAATCAAAAGGATATTCTCCGTATTCAAGGATTGGGATGCCGTTATCATCTACGGTGACAATAGCGTAGAGTTGATGGGGAGAAACACTTGTGTCTACCCGTTCAAGGAATTGCCACTTATCTCCTTCAGCGGTTATAAGCCTTATTTTTGTCCAGAGGATACCTTCACCATCAGTGTATGTTCCATCTGATGTTTGTAGAATAGGTTGAGGATCTGCAGGTAGGGTAAAACTTTCTCCGATTGTAGATGTCGAATTTAGGTGGTTATGTGATACTAACACCCATGTTCCGGGAACAGGCACTTCAATACCGTTCTGGTCAACAGGCCATACATGGTCACGTTCTTCTATCGGAGTTGGAGTTTCCAACTGAGAATCTAATACTTGTGAGACTCGTTCACAACCGGAAAACCCAAAAACTAAAACAGTAAGAGCTAATATAAACGTAAGTTTTGTGATTGTTTTCATAAGCACGTTGAATTCCTTTGTTTTAAAATAATTGTAATGGTTGGTAGGATATGTCCGTTTGAGAATTTATAAACTTACTGTAGAATTTTCATTCGTGTAAACAACCATTTGTGCTTTTTCTCTATCTGCTGCATACGCAAGACATGCTTGAATGTCGGTCTCAGTTAAATAGGGAAAATCATCAAGAATTTCGTCTACTGTCATGCCCGAAGCAAGATAGTCTAAGACATCGTAAACGGTGATTCGCATTCCCGAATACAAGGTTTTCCTCCGCGTTTCCCAGGTTCAATGGTAATAATGTCTCGGTAATTCATCTATCCGACCTCCCAAGTAAGTTTTACAATTCCAGATTTACTTTTCGACCCTTTAACGGTGTTAATCCACTGTAATGATATTATAGGTCTTACATCTAACTTACGTTATATTATACCACAATATTATCAACTTGTAAAATTTTTCTATCCATTCGTTTAAATTGTGCTATTTTTGCGATTCACAAATTATTAGGCAACCTATTACTTTCAACCGACAGTCTTATCCTTTCGCTGGTGGACAATGACATGATTACCATCGGGGTCTGCGACAATCGCCCAAAAACATACTGCAGATTCCCCCAGAGGTGCATGTATATGGATTCCAGCTTGTTCTAATTCCTGGACAGTAGCCTTTGCGTCTTCAACTGCAAGCGCGACTGTCCCGCCACCGGGAGACGTAAAATCATAACCCTGCCCTAACACAAGTGTGCCGGGATTTATCTCAAATTCTGCCCATGTGCCTTCATGCACTAAACATGCCAGTGGAATCCCAAGTACATCACGATAAAAGGCGATTGATTTCTGCATATCACTCACCCGAAAGAAAGTAAAGTCGATACCTAATACATTCAAAGCTGCAATCTCCTCTGCTCACTTTTACAATGATGTACTAAGCAGCAAGTGTTTGGATCGGATATTCGTTATCGTATTCGGGGGCTGCCCAGAACGGACTCCAATCTGTGGCTCGCTCCTTTCCGATGTAAAGCGTCTTTCCGATAACTGCCCATGCTGTTCCATCGGATGTAAACGCAATACAACCCGTGCGAATTCGATCGGTGGATTCTGTGAGCTGATCGTTGAGTTGAGTCCACGTCGCGCCACCATTCTCCGAACGACAGAGCCAAGCGCCACCGCCTCTTGGTCCGTTTTGAACTGTGGCGATCAGTAAGTCTGGGTCTGCTGGATGTACTGCAATAGCGGTGCCGTAGCGAACCGGCAACCCTTCAATCCGGTTTACCCACGAGTTCCCTCGGTCTTTGCTGACATAGACACCGTTTTGGGTATTCGCATAAACTTGATGATCGTCCGCGGGACATGTAGCGACCTGATGGACATCTTTATGAAGTTCTGGCGTTACAGGTTCCCACGAAACACCTTCATCGGGGGAACGCATGACACTTCCCACATGGATATCTGCATAACAAAAACCGTCTTGAGTTTTAGCAAAAGTCCGCACGGCTGGTGGGCCTCCCCACGGCGTATACCAATCTTTCCGACATTCTAATTCGTCAAACGCGACGACCCGTTCAGCCGGTCCTTTTTCTCCAACGAGACGGTAGACATAAGCACCCTCATCCGTTCCGATGAGCAGTGTCAACGGATCCTCACGAACAACGAGCAACGAAGCGATTGGATCCTCTATACCTGTTGGAATTCGTTTCTCATCACTCTCTGATAAAACCAGTAGTGTTCCATCCGACAAGGCAGACACCACAGCTTGACCGTTTGACAGTGAAACCATTGCGCCATGTTCTTGATGATCTGTCCCTTTGTAAACTTGGACAGGTTCGCCATCTCCATTATCTTCAACGGCATAGATAGCGTTGTAAGTAGCAAAAAACATTATGTATTCTCCTCTGTTGTGTAGCGTTTGAATATCTTCGTACCAAAGCGAAAATGTGGATCAAGTTGTGCTGCTTTTTCCGCAGCCTCTTGTTCTGTATAGGTAGTCGTTGAATAATCGCGGTCCACCCCGTCCATCAGATAATAAAAAAAGTTGGTGAAAAAGGCTAATGATGAATCAAGATCAACATATATTTCCTCTGGATCGTCAGGGTGTACAGGCGCAATGTAGGAGTGATAGCCAGATTTCAGAAACGCTTCTGCTAACGGTTCTCTGCCTGAACCACACGCTGTAGAGAGCAGCGTCCCATCTCGATTTTGGACGTATTCAGCAATTTTCGCTGGTGTCAGTTCAACAACGATATGATCCCACCCTTCATCGCCAGGTGTATCATAATCTCCATCTTCCTGATCAACGACCTCAAGTCTCAGGTGCATATCCTTTGGCGTTTCACCTGAGCCGTGGCAAAAGATGACTGTATACGTATAGTTGCGCGGTTGTAAAAAGAAATCAAGAATCTGACGTTTTTGGACAAAATAGTGGAAATCGACATGTAACCTGAAACTTTCCAGAACGCCGCGGAGTGCATCTGCTTCCCTTAGCATCGTACGATCGCAGACAATTGCGACAGGCGTAAACATTCTCAGCATGTGAAATTTTCCCTTTAATAACCCACAATTTTAGCATCAGCGCTGCAGTAAATCAATCGAATTTATCGACAATACGATGGTGTTTTAACAGTTCTCCGGATTTATACGTTTCAACTTTGTCAGGTGTTATCTCATCCAGAGTTACGGCAACCTGCAGCGGATCGATGTAAATTTTCTTGTCTTCTGGTATTTTTGTAGGGTCTATAAAGTAGATATAAATTGTCTCGTCCGGTTCAAATTGGTCGGGATTCTCAAAGTAGACGAATCGATCCATCTTATCGGTTTCCGACCAGCCCATGTTATTGGTTCCGGGTGGACCTGCTGCGCAAAACAGTGCGAAGAGAAAATCAGGCGTGAGATAAATTGCTTCTAACGCTTCTTCAGGAGGTCTCCCTGGCGGTGCTTGAGCCTTATGTTTTCTCAATTTTGGAAAAGACTGCTTGCTTCCATGATATAAATACATTGTTTGTTTCTCTATATTAACCTAAGTTGCTACGGACAAGATTTCAAGCTTGCAGACATTGCTTTTTACTGTGCTTTCTTTTCTAAATCGGGGTTAGAAACCCCTCCTACAAGAGCATTCGCGATATAGGTAGCAACTTGGGTTATATTAACCTAAATTGCTAAGGTGCCATCAATATCAAATATTATGGCAATCATCAGTTCCCTCTTGATCCGTTTCGGGCGACAAATTGTCCCAGAAAGCCCAATCATCGTTCGTCCCCGGCAGAATTCACGAACAGTTTTCGTCCATTCAAGGGTTGTACCGGGCGGTTGTTGTCATCAATAATCGTTTTAAACGCTGCGATTTGTGCTTCAGACATCTCGATCGAGGTTGTCAGTACAATCCATTTGACACCTTCTGAACAAGGCGGGGTCGTCAACGAACCGTCGTAACGATAGTAGTGCCGGAAACGCGACGGTGCTTCGTCGGTTATCTGATCATTTGGCGAGAACATAAAACGAGGATCGACTATTAAGCTGCCATCCTCGGTGACATTCTCAATACGTTGCGTTTCACCTGAGCCTGCGGGTAGATGAGACCAGATAGGGTCAAATGCGAAGTTGTGACGACCTCTCTGAATTAGCAATCCAACAACTGCCAACATGCCATCTTCACTTTTGTGAACGAAATGCACCTCCATATCAAAGGATTTACCGGCCACCGTGTGTTCGCTCGGTGCATGGAAATGGAATTGGAGCAGCTGATACCGCGTGCCATCAACCTCAATCCAACTTCCTTCCGGGCATGCGACTTCAATTGTATGGCCAGTGTTGCGGATGTTCATGCTTGTTGGATGGTAGTTGTACGGAATAGAATAAAGTTTTGCTGGTGTGGGGTTCGTAAGATCAATTGGCGATTGGTGTTTACCCTCAGCACACAAGACGTATTCGGGACTGAGCTGCGCCCAAACCCCGGGGCCATTTTCTGCTTCGTAGCCCCATTCCACTTTCCCGGTGGTGGATGTGACACTCCGTGCCTTTCCACAGCCTGTTATACACATAAGCACACACATAATACTTATCAATGAATTTGCAATATGATGCAAACCACGTCCTAAAGTTAACTTTGCATAGTTATCCATTTTAACATTCCTTTCGGAGTGGATGCCTTTCTGCAGTAATTAGCATCCGCAGTAGTCATTATATCTAAACACTCACCTTTGCTTCACCTATACGTCATTTCTGGAAGTTGCCGAGGATGCACAGCAGCCGTCCATCAGTACCTTCTAATATGAGACAGATTTACATCCTATTCATACGCCTTAACGATCAGAGGAAGTTTCTCGCTGTCTTTACCTAATTCAGCACAGACACCGTTTGGATTTAGCACAGTTATTGTTCCTGTGACATCTTGAAGCGGTAAATCACTGTCTTGTTGGGTATAGGCAACGGCAGGACGATCATAATTGTCCTCAACAAAACAATCAATGAAATCAATCCCACCCATCGTTTGAACTATGTTCGTTTGTGGTAAAGATAACGAAATTGGTGACCATTCACCACCGAACTCTCGATCGGTCGCAGCGTTGATAGTAGCACAATCCGTAAACGTCACGCGTGCACCATTAACCGATTTTTCCTGAACCTTAATGCCGTAAGTAAGGGTGTTTTCTACTGTACAGTTATTAAATTCGATGTGTCCACCTGGACCTTTGTCTCTGATTTTTGATACGCGAATACCTGCCCCGTGTCTACTGCTAATGTAGCAATTATCAAAGCGGATCGTCACATCTTCAGTCTCATCTGTGGTATGTGCCAAGAAGATTTCAATTCCGTCACCAGCGTTGTTGATAAACTGGCAACTGGAGAATTGCACATTTTTGATCCGTTGATCGGGCAAGTCAGGCTCAATGTCTAAACCGGATGAAGGCGGCGTTCCCCACGTGTTTGAAAACGTGCAGTTTTCAGCTATTAGGTTTTCAGCACTAATCACGCTGATTCCCTGCCGATAATGGTTTTCACAGACAATGTCGCGTAGCAGCACATTTTCAGAGTGTCTGAGTTCCTTACTCCCATTAACATAAATCCCATCTCCGCCGCTATCTTTGAGCGATAAACCGTATACCTTTACATTCTTAGAACCGCGTATAGACAAAGTCATTCGCCACTCTGCCTTTGGATACTGTCCATACCACCGATGCCATCCCATCTGCTCCAGTACAAGTCCCGTGATATAGTCCTGTTTCCACATACGGAAAGTTGCCCCATATCCGCGTATGGTAAGGTTCTCCACATCTTGTGCGGTAAACATTGAATCACCTTTGCCGCGAAATTCACCCCGTTTCGCGGAGACGACTGTCCCTCGCTCAAAAATCAGTTCCTGATTGCTGGCAAGTTTAATTGGTCGAATTATCCAATCGGAACGCATATTTGGGACGATCAATCGCCGCGCGCCGGAATCAATTGCGGCTTGCAATCCATCTGTAGCATCTTCCGGCTCAAATCCCCACCATGCAGCATTCGCATCTGTCCTTTTTCCTGACTGTACATCTGCAATCGCTTCAAGATTTTTCATCGTTTATGCTCCATAATGCAGTTCCATTAACATAAAATGCCCAAAGAATCAGACCAGTTAAGTTATTAAAGCGCTTTTGGTTCATTCGGAAAAACTTCACGAATAGCATTCCAATCAATTATTGCAACCCACAAATCCTCTTCGTCCGAGTATTGTACTATACCGTCCACTTCCAATTCTTCACTGTAAAGAATTAGATGTTGACTATCTCGTAAAGTGATTTTCTGACAGGCAATATCTGCCAGAGTGCTTGCACAATTCAAACGTAATCTGCCTTTCGGGTCAGCGTTATGGAAGCCTGCAAAGACTCTTAATTTCTTCATCACTATTTGAAAACTGCAACTGGTACGAATCGTTTTGTCGCGAGATTTTCCGGGGAACGTTTAATGTGTTCAATTTGATCCAATGTCTGTGCAGTCATATATCTCTCACCACAATGAGGACAACAGATTACAGGCACATTTTCAATAACCAGGAGCGATTCCCCTTTTCCGTAACTACGAGTAAGATAACGTTGACGCGCTCCTTCTTTTCCACACACATCGCAAGTCATAGTATCACCCCTTGCTATCGGAAAATCTATTATAACGCAAACGTCTTCTCATCATCAAGATCCATCATCGCGAACCAAGTATTGATATCCGCAGGGTCAGCATCAAGTTTTTTGAGCATTTTCGCCATCATCGCTTTATACCGTTCGGTTTCGGGACCCATTTGCGTCATCTTTTCATTAAATGCTTTGATGTCCGCTTCGCTTTTTGAATAGTTCTGCTTCAGCCATGCCTCTACCGCCGCATCGGTTGACAACGTCTTTAGTGCCTCAGTAAAATCAGCAGGGGGCACTCCCAAAAATCCAAGCGCCATCCTATCCATTCCTGAATCCTCTCCATAAAAATAAGGTCCCAAGGTGTTGCCAATAAATGCCCTGCCCTTGTCAATTAATCGAGCAAGTTGAACCATGCCATAGACATCAGTATTGTATGGGCTGCGCGGTGCGCGACGATTGAGATCAATGATACCGAAACTCAACTGATCGTCCAGGTCTTGGAGTGCCACCCAAGTGGTGATGTCCGTGCGGGTCGGATCTACTTCTTGGCGGCGTGCTTCAAAACGTTCACGAGTCGTTTCATCGGGACCACGATTGACCGTAGCATGATTGTACGCCTCAATCTCATCTTGTGATTTATTGCAGTTTTCCTGCACCCATTCACCTATCTCAATATCGTTCGGATTGTTAACCGCTGCTTCCTGAAAATCATCGGCAGAAACACCAAGGAACGTCAAAATTCGCACATCTTGTCCAGAAATATCGCCATATTTATAGTCACCGATTTTTCCTGCGCGTTCCGCGCGTGCTTTATCCGCCATGCGTGCCACACCGCAGATACCTGCAACGTCCCTTGCACGTGCACTGCGTGGTGGGCGTGCAGTGAGATCTACCTGCCAGAAACATCCCCAATCGTCCAGTTCAATGGACTGCAGTACTGTCTTAATATCGGTGCGATCTGGCGCGAACTTTGCAAGCCTTTCTTTTAGAAGTTGCTGATGCTTTTTGTCTGTCGGTAGCCGTTCCAATTCCGATTGGTTGAATGCTGCAATCTCCTCATCTGTTTTCTTTCCCTTTTCAAGCATCCAACTACTGAGTGTCGCATCATCGGACTCGTCAGCTGCCTCCGCAAAATCGTCTGCTGAAATATCCAAAAACGCTAATATGCGCCGATCTAAACCTGAATGATTTCCATAGACAAAATCGCCGAGGGTTTCCTCGTTATGTGCGCGTGCTTTGTCTGTCATGCGTGCCGCGCCGACAATCCCTGCAACACCCAGGTTTGAAGGACGACGTGGTGGTTGGCGTGTTAAATCCATAATTCGTTTCCTTTCAATTTATTTTAAAATATGGTATCATATCTGTTATGATATTGTATCATATTTAGTAAGTGTGTCAATAAAAAACTGGCAGAATTGTGTCATACGAATAGCATTGCAGAAACAAGAGATTCACATCTTATGAGACATAGAATCAAATCTTTCTTGAGTTTACTGGAAAAAACTTTTGCGTTTCTCTTTTCACCAGATTTATGGATGGAGAAGAAAGCGAAAGATTCCATTGTCCGCTTAGTGAGCAAAGGTGACAAATCAAATACTCTTGGCTGTGGCTTCTTTGTGGACAAAAACAAGATTGCAACAAGTATTCATGTGGTCGCACAACCTGATCCCATTTTCGCAAAACTTAGCGATAAAGAGGAAATCTTATCAATTGAAGGCATTGTAGCTTATGATGTTAAAAACAATCTCGTTATCTTAAAACTCTCTGGTGAAGGTACTCCACTGCAGATAGGTGACAGTGATGCGGTTCAAACCGATGAGTCAGTTTCTGTTATAGGATACTCTGACGGAAAGTACAAGGTTAGAAAAGGGAAAGTACATAATATCCGAAACAGTGACAAATGGATCCGGACGAAAGTCAACACTTCTTCAGTGCGTAGTGGATCTCCAGTCATAAACAGTAAGCAAGAGGTTATTGGGATTGTTGCTTGGTTTGGGGTTTGCACTTATGCTATTCCCACAAGTGCTCTCAAGGTCTTGCTTCCAAAATTAGACGTAATGGAATCTTTGGCAGACTGGCAAAAACGAGAACTTATCCGTGCCTATGCTTACTTCAATGAGGGTAAAAATAAATATAACGCTGAGGACTTTGATGGAGCAGCAGCAGCTTTCAATAAAGCTATTCAACTAAATCCGGAATATACCTTTGCCTACTTCGAGCGTGGATCCACGAAGTCCGAGCTTGGCGACTATTCTGGTGCAATAGATGACTATACTCGCGCTATAAAACTAAACTCTGAGTTTGCTGATGCCTACAACAATCGCGGGTGGATGAAGTATACGCTTGGTAAATCTAAAGCAGGTCAAGGAAATGCGGCAGAAGCACAGAATTTCTATCAAGGAGCGATAGATGACTACACGCAAACAATTACGATTGACCTTGAGCATCCTCTTGCTTACTATAATCGCGGATGGGCAAAGGCTGCTCTTGGTGACATAGTATCCGCTCAGGGGAATCCGGAGAAAGCACGCAGCTTGTATCAATCGGGTATCGCCGACTATTTTAAATTAGCAGATGCAAATGCACAGAAATCAGGATCGGATTCCGAAAAAGGCAGAGAATCTACAGTACGTGTCATGTGCTGGACTGGACCTTCGAGTGAATTTCCCTATGGTAGCGGGTTCTTCGTAGATAAGGACAAGATTGTAACAAACATCCACGTTGTTGCAAGACCCGGTCCCATATTCGCAAAACTAAATGATAAAAAAACAATCTGGACAGTTGAAGGTGTAACCGCGTATGATATAGAATACGATATCGTTGTCCTAAAACTTGCAGGTGAAGGCACACCATTGCCTTTGGGAAACAGCGATACAGTTCAAAGAGGTGAACCTGTTGTTGCCGTAGGATATCCCGATAGAAAATACAAGGTCAGTTCTGGAAATGTACACGGCATACGAAATAGCGACAAATTGCTTGGAACCACAGCTGAATCTGCCAAAGGAAGCAGTGGCGGCCCAGTGTTAAATGGCAAAGGAGAAGTTGTCGGGATTACCACTCGATCGGACTATTACAACTTCTCTGTTCCATCAAACAGACTTAAGGTATTACTCGCTCAATCTGGACCACCGGAACCTTTGCCACAGTGGCAAAATCACCCTCATATCCGCGCTTACGCTTACCACCTTGAAGGAGAAGTTAGATTCAATGCTGGAGACGATGCCAACGCGATAGTTAGCTTTGATAACGCAATCCTACAAAACCCTAAACATATTCTCGCATACTTCTGGCGTGGACGAGCAAAGACTAATCTTGGTAAATCTAAAGCAGATCAAGGGGATATAACAGAAGCACATCAACTTTATCAAGCAGCTATAGACGACAACACACTAACCCTCAAGATTAATCCAGAGTTTGCCCTCGCCTACAATAATCGAGGGTGGACACAGCATGAATTTGGAAAATCTAAAGCAGGTCAAGGTGATGTAGCAGAAGCACAACAACTTTATAAAGCAGCAATTAATGACTATACACGCTCAATTAAGATTGACCCTAAATATACTTTCCCTTATTTCTCTCGGGGACTCACGAGAACGGCCCTCGGTAAATCTAAAGCGGAAAAAGGCAGTATAGCAGAAGCGAAAAAACTTTATCAGAAAGCAATTGATGATTATACACAAGCAATCAAGATTGACCCAAAGCATGTGCTTGCTCACTATAATCGTGGAAACGCAAAAAAAGCACTTGGACAGTCTGATGAAGCAGAAAAGGACTTTACAAAGGCGATAGAACTGGAAGCCGAAAAATGATACCACGCGTGCCTGTCTACGATCAGGTATTAGTCTACAAAGATGAAATTTATATCTTATGAAGTACAGCATCAAAACTTTCCTGGGTTTATTGGTAACCTTTGCGTTTCTCCTATCCTGTGCACAGGCACCCCAGCAGGTTGCTGAAAAAACTGTAGTCCCACCAGCAGACATAGCAACCCAAAAAGCAAAAGATTCTACAGTCCGTTTGGTGAGTAAATTTGGAGATGCAGTAAGTTTTAGTAGTGGTTTTTTCGTGGACACGGATAAAATCGCGACGAATATCCATGTTGTCGCACAGCCCGGACCCGTATTCGCCAAACTTAGCGACAAAGAGACAATCTTGGCAGTTGAAGGTGTTGCAGCGTTTGATGTGAAAAACAATCTCGTCATTTTAAAACTTTCTGGTGAAGGCACACCATTGCCGATAGGTGACAGTGATACGGTTCAAAGCGGTGAGTCTGTTTCTGTAATAGGATATCCTGATGGTAAATACAAAGCCTCAACTGGAACTATAGATTACAGGCAAAAAAGTGATAAATGGTTTGAAGTGAAAGTCTCTGTTTCTAAGGAAAGCAGTGGCGGCCCTGTGCTGAACAGTAAGGGAGAAGTGATCGGTATTGCTGTCGGATATGGTGACGATTCTGGCAACTACGCTATTCCTTCAAACGCGCTTAAGGCATTGCTTGCACAATCGGTGCCCCTGGAATCTTTGGTAGAGTGGCGGAAGCGGGAAGTTATCCGCGCTGAGGGGCACCACAGTCAAGGTGAACAAAAATACGCTGCCAAGGACTATAAAAACGCGATAGTTGCCTTTGGTAAAGCCATCACGCTAAACCCTGAGCATGTTCCCGCATACTACAAGCGGGCAAGGGCGAAGTATTACATAAATGACTATGCGGGTGCGATAGATGATTGTACACACGCTATAAAACTAAATCCTGAACATGCCAGAGCATACAACAATCGCGGAAGCACAAAGTTTCGGATTGAGGACTATTCTGGTGCGATAGACGACTATACACACGCTATCAAAATTGATCCTGAGGATGCGGGACTTTACAGTAATCGCGGAGGAGCAAGGATAAAATTTGGCGAATCCAAATTCAATGGCGGCGATGCGGAAAAAGCACAATATTTATATCAAGAGGCGATTGAAGACTGTACTCAAGCGATCAAAATAGAACCTGGGAATTATGGTGCTTATAGGAATCGTGGAATAGCGGCAGCAGCACTTGGAGATGTCGAATCTGAGAGCGGCAATGCAAGTAAAATAAAATCCTTGTACCAAGGAGGCATCACAGACTATTATAAATCCATCCAACTGAAAAATTCAGAGGATGCTGATGTGCCAATAGCACCCATAGAATTTCAGGAAGGCAATGCCTCCACAGTCCACGTGGCAGGTTGGACCAGTGTTTCAAGTGGATTTTTCACCGGTAGCGGCTTCTTTGTGGACACAGACAAGATTGCGACAAATATACATGTCGTAGCCAGACCCGGTCCCGTTTTCGCTAAACTCAAGGACGAAGAAACAATTTGGGAAGTTGTGGATGTAACCGCGTTTGATGTGGAAAACGATCTCGTTGTCCTAAAGATTTCCGGTGAAGGTACGCCGTTACCTTTAGGCGACAGTGATACGATCCAAATTGGGGAATCTATTGTTACTGTGGGGTACCCCGCAGGAAAATACAAGGTCACCAAGGGGAAAGTACACAACATCCGAAACAACGACAAATGGCTCCTAACAACAGCCAATACTTCTTCAGGAGGCAGTGGTGCTCCTATGCTAAACAGTAAGGATGAAGTTATAGGGATTAATGCACAGTCAGGCAATTACGGTCG
Organism: Candidatus Poribacteria bacterium; assembly: GCA_021295735.1. Taxonomy (GTDB): domain Bacteria; phylum Poribacteria; class WGA-4E; order WGA-4E; family WGA-3G; genus MSPOR6. The sequence continues at coordinate 47,946 of JAGWBU010000022.1, read as the reverse complement.
TGCTATCCCCTCAAATACACTTAAGGCATTGCTCGCGCGGTCAGAATTAACTGAATCTTTGGAAGAGTGGCAGGAGCGGGAGCTGATCCAGGCCTATGCCTACTTTGTTCAAGGGCACATTAAACACACACAAAAAGATTATGAAGGGGCAATAACTGATTTAGACGCAGCCATCCAACTAAGTCCTGAATTTGCCCTCGCTTATTACGAGCGGGCAAACGTGTATGAATCCCGTAAGAATCTTAAGGCGGCAATAGTCAATTATGATAAAGCAATTGAGCTAGGTCCTGAAGATGCTATTATCTATCAAAACCGAGGGTATTTGAAGCACGACCTTGGTGTAGCTAAAGCAGGTAAAAGTCGAAAGTTAGCAAAAGCACAGAAATTCTTTCAAGAGGCAATAGATGACTATACACATGCTATCAGGATCGACCCTAAGTTTACTCATGCCTATTTCAATCGCGGGTTAACAAAGCATGACCTCGGTGAATCTAAAGAAGAACAAGGAAATGTAATAGAAGCAGAAAAACTTTATCACGCAGCAATAGATGACTATACACACGCTATAAAACTAAACCCTGACGATGCAGGCACTTTTCACAATCGTGGGGTAGCAAAGCATGACCTCGGAAATTCTAAAGCAGAACAAGGAAATGTAACAGAGGCACAACAATTTTACCAAACAGCGATAGACGACTATACGGATGCAATAAAGATTAACCCGAAGTATGTCCTTGCTTACTTTTGGCGCGGAAAGACAAAGAAAGCACTCAGACAGCATGAGGCAGCGAAAAAGGATTTCAAGAAGGCAAGAGAACTGGAATCGGATCAGTGACAACACACATGACTGTTTACAGCAGGTATAAATTTACAAACAAATGAAAAATAAAACTATTCTTATTATCTCTATACTCGGTGTACTGTTTTCAATCATACTAAGCGGCATCTATCTCAACTTTTCCTATTTTGAACCCGACACCGTGTCGTATCTATTTCAGGCGAAGCTATTTGCAGAGGGTAAAATCTCAATGCCTGCGCCACCCGAACACGGGTTCTCGTCTTCACCGCATATTAACATATTAAACGGCAAATGGTATTCCAAATATCCGTTCGGCAATGCCTTGATGCTAATGTTTGGGGTGTTTGTCAACGCCCCGTGGCTTATTCCTGCGCTTGCAACAGGTGGTGCACTGTTCCTGCTTTTTCTTTTTGTGAGAGAAACATACAGTAAACCGATTGCGCTTATTGCTGCTGTGATCGCGCTTATCTCACCTGCTACTGCAGGTATGGGATCCACATGGTTTAGTGAACCGGTAAGTCGATTTTATCTTGCGCTCTATCTATTTGCGCTGATCCGCACCTTAAACGGTACAGGTAATGTCCTTTATCCGCTTCTATCAGGATTTGCTTTGGGATATGCTTTCAACACGCGACCGCTTTCTGCTATCGTTTTTGGCGTTGTCGGTGCGGGCTTCGCGCTTTATCATCTGTATAAGCCGAGATTGACAGGTGAGTCCAGTGAAACGGAAACGCAAAATCAGAACAATTTACCTACACGCAGGCAGTTAGTATCCCGGTTGGGGATTTTCTTGATTCCATTTACTACCATGATTTTGGTGTGTATGGCATGGAATCACCATTTTACCGGGAACCCGTTCACGTTTACGCATACCGCCGCGCAACCTTACGATAAAATAGGGTTCGGTAAACGGACGGAAGGCTACGAACCAGACCTTGAACGCGCATTTGATTTTAAACCCGAATGGGCAATCAAAAGGACATGGCGACACATTCTCCCATGCATCAGTTTCAACGCATTTGGATGGGGTAATTATCGTCCCAGATTGATTGAAGAAGCTGAGTTTTCAATTGGTTTTATGATCGACTTTTTACCATTACTTCTACCGTGGTTTTTTGTCCTCATACCCTTTTTCCATGCCTCACGAAACAGATATGATGTGTTATGTGTTGCTTTCATTTTGGGGAGTCTGTTGCTTTACGCCTTTTTCTATTTTGAAGGGTCAACATGGGGATTTACACCGGTCAATGCGCGCTACTACACAGAGGCAATATTCCTCGGTTTCATTCCGCTGGCAGCAAAAGGAATGTTTATACTTTATGAACGACTCAAAAAGCCGATTTTGGAAAACAAACTTACGGATGTTGCAGTGATACGTTATGTTGCAGTGATATTTTACATTGCTGGAGCATGTTCAGTTCTGATTAGTATAAACACGGTGCAAACTTATGTACGCATCGGGAAAGTGTATCAGAATTGGGGTCATGTCTACCAGAAGCTGCCACCGATGGTAGAGGAGCAAAACATTCACAATGCCGTTATTTTCGTATCTCGACACCGAGGTGCACCGATCGGGGATTATCCTTTTCAGAGTTTAGAAGAAGCAGATATTATCTATTTTAAACTCGGTCCTGCACCACGATGGAAGTTGACAAATAGCGACTGGAAAGCGGTTTATGCACAATATTTTTCCGACAGCAGTAGAAAAGCGTATCTGTATGAACCGGGACAGAATGAACTCAAACCTCTATCTCTTGAACCTTAGGGTATGTTCACGAAACCATTTGGTCCATAATGCCGCTTTATGATAGTATCATCTCTCGAAACCTTTGTGTAAATTCACAACTACGTTTGATGCTCGCCACATCTTCCATCTTATATTGGACAACAAGCGGACCCGAGAAATTGATCTCCTTCAAACCTTTCGCAAAGGTCTCAAAATCGAAGACACCGCCTCCCGGCTCACCACGATTGCTCCCTGATACATGCACATCTCCTAAACACGTCTCCATCGCAAGTGCTGCAGCGTGCGGATCCGCGCCATCGTTGTTAAGATGATAGGTATCGCACGTCAAATAAACAGGTAATCCTGTGTCTGATATGAACTCTACACCTTCGCGATAGTTATCCAGTGGGCATCCCTTCTCAAACTCAAGAGCGATTTTTATGTCGTGTTCCTGACAAGCAGGTATCATCTGAGACAGGTTATCGGCAAGTGCATCCAGAGAATCTTGGCGCGGGACATCCACCGATGGGTTTACCCACACCCCAATAAAGTCAGCATCAAATTGGCGTGCAACTTCAAGCACAATTTCAAAGTGTTGTAACGCCTCATCTTTTCGGGCGGGGGTTGTCAATATGTGATTGCCGAAACCAATTGTTGGTGCAACGAGGTTGTGCTGGTCAGCAAGGTCAACTACATCCTCTATTTCCGCAGTTGAAAGTTCACCAAGAAAAGCGGAATTCACGGGAATGTTGATGCCTTCGTAACCTGCTTCGGCGACAAGGTCAAAAATCTCAGCACGGGTAAATTTTCCTAATGTGCCAGCGTACGGATCGTAACAGATTGTTAACATGTTCTTTTTGTCCTCTTTGATTCATAGGGCATTTCATAATATGAAACCGAACGTTATCAATGTAAGAAGCGCAATGAATTGCGCGACTACAAACGCTGATAGTCTAAAGTAAAATGTATAGGTATTATTAGATTTCAGGAAAATAACGTCAATAAACAACGTCTATTTCTTCGCGCCAGGTGTCTAATAGCTGCATGTTGCCCAATGTATCATCCCAAGACATTGCAGGGGCTTGCCGATCAGCGATATGGTTTGCCACCATATCTGCTTCGTAGGTAAAGAGATCACGGTCCGCTTCAACGGTTATCTCGGATGATTCTCCGCGCTGATACGAGTTGAGGACAATTTGGCTTGGAGGAATAGGCGTATCAGGCGGTATAGGCGTTCTGGTGCCACGACATGGTGATGAGGGCAGCCAAGGGCTTGGAATCGTTATAATTCCACCAGACCCATAGATAGTGACACTACTTCCGATGTTACACTCAACAGCACACGTTATCTGTGCAACGATTTCGTTTTCAAATTTGAGTGTTGCCGCCGCAATATGGTCAACACCTGTTGGTCCCACTTTTCCGTTCGCCTTCACAGAAATCGGATCTAAGAAAAGTTTGCCGGCAGCAGCGCCTGCCACTTTGCGTGCCATTGAGGCAGTATAACACCCGATATCAAGGATACCACCGCCACCCATTTCTCGATTGAAAAGTCGACTTTGCGGATTGAAATTTGATTGAAAACCAAACGTTGCATGAATAAAACGCACCTCACCGATTTCCCCATCCTGAATTAAATCAACCATTTTCTGTATCTGCGGATGGCAACGGTACATAAACGCTTCCATCAGAAAGACATCGTTTTTACGCGCTGCTTCAACCATTGCTGCAGCTTCCGCGTGATTCATGCTTATCGGTTTCTCACACAGAATATGTTTCTTTGCTTCAGCAGCCTTAATTACCCACTCAGCGTGAAATGGATGAATTGTTGCAATATAAACTGCGTCAATATCATCGTCTGCCAAAAGTTCTTCATAAGCGCTGTATTGGCGTGGAATTTCAAAATCGTTAACAAATCTCTCCGCTTTTGACTCAGTTCGGCTGGCAACGGCAAAAATCTGTCCAGTATCTGTAAAACGCATTCCGTTGCAAAATACATAGGCGATGCCACCAGCACCGATAACGCCCCAATTTAACATCTATTGTTTTCTCCTTCTAACTATTTTGTGCTTTTGCTGCTTCTGCACGCTTGTTCGCAAGCGGATGCATGATCCCTGCCCCTGTTGGCCAAACTCCTGGATCTGCTTTAATCCACTTGCACAGTTTTTGTGTATAAGGTGTTAAAGTTTCCCAGATTTCATGTGGCATACTTTTGGTAAAACCTTGCGGTGTTCGCCACGGCGCTGCATACTCAACATTTGGCAACGCCCGAATTTCTTTTGACAGATTCGGTGTCGCACCATGCCATGCCCGATTATCTCGAAAAACACCTGAACCAGCAGTAGCGCCGACAAGCGTTGAGTGGCGCATCCATTCTGGTTCATCGGCAGGAGATGGAGGTGCTTGCTGCATAGTATGCGTACCCGGAATCTGACGAATCGGACCATTTTCCCATGTCAGATCACACATTACGAAGTTAATCGTCACGGTCGGCGGAGTCATCTCCATAATAAGTTTTTGCGTTGGGACACTGAGATTTCCAGAGTCATCTTTATGCAATTCAACACCAACGCGTTTCGCTTGTTCAATCCGCGCTTCCGAAAGATGCTGCGGATCTCGCCCATCAGGATGTAGATGTTGATACTCAATTGCGCCAGGAAGGCAGAGGTCGCCTCCAGATCCCCACACGCGGTAATCGGATGAGCCAAATATTTCGGTGACAATCGGTGTTGTTGTCGGCAAGCCAATCATACTCGCCCACGCGGGATGATGCAGCATCTGCCTTGAAGCAGAAGATGTGCCATAACTGTATCTATGTGGCAAACGACCCGTCTCAGTTACATATTTTCTATTTCCTTGTCCGGGAATAGAAAGGATTTCTCGTAGTGCCTCGGCACACCCTTCTCGCCAACGAGCGAGCTGTTCTGCATTGAGCAGGTCTTTGACCACAACAAAACCGTCACGACGAAATATCCGAGCAGCTTTTTTCACTTCAGTCGGTTCACATATCTCAAGCCCGCGAATCCCGTTACGTTGACGCAAACGTGCTCTGAGTGCTTCTACCTCTGGATCATCGTAAATTCGACATTTAGGCGAATTCGGATCTGATACACCAAACCCACGATTTTCTGGTAAAAGATTGCCATCAGCATCCACGGTTTCATTGGGAGGCGTATTTTCGTCCCAACCCACCCGCGTTTCACCGTAGACCTGCATCTCTTCCAATTCTGATTGCAGAGGCGTTCTATTGGTGTCTCTCATTACATATAACTCCTCAACTACTACCTAATGTGGTGGTTAAGTGAAAGTCGCGTTGTAGCGGTAATTAACGAGATAGGGTTTCAATTTATCATAATCCCCGTTTTTAAGCAACAGTCCGTAATTTAGTCATCCTTTCGGGTGTGTAAAGTTTTTGTAGAAATCCGCACAACTCCTATTGTAGGGGCGGGTTTCCGTGCCTGCCTGTTGCATGGCAC
>JAGWBU010000022.1:37692-41883 GCA_021295735.1 Candidatus Poribacteria bacterium | reverse complement strand
GGGACCCCGCCCTACAGTGGAAAACGCCGCGTAATCATTGCAAATTGAACCTATGTAACCAAATATTTACACACCCATCCTTTCATTAAAATTGACTTTTTTTTCAAATTAAAGTATAATACATTCCAATATCTTCAAATTCCCAATATATGTTACGTAATGCACCTCACCCCTGTATTTATTCAGACTAAAACTGAACTTGTCAGAGATAGACTTGCTCAAGAAAATAGAACATGGGCAGTCGTGCGAACATACATAATCTTTCTAAGGAAAAAGATGGCAACAATCGTAAAACACAATACAACAGGCAAAATTACTGCTTACTTGGTACAGGTTTTGGTGTTTTTCAGTCTTCAAAACCGAACGTCTTTTTGGGTAATTTACTGGCTGATGTAGACGAAGGACAATACGCAATGGTCTGTGTTTGTGATAGCACAGGAAAAATTTTCTGGATAGATGCAGATGATGTCACAGTTGTAAGCGTTGATGGACAAAATGTCGGAGAACTACCGCTTACATAACTGAATTTCAATTCTTGTCCGATAGGGCGGTTTTATCTCCGAACGATTTTACTCACGAAAGGAAACTTTTATTCGAATGGATTTACAGCAGATTAATATTAAGGTTTTTACAACCGAAGATAGCAAGGTCAACTACACCAACTTCATCAAGGTTTTCAACCGCTGGATGGAGGAGGCTGATTCTGAAGATTATCTGAACTATGCTGACTATTCACACGTTGATGCGGGACCGGGTGTGCTATTGATTTTGAAGCAAGCCAACTATAGCATTGACAACGCCTATCATCAACCCGGATTTCTCTACAACAGAAAGCATGATGTGGAAGGTGATAACGCTGACAAGATTCGCCAAGCGCTCACTGAAACGCTTTCTAAATGTGAACTACTTGAAGCATCAGAAGAATTGGAAAATGCTATCCATTTCAACGGTTCAGACATTCTATTTATGATAAACAACCGCCACATTGCACCGAATACAGCAGAAGCAGCAGAAATAATTCAAGCAGACCTTGAACCTGTTCTAAAACAGATGTACGGTGGTGATGATTTCACGATAGAACGCACCTCTGAGGATGTCCGCGAACGTTTCGCAGTGCGAATCTCTGCGAATTCAGGCAAACCGATTTCAGAACTCCTCTCTAATCTCGGAGGATAAGATGTTTAACTTTACGAATGAACAGATTGAGCGGTATAGTCGCCACATTATCCTCAAAGAAGTTGGCGGGATAGGACAGACGAAGCTGCTTGAATCAAAAGTGCTGCTTATCGGGGCAGGCGGACTCGGTTCGCCTATCGGTGTTTATCTTGCCGCGGCAGGGGTTGGCACGCTTGGCATTATTGATGATGACGTGGTTGACCTCAGCAATTTGCAACGCCAAATCCTACACGGCACCAGTGATATTGGTATCCCGAAAACAAAATCCGCAGAAGCCACTATCGCAGAAATGAACCCAGATGTTAAGGTAATCCCTCACAACGAACGTATCAATTCAGAAAATGCTTTTGCGATATTGGAACAGTACGATTTGATTGTGGATGGGTGCGATAACTTTCCGACGCGCTATCTTCTCAACGACGCGTGTGTCATGCTTGGCAAACCAACTGTGCACGGTAGTATTTTTCAATTTGAAGGACAAACAACCGTGCTTTATCCGGGTAAGGGCCCGTGCTACCGATGCATCTTTCCTGAACCGCCACCGCAGGGGATGGCACCGAGTTGCCAAGAAGCAGGCGTCTTCGGTGTGTTACCCGGTATTATCGGCACAATTCAAGCTATTGAAGCGATTAAAGTTCTTTTAGACATTGGTGAGTCGTTGATCGGAACCCTCCTCCTTTTCAACGCGCTCACAATGGATTTCAAGCGACTGAAACTCCGTCAAGACGAAAACTGCCCAATGTGTGGTGAGAATCCTACCATTAAAGAACTTATTGACTATGAGGAATTTTGTGAAGTACGGTGGTAAATATTAATTTAGAATCTATTTAACTTCAGGGGACTAACGAAATGACAACAGAGATTGCATTTGGTATGCTTCTTGGTGGAATTATTGGAATGCTGATTAATATTACGATCATTTTAGGACAGATATCTAAAACGTTAAAGAGTAATGGCGAGAGTTTGTCAAAAATTGCGAAACACTTTGAGCAAACCGACGAGAAAGATAAAGATTGATAAATAGAGATAGCCAATTATTACAATACGATGCTGCCTCTAATTGCCCTCATATTCTCCAAGAACCTGCCAGTTGAAATGTATTCAATTATTCAATTAAAGGAAGATAAACCAATATCAAAAACTTATGGATCTGGTTATTTTTGTCTCATCTATTATACTTTCGGCTATTCTCTTAATGATACGCGGAGAACTAAAGGATATTGCGGAAAGTCTATACAAGATAGCGAAACATCTTGAGCAAATTAATGAGAAAGATGATGGTTGATGAACAAGTGCCGATAAGTGGTGTTCAGATATTTCAGATTTCACTATGATAAAGTTCTGTCATCCATTCGCCATCATGTGCAGGATTATAGATTAACCCCTTCTTCATGTCAAGGCAGAGGTCAAGGTCTTCTAACAGTATATGTCCAATGAGAACAGGTGTGCCTTCAGGGACGCCCAGGACGGTGGTGATTCCTTCACGTTCCAATATTGTAAATTGCACGGGTGAATAGATCCATAACTCTGTAATACCGTTGACAGTTCGTACCTGCTCACTTCGAAATGGCGTTAATCCGAGTTGCTCAATAAGGGATGGCGGCAAACCGAGACTTGTTGCTCCAGTATCAACGAGTGCATCTTCAATAGTAATTCGCCGCACTTCTTCAGGGGTCATATAGCCTGCTCTTGCTAAAGTGAGTTCATCGTTATTTGCGAGTTCTATTTTTGCTGTATGTCTCATTTTCAATACACCTTGTTTTTTGATACTATTTTAACACCTTTTCCTAAGTGTTTCAAACAAAAGGCATCGGCACAATAGTCATCAGTAAGAATAACTTGTGGACGTTACGTCCCTTTTGCATCCCGAAAGCACTATGACTGCTATTTGCTAACGAAAAACCGATTACCAAAAACGTATAATACCAAATTCATTTGATTCATCGTCTTCACATACTGCTCCGCTGGAGCGGAAGACGGAAAACTCCACGTGGACTATAAACATACCGCTCCGCTGGAGCGGAAGAGTGGAAAAACAAGACGAATTACGTTAATTTGGTATAAAATCTCTATTATGCCAAAACTTCCCGCCGGATTGGTGAATCGATAAACAACGAATCGCCACCATCAATCGTCAATTCCAATCCTGTAACCCATGCCGCTTCGTCCGAGCATAGCCACAGCGCAGCGAACGCCACATCAATCGGGTTGCCTAATCTCTCTAATTGTGTTGCAACAGGTGCGATTTCTCCTTCTGGCAATGGATCCCAGATAATCCCCGGACATAACGCATGGACACGGATGTTTTTATCGTATAATTCTTTGGCAAGGTTTTTTGCTGTCGCCACCATTCCTGCTTTTGCAGCAGCGTAAGCGGCGTTAGCATCTTGGCGGACTCTTGCACCAGCGGAAATAGTGATGATACATCCGCCGCCTCTTTTCTCTAAAATTGGCACGAGACTACGGACAGGGTTAAAGAGTGTTCGCAAGTTGTTTTGCAACGCACCATCCCAATACTCAGGATCCATGGTGGTAATATCGTGTTCAGTTGAGAAAAATCCACCCGCAGCGTGAATAAAGCAATCAACACCACCAAATTCGGAAACTGCAGCATCAATAAGCGACTCCACTTGTGCAGCATCCGTCAAATCGGTTTGATGTGTTAGCACGTTTCCACCGTTCGCGCGAATACGTTCTGCTGTATCTTCCATCTTCTCTGTTGTACGTGCGGCGAGAGTCACTTGCGCGCCTTCTTGTGCAAAAAGTAGTGCTGTGGCGCGACTCATGTTTGAGCCAGCACCACCGATTAGGACAACTTTATCTTTTAATCGCATTTTTAAATTTCCTTTTCTGTTTATTTGTAATATGTGGAAAACTTTATAAGTTCGATATACCAAAGTGCCATTGTGTAGAAAGGCTTATAATCCTAATTTATTACTATAGTTTGGACAATTTACATACTGTTTGAGGACTTGCTGAGAAACTGTTAGGTGTCCAAAGCAAAATATTGGACAC
>JAGWBU010000022.1:30318-37496 GCA_021295735.1 Candidatus Poribacteria bacterium | reverse complement strand
ATGAAAACTATATGTATTTCTAAGATGTTTCTGTCTAACCCAACCTCACGAAAACAACTAAAATTGTCCAAAGTATAGTAATTTATTAAGCAAGGCACAAATTAACAATTATGCAAAAATTAAAAGGTTTTATTCGTTTTTATCAAATTTATCAAAAGGGAGAGATTCCTGGGCACTCATTCTTCGCCCGCGAGCGAGGGGTGTATCAAACTTTTTGCCTTCTAAAATTTCAGGCACAGACAGAACTTGTAGGCGAGGATAAGTTTTATCTCCTATTTGTATATCTCCGAGTGTATGCGCGTAGTCTAAGAAATTGCGTAGGCGAATTTTACCAAAAGGTTTTCGGACGATTAACCCCGAGATAAGTGTATCGCCATCATGAAGTTGCCCAGCCAATTGACGATCTACTGATGAGTTTACCCGTTGCCCCCCTTTAACTTCAAGTACCATATTTTTAAGGCCTTCGTTATCCGGTATCGAAAAATAAATCCTACCATCAACACCTCCATCACCGCTTTTTCGTGTTGTTACAAAACCGTCAACACTTTCTACAGCCCATTTTTGGAATTGATATTTATCGCGTTCCCAGAGGTCGTTAACTCCTTCAATCGTATGTGGAATACCGCTAATTTGATAGTCCTGTCCTTCAACTAACTTACATCGATCATTGAGTCTAATAGCACTTACTCTTTTTATAGCATGAATCGCAATATCTATGCCAATCCACTTTCTATTGAGTCGTTGTGCTGCTTCAAGTGTTGTACCGCAACCACAGAAGGGGTCAAAGACAATATCACCTTCGTTTGAGGAAGCATTGATAACCCGCTCCAACAGTGCAATAGGTTTCTGCGTTGGGTAGCCGAGACGTTCATTATCTTTACCCTGCATAGTTAATTCTTTTTCTGTCCATAGATTTCCAACAGCTACACCTGGATTAGTGTCAAGGTAAACTCTTTTAATAACACCTTGCCGATATTTGCGTCCGCGCGGTATTGCATAGCGGCGACCATTTTCATCAACATGTCTATATTCAGACTTGATCGTGTTTTCCGACAATGGTCGGAAAACACGATTGAAAGTATGTGTCTTGCTAGCAGAATAAAGAAATATAGTGTCGTTTTCCGTTGTAAACTTCCTTTTAGCTGTATTCTTATGTCCGCCATATTTTTTCCAAACGATTTCATTTCTAAAATTTTTATGCCCAAAAATACCATCCAAAACGATTTTTATATAATGGCTGGCGTATGAATCACAGTGAAAGTAAATTGACCCAGTAGGCTTAAGTACGATTTTCATTTGTAGTAGACGTTCAACCATATAAGAAAGATAGGCAAGAAGCTTGGGATTAGTATTTCGGAGTGCATCCATCCAGACTTTCCAGAATTTTACGACCCTATCATCAATTTCATGCTCATCCTCTATAACATCAGGCAAATTTTTAATGAAACGTTCTCTTTCTTCATCAAGTGACCATAAATCGCAAAATGCTTCTATCTGATCGAGGATTGGACGACCGGTCTCGTCTTTATATATAACGTGAGTTTGATAAATAGTTAGGATTTCTACATTTCCTCTTAAAGTCAATAACGATTTTTTTCAGCAAATATGCCCGTTCTCTGTTCAATTTTTGCCTGTCCAGTTAATTATCAAACTCACGTTATATATAGCGTTATAAGCGCGATTTGAGTTAAACGGTGGGTCTAAATAAATTAGATCCACACCGTTTGACTTCATCTCTTTTTGCATGACTGTTAGGCAATCGCCGTAATAAAGTTTGTTCATTGCGTCTCTCCTTTATTATTATTGAGACTAAGAAGTAGATATTGCGTTTTAGTGATTTCATTTGTAGTTTCGCTTCTCTCAGTAACTTCTTGAATCTCTGCGGTGTAGATTTGGCTTAGTGTTGCGGTACTTACGGATTCAATAACTTCATCTGTAATTTTCCCAGTATAAGTTTCATCTGTAGTTTCTATTTCAAATCTTTTCGAGCTAAGAAATATACCGGTTAACTTACCGGTAATAGGAAATGGTGGAGGGTTTACTTCATGATGTTTTTCCAGAACTTCAATTGTCTCTTGCATCTGATTACTGGATAAGTCTACTGTTCCGCCCTTGTTTGGAATTGGTGACACCCACTTGAATTTAGTATTCATTACGGATCCATTGAGTGATTTAAGGAAATCTGTATAATTCTTGGCAACTCCTGATTTAAGCGGTTTCAGGAACTCTTTAAGTTGCTTTTCATTATTTCCAGCTTTAAGAAGTTTCAGGAATACTTCAATTGCTTTTCCGCAATTAGAATAGCCAGAAAGGTCAAGTTGATCAATTTCTGTAGAAGCGAATCGCATATTGAATGAACCAGCACCAACGCCTAATAATGACATCTGCAGTTTAAGTTTGAGTTCTTTAGTAATACGATCTGATTTATAAGTGGTCATTCCAATTGTGTTAATTACGTTTTGGAGCCTTCCGAAAATTTTACTTAGCAAAGATATCGGTACCTCTGTTTTGGAATCTTCAGCAAAGCTGAGTGAAATGTCCAGAATCTCTTGATTTTTAGATTTTGCTATTTCTTCTGGATTGCTTACCACCGGGAGTGTGTTACTTTCTATATCAAGAAATTCACCAGGATCTGGAAGCATATCCTCAGGTATCTGATTTGATTTGACGAGTTCAGTCAGTGGTAGGGTTTCGTCGTATGGAAACTTTACTTGAAGTACAGAACCATCTTCGGTATTCGCAAATGCATCATGTAGGTCAATTCTGTCAGATTGTATAAGATTGAGACGGCCAACGGAAACTTTTGCATAAAGCCAAGTTTCATATTGGTCGTTTTCATCAACAGCAACAACAAGATAAAGATCGCCTACTGTATCTTTGCAGGAGAATAGTACAGGTTGATCATAGTAGTCATAGATTTCTACAATTTCAAGTCTACCCAACTTTGGGATATTGAGTATATCAGCCACCTCATACCTCCATTTTGAATTACTATTTCTCTATTCGCCTATTACCTTAAAAACAAACCAACACTTTACCCCAACGGGAACCCACCAAGTATGATGAGATTTTCTCCTTCGTGATGGTGTGTGTTGGATCTTACCAAGGGTCGGATTAAGTTTCCCCTCGGCAATATGTCTGTTTTTGAGTTTTTTACTTCTTTTCTTGAGTCGTCTAATGTCTCTCAGATCAGTATAAACTGAAACTCCACAACCTTTACAGATTAGATGAGGATTACTCTCAAAAAACTTTGGATTCTCTTCATAATATGTTATAAAATCTTCCGTTTGTGGTGGATCGTGTTGCACAAGATGGTAAACTGTACCAGAGGCGCGTTCAGCTTCCGCGGGCGGACAGTTTTCTGGATAAAAGTCTGGCCATTCCAACTCGGTAGTCCTTTCATTTTGCATGCTATTGATTACCGAGTGATATAATTAACACTACGATATATTATAACATACTTAATTGTTATATATCAAATATAATATTGTATGTTCTTAGAAAGAATTGATAATCTGTAATTTTGGTTATAGGATACGTTATAATTTTAGAAAAGTCAAGCCTTTCTAAAAAACGTGTAAATCATGGTTCAGACAATAAAAGCGTTTACCAGCATTACACTTTTTCACTACAATAATCTATCGCATCCTTCATGTGTTTTAACGCAGCATGAATCTGCGGAAGTTCCTCAAACCCATAAGAGATACGAAACTGCCGTTTACCGATGTCAATCATCTCCCCACTCGGATGGACGCAGTGTTCACCGGGAATGTAAATCACTTTGGGATGCGGATTATGTGAAGGTCCATCTATGTCTTTCTGTCCTGTTGTTCGCGTCAAAAACTTGAAGAAATCAGAGTTTGAATCGGTTGCGATGTTTGCAAGTGTCAGGTAATAATAGAACCCCGCACTCCCACCTCTGTATCCTTCAACATTATCGCCAAGCAATTCTACTATCCACGTTTTGACCTGTTTTGCCTTCTCCCTATATCCGTTATTGACTTTCTCAATTTGTGCTTCAATACCGTTGTCAAGTAGATAACTTGCAATTTCCTGATTGATAAGCGGTGCGCTGAAACCGATGTCGCTTGTGCGTTGGATGATACTGTCAAGGAATGTTCCCTTTGGACCGATCAGGTAGCCGATACGCAATCCAGGGGCAAGTATCTTTGATAGCGTGCCAATCTCATATACAATACCGAGTTGATCGTAGCATAACGCAGACTCCAAAGGTTCAACGGTACTATCATGCACAAGGTCGCGGTAGGCATTGTCAAAAAAGAGCGGGATTTTTCGTCCGATTTCGTACGAAAGTTCGGTTACAATCTCAACCAGTTCCCTTTTTTGACGATTAGAGAGGATAGTGCAACTTGGATTGTTAACCGTCACAACATAGAAAAACTGAATAGCCGCTTTTCCACTTCCCAACGCCTTTAATTTTGCCCTCAAAAGATCGGTTTCAAGTCCGTGATTGTCCTCTGGTATAGCGATAACAGTGAAGCCTTTCCTTTCGAGATCGTTGCAATAGATATAATACATCGGATCGGCAGTGAAAACAATGCCAGCAGGGAGCAGATGCGTGATACTTTCCAACAGACTGGTCGCACCGTTTGCACCGATAACAATATCTTTTGTATTAAAGGTGTTTTTCGTTATGCCGCCGATTCGGTTGTCAATATGGAATTTTCTGATTGACTCAATCAGGTTTGGAGAGCCTTGTGCACCACCATAATTGAGAGAAGCACGGTATTTTTCAGGATTTGAGAGAACTGCTTCGCAAGCATTCTGAATTTGTTGACGTGGGATTGTGTTTTCGTTGACATATCCCACGCCGAGGTTAATATCGTATCCATCCCGAAAACCGATAGCGAAATCGGTCATCATTCGGTTCACTGGAGATGGAATACTTGAGGCTTTTCCGTATTCAGAAAGCAAAATATCGCGAATTTTCATTTCTTGTCGTTGAAATCCGCCTTTTATAACCTAAGTTGCTACGGACAAGATTTCAAGTTAGCAAGGCTTTTTCGCTGATTCTTATGTTTTTTGTTCTAAATCGGGGTTAGAAACCCCTCCTACAAGAGCATTTGCGAAATAGATGGCAACTTGGGTTTTTATAGTAAATCTTTGAGTGCAGATTCAAGCGTGCGGTACTGAAATTCGTATCCGCTTGCCTCCGTTTTTTCAGGGAGGACGTTCTGGCTCAGCACAACAAAGTCGGCAAACTCCCCCATCATTAACTTCAATACGAATGTGGGGACAGGGAAAATCGTCGGTCTTCGGAGAACCGTACCGAGCGTTTTCGTAAACTCAATGTTTCTAACAGGGGTAGGTGCTGTCGCATTCAAGGCACCGCTAATGTTTTCATTTTCCAGAGCGTGCATCACAATGCCGACCACGTCATCAACGTGAATCCAAGACATCCACTGATTACCGCTTCCGAGTTTACCACCGACACCCATTTTAAAGGGCGGAAGCACCTGATCTAAAAGCCCACCACCTATGCCAAGCACAAGTCCAATGCGAACGGAGACGACGCGTATGCCATACTCGCTCGCTTTATGCGCCTCCGCTTCCCATTCTTGGCAAACTTCAGCGAGGAAATCGGTCCCCACAGGTGATTCCTCCGTCCAGCTTTCGTCTCCGCTGCCGCCATAGAGACCGATTGCTGAAGCACAAACAAGCACATCAGGTTTGGTGTCGGCATCAGCAAAAGAGGCAACAAGATTCCGAGTAGAAAGGATACGACTGTCGCGTATCCTTTGTTTTTTCTCAGCGTTCCATCTGCCAGCTATTGATTCGCCTGCAAGGTGAATTATGGCTTGCACTTCGGATGTGGCTTCTGAAGGGAGTTGCTCCGTTTCAGGATTCCAAGCGTAGGTTTCTTGGACAGATTGTAATTTAGTTTTGGCGCGTGCAGGGTCTCTTGACAGCACATGCACTGCATAATCTTTTTTGTGGAGGGCATCACAGACTCGACTTCCGATGAAACCTGTTCCACCTGTGACCAATACATTTTTCATGGTTTACCTCCATTTTTCGGACGGTAGGTGCGGTTTCCTAACCGCACCATAGGCGTCAATTAGCATATCGGTTAAGTAATTTGTAGCACGAACTTTCAGTTGTATTTTATTTCGAAAGTTCAGCGATAATGTCTTCCAGCTGCCGATAGTCATCTATCACTGCATCGCTGAGTGTATCGTTTGTTTCTGTTTTATTGAATCCTGCGAATCGAATTGCTTTCATACCCGCATTTTTTGCACCAACAATGTCTGTCCGCACAATATCCCCAATATGCACCGCGTTTTCGGGTTTAGCGTTCAGCTGCTTCAAGGTAGAATAGAATTGCACGACTTCAGGCTTTGTGTGCTCCGTTTCATCGGAGAACGTAAATGCCGAAAAGTATTGCAAAATTTCGTCACGTTCCATTAGTTGCCGTGCATAACTGCCCGGTGTCAACGCAGAATCTGAGATAATTCCCAGTGGATAATCTTCACTGAGTCTTGCCAGCACCGGCTTAATATGCGATATAAGAACAGGTGGAGACGCTAAAAATGCATTACCAAGACACATAATCAGAGAAGCAATTTCTGTCTCGTCAAGCGTAAGTTCAAGCGTTTCGGCAAACTTCATCATACATGTTTGGACAGATACGCCTTTGTGTTGATGCCACCGAGACGTCGCCACCCCATAAGCGTCATCCATTCCAATTTCTATATCAGACACCTTACAAGAATAACCTTGGTTAATCAAATACTTATGACAATTATCCACACGTATAGCCTGACGTTTCTGCCAGTTTTCAAGCGTATCCGCATAAAGCGTTTGCCAAAAATCGAATGTGATTGCGTTGAACATTGCTTCTCCCATCTTACTTAGATTTCTTTAAATGACTATGCCTCTGATTTATTTTATCCTGCGTAATGTAAGATGTCAAGCATCAAATGCAGAATATAAGTTTACGCTATCGAATGTGATTAAAAAGAAAACGAAGAATATCAAAGAAAGTTGACTCATATAAGTTACTGCATAGATGGTTTTAGGTAATGTGGCTAAAATTTTCTTGTGGGAAGACTTGTAAGCCAAACGAGTCTACTTAAACTTACGACTTGTGCCAGTTAAGTGAAAGTTTTGTTGTTTTTCACAATTGTTCATATTTTGGAATCAACGCCAAATACGCT
>JAGWBU010000022.1:0-30308 GCA_021295735.1 Candidatus Poribacteria bacterium | reverse complement strand
TCGGGAATCGGAGTTCCCTCCTACCTTGAGGACAGCAGCTATCGGAAAAGTTGCGGAATGCAAACCCAAACAAGAGGAATATGTGAAATATAAATATACTAAATGTTAACTGGCACAACGCGTTAAACTTACTTGAAAAATCATCTCAAATAGGATATAATATTAATATGCCGATATGTTTGAGATGTAATAAATTGCCCAGGGGGCGTTATGGCGAGGTGGAATCGTAGCCTTACATCAACTTATCCGACTGGCGGGTTGATGCTCATCTATTTCGGTGTGGGTGTCTGCATATTGATATTAGTGTTTGCGTATTATACGCGCCAAATATCTCATTTGAATGCTGATATAGAGGCACAGATAGAAATCTTTGTGAACCTTGCCGCCGAATTGCCGAGTATTGAAGACCGTGCACTGCAAGCACGGCTGCTGAGAGTAATGCGGCAAGAACTTTATGCAGAGGGTCGATCTCGAAGGTTCTCTTTTATTATCACTGATGCCGATGGAAATGTAGAAATTTCGCAGGGAATTGACACTAAATTAGATGAGAAAGTCAACGAAAGTGACACTGTTTCGTTAACACAAGATGAGCAAGAATTGCTAACTTCAACATTGGAACGGATGAAAAGCAAGAATCAGCGGCGAAAAATTCCATTCCTTAAAGAAGATAGGCAGATTATGGGATATTTTTACTACGGGGATGCAAGTGAAATGGCACAACTTCCCTATGCAATTACTGATACCGAAAAGACACCACAAAAATGGCAAATGTGGAAGGATGTCATCACCGCCGAGATTGCGACACCGGAGGAGAAAGAACGCGCAAAAATCTTCGTTCAAAATACACCAGCATTCGTTACACTTCAAACAGAACCCAATTGGCAAGAAGGTTACTTTTATTATGAAATAAAATCATTTTACGGGTTATTGATAACGCCTATTGTGCTGTCTATTATTTTACCGTTCTTCGCTTTTGGCTCTATTCTCATCTATCGGCGGATAAAATATTATGAACATGCGGCGATTTGGGGTGGATTAGCCAAAGAAACAGCACATCAACTTGGCACCCCTATCTCTGCTTTGTTAGCATGGACTGAGTTGTTAGATGAACGGAGTCAACAAACTGAAGATGAAGTACTTGCTGAGCTTTCAACAAACATGCAGAGTGACTTAGAACGGCTGCAGAAAACAACTACCCGATTCGGAATGATTGGCACGGAGCCAACGAAAACTGAGGTCAACCTTGAAGAAGTACTTGATGAGGTACTCACATATTTTGAGAAGCGATTACCTCAGATCAGTCGCAACATTGATATAAGTGTTACGCCTCATGATGTACCCGGAATTTCTGCGAATGCACATTTGTTACAGTGGGTTTTTGAAAACCTGATACGGAATTCGTTGGATGCCATGCATAAAGAGATTGGGCATATTGAAATTGAACCTCTTTATGATGACCGCCAAAAACATGTTGTAATCCGATATTCAGACAACGGCAGCGGTATTTCCAGCGAAAATCAACGTGCAATTTTTGAACCGGGTATGACAACGAAAACACATGGATGGGGACTTGGATTGACAATTGTTCAACGAATTGTTAGGGAATATCATCACGGAAGTATCCGTTTAGTCGAAAGTAGTCCAGATGGGACAACTTTTGAAATTCGCTTGCCGTGTAATGCCTCTTAGTTAGTAGGTTTCAAAGGAACAGATATGCCAAATAAATCGCACAAAATCCTGTGGATAGATGATGAAATTGAGGCATTGTTGCCTCACAGACGTTTCCTTGAAACTCGCGGATATGATGTTGTCCCTGCGACAAATGGTGAAGATGGGATTGAACTCTTAAAGCAGAACAATACGCAATATAATGCTATCCTACTTGACCAAGTAATGCCTGGAAAAGATGGAATGGCAACCTTAGACGCAATTCGGACTATTAATGCGCAAGTACCTGTCATTCTTGTAACACAGTCCAGTGATGAAAAATTTGTTGACGTCGCCCTTGGAAAACAGGTGACGGACTTTTTAGTAAAGCCGATTGGTGTCGCACAGATTGCGTCTACCCTCAAACGGGTACTTGAACAACAGCAGATAGTGGAAACCCAAATACCAGGGCGCTACACCAATGACTTTAATACGATTAATACACTGAAGGCATCACAACCCAATTGGCAAGATTGGATTGATATTTACGTCAAATTACTGGAATGGGATCTGCTTTCCGATCGGTTGTCAGAACAAGGCTTAGAAGAGACGCACTTAGAGCAAAAAAAGGAGTGCAATGCCGAATTCTCTGATTTTGTGGAAGCAAATTATCCCGAATGGGTGAACGCGAGCCAAGACAGACCCACATTGTCAGTTGACGTATTAGACCAACATGTTATGCCATTACTTCAAGCAAAAACGCCTGTTTACTTTATTGTTGTAGACTGTTTTCGGCTCGACCATTGGATGGCGATAGAGCCACTGCTCTACCCTTATTTCTCGATTGATCGCAAGTATAATTTTTCGATTTTGCCAAGTGCGACAATGTACTCTCGGAACGCACTATTTAGCGGGTTATTTCCGGCAGAATTGGCAAAAGACTATCCACAATATTGGCAAGAGAAATCAGATGATGGTAGCAGCACAAACCAATTCGAACGGCAATTGCTTGAAGAATACTTAAAAAGAAACGGAATCAGGATCAAACCTGGAGTCCAATACTTCAAGATTTTTGATTTGCGCGGAGGAAGTGAATATAAAAAACGGGTTGCCGCCGCAACACGCGTCGGCTTATCTGCATTAGTTGTCAACTTCATTGACATATTGACGCATCAACGTTCACAATCGGAAGTTTTACAACAACTCGCGCCAGATGAAGCTGCTTTTCGAGCCGTAGCTCGCTCTTGGTTTGCACATTCGGCTCTGTTTGATATTCTGCGCCTTATAGCTGAACAAGGTGTCCACGTTGTGCTTACTACTGACCACGGTTCAGAGTTTTGTAACCGAGCGACTCGTGCTTATGGCAATCGTGACACCAGCACAAGCCTCCGTTTTAAAATTGGGAACAATTTAGTTTGCGATGATAACCAAGCCGTGTACATTCCAAACCCGCAGGTATATCGGTTACCCGCCGAGAGCACGAGCAAGGATTATATTATCGCTAAAGACGACTATTATTTCGTCTATCCAAACGAATTTTACAAATACAAGCGGCAGTTTCAGGGAGGGTTCCAGCATGGTGGTATTTCAATGGGAGAACTCATAACACCAGTGGTGACTTTGACCCCGCGGAACGGATAGTCATTCGTCCACATTAAACCCGACCTGAACTGATTTTTTTTGGTAGTATAGAGATTATGGTAAATTATTTTACCTTTTTTCATAACACACAACGACACTCGTGCCTTGAGGGTTCAATATGTTTTATTAAACCCGTTTTTTCACTGAAATTGAGTCGTCGTACCATTCTTCTGCAGAACTGCCGCTTTTTGAGATGATTGAATTAACTACCGAGATGTCTTTTTACGAAAAGGCATGATAGGAGGAAACGCTAATAATGGAGAAGGAGATACTTATTTCTGATGATGAGTTTGAAACACGTTGTGCAGTTCTTGAAAAAGGAATATTAAATGAAATCCAAATTGAGCGAAAAGCGGTAAAACCTGTCTTAAATAATCTATATAAAGGACGTGTTGAGAATGTGTTACCGGGTATGCAAGTGGCTTTTGTTGATATCGGATTAGAACGACATGCTTTCCTACACATTTCGGACCTGAAATATAACAATAGTACTGAGAACGGTACACCAGATGACGGGTTACCAATTTTAGATTTACAAGCAACACCATCAAAAAAACCACGTGGCGGCAGGGGATTCCCATATCTTATAACTGACCTCATTTCTAAGAATCAGGAACTTCTTGTGCAAGTCGGCAAGGAGCCGATTGGCAGTAAAGGTGCACGTGTTACAAGCAACATTACCCTTCCAGGACGTTATGTTGTCTATTTGCCGAATTCGTCCACGATTGGGGTTTCGAGACGGATTGAATCTGAAACTGAGCGTGACCGATTGCGTGACTTAGCACAAAACTTGAAAGCTGACGTCGAGGGCGGTTTTATTATTCGGACAGCTGCTGAAGGTTTGAGCGAAGATGAATTTGCCGCAGAAATCCGAAACTTGATCAATCAGTGGAAACAAGTACGCGAACGTGCCAAACGAAAAACCGCACCAAGTTTAGTTAGTAGAGACGTGAGTTTCACGAATCGGATTGTTCGCGATATGCTTACTAAAGATGTTAAACAGCTTCTAATTGATTCACAATCCGGTTATCAGGAAACAGTTGATTATGTCACATCTGTTATGCCGAACATGCTGGATCGAATAACCCTTTACAATAAAGACACCGCCCTTTTTAAGGCTTATGGTGTAGAGGAAGAACTACATCGAGCACTGAGCGAAAAAATCTGGCTCAAGTGTGGCGGGCACATTATCATCCAGCAAACTGAAGCGATGGTCTCAATTGATGTCAACACGGGACAGTTTGTCGGTAAATCCGATCCGGATAACACAATTTTAAGTGCAAACCTTGATGCTGTTGATGAAGTGGTCCGACAAATTCAGTTGCGCGATTTAGGTGGTATTATCGTTGTTGACTTTATTGACATGGACGAACCTGCACATCGGAAACAGGTTTTCAAAATACTCCGGGAGGCACTGCGCAAAGATAAAGCACGCACGAATATCCTTCATTTTTCAGATTTAGGGTTGGTGGAAATGACGCGCCAACGTACACGGCCGAGTTTATCTACTTTGCTCACAGAACAATGTCCTTACTGTGAAGGACACGGGACCATTTTGTCAATTGAAACTGTTGTGATTGGATTGCTCCGAGCAATTAAGGCTGCATATCGCAAAACTCGGCAATCCAAATTACGGATTATCGCGAATGATCACATTGTTTCGCATCTCAACGCGCAGATGTCCGCCAAATTCCGTGAACTCAAACGAAACCTGAAACTTGAATTGACCCTTGAACCTGATGCAGACCTGCATCTTGAAGACTATCGAATCTTTGCTGCAAACGGTGAGGAACTGTTTTTAGATTGATCTTTGAATCACGTAAATTCGGTATTGAATTATAAAGTTTAGGATTGCATCTTGCATTCATGAAGGGTGCTATAACTCTTCGAAAAGATGGGTTGTAATGTATTTGAAAAAACTGTTCATCCTTTTATTGTAAGGTAGAGTTTCCGTGCACCCATTGATCAGCATGCTCCCGATACATGGCGGAGCACAGAAACCAACGCCTATGTAGAGATCGACGTGGATTACCCTGGAGAATGGACCAGTAGTATTCGTCAACGCTATGGCATTGACATAAAATCATATGCTAAAGTACATGCCGATTGGGGTTTCCATCATGAAGAGGAATACTCCATAGACGTACAAGCAGTGGAGACTCCTCGCCGGACAAATACGGTGAAATGGTCCCGGCGGGCAAGTAAATCTTTAACAGATAAATACTTTGACCGATACACTGGCCAAGATGCCGAGGACCTCAAAAACTGGGATGCTGATAACGTAAGATCCCAGTTCTCGCGCGGGCGCGCAAGAGGGAGTATTGACCAAACCCTTAGATCAGGTTCCGGTTCAACAAATTCTGAAAGTGACCCTGGATATGCATCCTCCTCCACGGTCAATTAATTTGGGGCGCTTGAATTTAAAATCATGAGACAATAACAAAAAACTTTCTGAAGTTTGGTGGCCCTTTATTTGCTTCAGGTATGAAATCTAAAACCATGTTTGCGCATAAGTTCAAATCCATTTTTGTATTTTTGGTAATTTTTTTTATTAGGTCTTTATTTTGTGTCGTAGTGGGGTGCTTATTGCTTTTCGTGGTCCCATATATCTTTTACACGACTACAGACAATCTAGATGATCTTGAAGGTTACTATATCGTTGAACGTATGGATGACGATTTATTGGAGTTTTACAACGTCGCACAGGAACTTGAAGTATATGGTGCCGACAACGAAGTTTTGGCGGAAAGAGTTGTTATTGTTGCTCGGATTGGAAAGATAGTTTTCTTATGGGTATGTCCAGCTCTCGGAATTATCTGGGGTTTTTCACAAGGTAGATTTTGGAGTCGCGTGACAATAAAAACGCATCCCTCCAAAATCTCTCCAGACGCTTGCACCAATGGACATCCAAACATTTTGTGATTCGGGATTATACCTATTAGGGCAAGGATTTTTCGAAAGGTAAACTTGTGTGATAAAATGCTTACACACCTAATCCTTCAAAAAGACTTGACTTTTGATGTGAAATGTGGCATCATGTAATTATCCGAATTACAAACATGGGCGGATAGGTGCGTCCAAGGCTCTCGTTACACGTTCCCTATAACATGTCTGAATAGAGCATAAAATTAAAAGATAGAAAATTCCTTTGATTCTAATGGATTTCTACACCTAAAAGGAGTGAAAGTAAATGTATGCAGTATTTGCAAGCGGCGGGAGACAGCACCGTGTTGAGGTAGGAAGCCTTATAGATGTAGAAAAGTTAGACAATGCTGTTGGTGAAACGGTGACATTTCCTTCTGTCTTAGCGATTGCCGGTGAAGATGGTCAGCTGCAAACCGGCGCCCCTTATCTTGAAAACATGTCAGTTACGGGTGAGGTGGTTCAGCAAGGCCGTGCAAAAAAAATTGTCGTTTTTAAGTCTAAACGTAGAAAAGGTTACAAACGTAAGTTAGGTCACCGTCAATCATTTACCCGAATAAAAATTACCGCGATTGGCGGGGAGGAAATTACCGCGATTGGCGGAGAGGAGATTGAATCTGATGGCACATAAAAAAGGTGGCGGAAGTACCCGCAATGGTCGTGACAGCATCGGGAAACGGCTTGGTACTAAAAGGTTTTCAGGAAACTATGTTACAGCAGGAAGTATCCTTGTCCGGCAGCGTGGAACTCATTTACATGCTGGTAATAATGTCGGCGTTGGCAGGGACTATACACTCTTCTCGAAGATTGATGGTTATGTCTGGTTTGAGCGAAAAGACAAATACCGCCGTAAGGTGAGTGTTTACACAGAACGTCCTGCGTATTAGAGCGCATTTCAGAAAGCCTCACCTTAGTGTGGGGCTTTTTTGCTTATTGACCTATGTGTTGAGTTCTGTTAGATTGCCGACACACTTATATCTTGATCTTACAATTATAGTGAAATCCATAATTATTTTATATTCTGTTCTTATGCGGATTTCAAACACACCATAAATGTCCGAGGCGCAATGAATTGCGCTTGGTGAATGCGCGTCCGGCATTCACATTAAACGCCGCTAATCTTAAGAAAATGTCCAGGTATTTTTAGATTTTACTATAAGAGGAAAATAGCGTGAAATGGATAACCTCGCTTCTGATGTTAGTTGTTGCATTGGGATGCGGTAGCAAGCAAATAGAACAATTGGGAATTGAAACTGTAGATAATGCGCGGGTAAGTATTGCTGCTGCGGAAAGCGTTGGTGCGCGCGATGTTGCCGTGAGTGAAATAACCTCAGCGGAGAAGATGCTAACCAGTGCCGAATCCTCTCTGCAATCAGGTGATGTGGAACGCTCGTATCGACTGGGATTGCGAGCATATCTTCACGCACGAATTGCAACAGAGAAGTCATTAGCGGTTCGGCAGGAAGCACAAGTTAAAGAAGCACAGGCTGAATTAGAATTACGGCAACAGGCTACGGAAGAAGTTCTCAATAATCTTGAGAAACTCAAAGCAGAACTCGCTGCTCAGAAAAAATAAAGGAAGTTCCGATGCGGATTTATGGATGGCTACTACTCATAGGATGTCTCATCAGTTACGGATGCGCGTCTCTTGAAATTGATGGTGTTCTCCTTGAGACACAACTTCAAAATGGGCAGAAGGCAATTGCCAGTGCAGCCGAATTAGATGCTGAGCAGTTAGCAACCGATGAATACAGCCGTGCCGTTAAACTCCTAAAATTTGCCAAACAGGCACAGGAACGCGAAGATATTGCTCAAAGCATGGAATTCGCATATCAGGCAGAACTTGTAGCACAAATCGCTTTGTTTAAAGCAAAGCAACAGCAAGCGCGTGCACAACTCATTGCAATTCGGGAACAGATGTATCAAGAGGTGATAACGGAAAAAGACTATGAAATAGAAATGATAAAAATTCGCAATGAGATGAAAACGATGGAAATTGCGCAAGCGTTAAAAGAGGTTGAAGCAGGGAAACAACATGCGGGTTCACTTATAACGGATCTTACCGAGACAAAAGATGCCCTTCGCCACGCAGAAATTCGTCTGCCGATTTCCGGAGCAGAAATCTTTGTCACCATTGCTAAACAGACGTATCCAGAAATCGTAGACACTGCTGAGTACGAACGTGTTCAATCGGTAATTGCGTTAGCGACATCTCATCTGGAGCGAAAGGATTTCGCTAACGCAGAAAAAGTTTCAACGGATGCCCAAACACAAGCCACTAAATTATATGAACTGGCAATTCAGAAACAGAAAAACCGTGCGGAGGGAGAAAATACTGCCCTAATTGCTATCGAACGGGCGCAACTTAAGGTTGCGCGCGCTGAATCTCTAAATGCAGCCACGCACGCCACACAACAATTCCAGCAATCACGTAACCAATTAGATAAGGCAAAAAAAGAGTTCCAAGAAAATCGTTATGGAGAAGCACGGCAAACTGCTGAAGGGGTTGAACAGATTGTTGACAAGGCGATTACTATCTCTGAAGTCGCTGAATATCGACGCCGGGCACAAGAAGAAGTTACAGCAAAGATAAAAAAAGCAGAAGGGGCTGTAGCATCAGCGAAAGCAGCGATAGCAGAACAAGCCCAAACTAAAGTGCCGCAGTTTGCACCAGAACTGTATGAACTGGCTACTTCAGCACTCGCAACCGCCGAGTCAGCACTCGCTAAAAAGGAATACGCATCTGCGATTGACGCTGCACAGCAAAGTCATGATTACCTGCAACGCGCTATTGAAAAGACAAAACAGCAGAATTCGGCTCAAACGGCTCTGGTTAAAGCAGTCCAGCAAATTTCAAAGGCAACCGTTATAGAACTTGAAGAAGGAGTACTCATTAGAATCAGTGGCAACCTATTTGCCACCACAAGCACGCGTTTAAATGAGGCATTTTCTCCAACCTTTATGAAACTCGCATCTATATTGCTACAAGATGAATTCAAAGACTATGCTGTCAAGATTGAGGGGCATAGCGATTCACTTGGAGATGCAAGAACGAATCAGGCACTAAGCGATAAAAGAGCAAATTCAATTAAAACATTCCTGATTAATAGCGGTAAAGTACCAGCAAAACAGTTAACCGCTGTTGGTTTAGGTGAATCCCAGCCAATTGATAAAAATTCAGAAGAAAAAAATCGCAGAATTGACATTATTATCACTAAAACACCCTGACCTTTAAGCACAAAATATACGCTATCCTGATAATTGTGTAGGTTATCAAAGTATTGTCCAGTTTAAAAATTGATCCTTATGTTGTCAACCAGATAGCACACAGTCTGTTTGGTGATCGCTACATTATCATTTATGAGAATACGATTCAGTTCCACAATCATTGTTACCACGTTCGTACTATTGAATCTGAGGAACATCCGTACAAAGGGTGCTACTATTTGCAGGACGCGAATACGGACTTAGCGATGTGGGACGATGTAGCATTCGCGCCACCGGGGTACTACGGAGCAATTTTTGAACGTGAAACAGGCGAGATTATTGATTGCGAACCGTAACGGTGATATGTAGAATACCTTTTTGAAATTGTCAAACACAACCATAATTTTAATTTAAAGCGTCCTTATAATAGGAAATTACCGAACTAAACCCTTAAACTTTATATTGGCAATTCTGCCGAAATCCAATATCTAAAAACGGAGAAAAGACATGAAGCGAGATGCTATTGTCGTTTTAGACTTTGGCTCGCAATATACGCAGTTAATTGCTCGGCGCATTCGGGAGCAGCGAGTCTACTGCGAAATTCAACCTTATACGTTACCGCTTAGCGACATTGAGAAGATGGCACCAAAAGGAATTATCCTTTCTGGTGGCCCCGCAAGCGTCTACGAGACAGATGCCCCGAAGATAGATGCAGCGCTTTTCACACTTGGAATCCCTGTCTTAGGTATCTGCTACGGCATGCAACTTATCGCTTTTCTCTTAGAAGGGGGTAAAGTTCATCCCGCAACAGAGCGGGAATATGGTAACGCACAACTCCAAGTCAAATCCACATCAGAACCCTTATTTGCGGATTTGCCATCGGAACTGTCTGCGTGGATGAGTCATGGGGATAGAATTGACGAACTCCCTGAGGGTTTCCACACAATTGCCCAAACCCCAAATTCACCTATTGCCGCCATGGTCAACTCGGATGGCACCTTGTACGGGTTACAATTTCACCCTGAAGTTGAGCATACACGAGATGCGGACAAAATCCTCCACAACTTCGTCAGACAAGTCTGTGGATGTGAAGCAACTTGGACGATGGACACTTTTATTGCAGAAGCCATAACAGACATCCAAGCAAGGGTGAAAGGTGAAAGGGTTTTGTGTGCTGTCAGCGGTGGCATAGACTCAATGGTGCTTGCTACACTCCTTCATGAGGCGATAGGCGATGCGTTAGTCCCTGTTTTTGTAGATAACGGGCTGCTACGCCAAAATGAGGTAGAACAAGTTTTAGCTACTTGCAAAGCACTGGGAATAAAAATTGAGTTCGTGGATGCCGCAGAATCATTTTTGGATGCGTTGGTAGGCATCATTAACCCAGAACAGAAACGAAAAGTTATCGGGGCGCAGTTCATTGAAACCTTCAGAGCAAAAGTGACGCAACTCGGGCCTTGTCGCTTTCTCGCACAAGGCACACTCTATCCAGATGTTATAGAGAGTGTTTCTACCAAAGGTCCTTCTGCCACGATAAAAACACATCACAATGTCGGTGGACTCCCACCCGACATGCCGTTTGAACTCATTGAACCTTTCCGTGAACTTTTCAAAGACGAGGTGCGAGCGGTCGGGGCAGAACTAAACGTCCCATCCCACGTACTCGGTAGACATCCGTTTCCTGGACCAGGACTTGCTGTCCGGATTCTTGGCGAGGTAACACCAGAAAGGTTAGCAGTGTTACGGTTGGCCGATGCAATTTTTATCAACGAAATCAAAGCAGCGGGATTGTACGATGAAATCTGGCAGGCGTTAGCAGTACTTTTACCTGTTAAGAGTGTCGGTGTGATGGGGGATGAGCGGACGTACGAAAACGCGGTTGCTCTACGTGCTGTCACCAGCAGTGATGCAATGACAGCCGATTGGGCAAGAATTCCAGACGATGTTTTAGCAAGAATTTCTACCCGAATTATCAATGAAGTACAGGGTATCAATCGTGTTGTCTACGACATTAGTTCAAAACCACCCAGCACGATTGAATGGGAATAATTCGGATGAGAGTCCGAAACTATGCCGACGTCGTAAATCGCATCCTTGAGACTCTTAGGAAGTCTGAGCATCTTACAATCTGGCATCAAACGCATATTCCTTCCACTTCTACAAGAATAAAAGGTTTACCATATCCATTATACTGTTTGCATTACACTGCTAAACAGAACAGTTCTTCTTTGATTTATGTATCTGCAGGTATCCACGGCGATGAACCTGCCGGTGTTGAGTGCGCGATACGTCTTATTGAGCTACTCGCCGATGGTGAACAGCACAACTTTGGCACATTCCCATTAGACGCATACAACTGGCTCATCTCCCCTTGTGACAACCCTTACGGGTATGAACGAAACATCCGTGAAAATGCTGCGGGGCTTGACCTTAATCGGATGTTTGAAATCCCAAATCGATGTCCAGAAACAACGTTCATCGCAGAATCACTGCAGCGTAAACGATGCGCGGACACGCAAAAACCTCTCAGTCAAAATACTATGGGAAGAAGGCAGGCGATTGAACTCGCGCTGGATTTGCACGAAGATAGTGACAGCGATGGGTTTTACCTGTGGGAACGCCGCACCTCACAATGTTTTCCAATCGGCAATGCAGTTGTGAAAAACGTAGATGGGCTATGCGCGATCAATCGAGAACCTTTGATAGAAAATCATCGCAACGAAAATGGTGTAATCACATTACTCAATAAAGTTACGACTAAGGGATGGACACGCGGAAGGTATTTAGCCGAACAAGTAAATACGCGGTGTCTAATTCTTGAAACACCGACACAGTTAGACTGGGAAACACGAATCGCCGCACACATGATAGCTGTCCAAACGGCTATCAAACATGCTTTGAAACCATTATAATACCAATATTGATAAATAAAATGCCATTACGGAGGTTTTATGAGATTTTAAAACGCCTCTTATGTTGAATGTCCGAGGCGCAATGAATTGCGCGACTACAAACACTGCTCTCTCAATGGCACTTACAGGCGAGTGTTTACTTATTTCAACTGTTCTGATAAACCGCAGCGGCTGCGCTAACGGCCGTCCCAGTATCAACTTCGTACCCGAATTCAATAAGGAGCGTTTCAATTGCGTTTAGAACAAGCAAGACATTCTGCTCGTTAGCAGCATCACCCATAAGTCCAATTCGCCACGCTTTACCGGCAAAGATTCCCAAGCCACCACCAATTTCAATACCGTAGTCTTGAATAAGACGTTTTCGTATAGCAGCATCATCAATTCCATCAGGAATAAGTAGTGTGGTTAGCATCGGCGCGCGATGATTTTCCGTTGCGGCAGGTTGTAAACCGATAGCTTCAGCGCCAGCAATCAAAGCTTTAGCATTGCGTTCATGTCGTTGGTAGCGTGCTGATACGCCTTCCTCTATAACAACTCGAATTGCCTCGCGTAATGCATAAATCATGGACATAGATACGGTGTGGTGATATTTTCGTGTATCTCCCATCCAATATTCGGCAAGCAGTGTCACATCCAAATAGAAACTTTGAATCTTCGTTTTACGGCTCCGAATCACTTCTACTGCCCGCTCACTAAAACTGATTGGTGAAAGTCCGGGAGGACCAGCGAGACATTTCTGTGTACAACTGTAGGCGATGTCAATACCGCGTGCATCTAATTCTACAGGTTGTCCTCCGAGCGATGTAACGCAATCAGCAAGAAACAGTGCACCTTTTTGATGGGAAATGTCAATTATTTCTTCTAAAGGTTGTAGAATACCGGTAGACGTTTCGCCATGAACTACTGCCACGAGTTTTGGTATAACTTTGTCGCATGCTTCAGCAATCTGTTGCGGTTCAATAATATTGCCCCATTCAGCGTGGACAGGTGTAACTTGCGCACCGCACCGTTCTGCAATATCTGCTATCCTGCCTCCGAAATAGCCATTAATACCAACGATTACAGGATCCCCAGGTTCAATAATGTTTGCGAGTGCCATTTCCATTCCTGCAGTACCGGTGCCTGAGACAGGAAAAGTAAGATCATTTTGGGTGCCATAGACCTGACGTGTCAAGGCGACGGTATCATCCATAACATCAACAAAATCTGCGTCTAAATACCCAAGCATGGGGGTCGTCATTGCTTTGAGTACACGGGGGTTTGCGATACTGGGTCCTGGGCCAAGTAGGATGCGCGGGGGCACTCTCAATTCATCATGCACTTTTTAGTAACTCCTCTAATTGTCCTTTATGATCTTGATAACTCTACCGCAAAGATATACAATTAATACGGTCTATAAAAGTAAAGTAGGAATTCTAACGTGAGTTTGACATATAGGTCAGAGAAATCCGACACAATAATATCGCGCTATCGCATATTTGATGACGGATATGTTCCACACTCCAGCGGAGTGCTATGTCTATAGAAAACCAATATCCAAGTTCCTGCACTCCAGCGGAGTGCTATATGTAATAAAATTACGGACCGCTCCGCTGGAGCGGAAACGTCGGTTTTGATGGCTGCTATAGACATATTGCTCCGCTGGAGCAAATGCGGACGTTTTGGGTATTGCATTGGGTCTGTCTTTGGTTCATTTGAATCTACGTGATGAACCAATTTCTTATATCGAACTCACGTTAGGAATTCTACGTAAGGAGAAATTGTTTGTGAGCGGATAATCTCCCTGCGTATAAAATAGGATAGGGACAGGCATAGAACCTGTCCCTACGAATAAGGGTTTCACCCATCTAAGTTATTAGTTACCTTCCTCAGGCGCTTGTTGTAGTGGCTGAATGTTGTTAGCTTGCATATAAGCTTTAATCTCATTAGCCTTAAGAATACAATAGTTAATTGCATCCTGAACCTGAGGGTCAGGTGGGTTTATAACTGCGTATTTCTTAGGCAAGACTTGGAAGTAATACAATGCCTGTGCATAATAGTTTTCCTCTTTATTCGCGAGGATCGTATACGCTTCACCTAACTTACCGTAAGAAAGATCACCATACTTGGTAGTTGAATATGCTTTCGTGATTGCCCTAAAGAGCTCAATTGCTGCTTCAATGTCAGACTTTTTGGATGCTCTTTGGGCTCTACCAAGCGATGAGATAGCATACTTATATTCATTATGTGCAAGAAAACTTGCGGTCTCATTTAGAAAACCCTGCGCAGTGTTTTTGGACTCTGCGCTGAGACCGGGCGCAGCTAATGCACGTTCATAGTTTTCAATCGCTAATCGGAACAGTCGAATTTGCTCGGTTGCTTCAAGATCTGTATCCAACGCGGCATTATAGTGCTTATTACCGATGTTGATAAAAGCTTCACCCGCGAACTTACTATCCTTATATTCTTTGACAAGTGTTTCGTTTGTTTCAAACAGTTTGTCAAGAAACGCTTTTTCAGCATCTGCATTGCCTGCGTCTTTCGCTGCTTCAGACAGATATTGATAGCAAGTAGCAATAGCATATAAAGATTCAGGGGCTTTTTCATGCGATTTGTTAACCCGTCTGACCTTATCATATTCAGCAATTGCCTTTTTAAACTGTTCAGTTGTATAGTAAGCCTCGCCAGCTTGATACTGCCAAAGCGCAGCATCAGCAGCATTCGGGTAACGTTTAACCAAATCATTGAAAACCTTCACAGAGCTTTCAAAGTAAGCTACAGCTTGAGGAGACATCTCTTCATCAAGTCCTACCTGCATACGTCCCAGATCAAAGTTTGCAGAGGCTAAGTATGTCAATGCCGTTTCCACGTTTGCTGATAGGTCATCCGAAGCAGGAAATACGCCTGCATCCGCATATTTTATAAACTCTGTAAGCGGATCAATGGTAAGTAACAATTCCGCGCGTCGCCTGTTACCAACACCGAGAGAATAGTAAATCTGACCAGATTGGAAAAGTGAATTTTGCACATACGGAATGACCGTCTGTTTATTCGCCTTTTCTACGGGAGAAGCAAGTTTGCTGACTTCAAAGAAAGCAGCGGCAGCTAATCCACTTGTATCAAAGTATGGCTTAAGATCAAACCCTGGAGGGAGCTCCTCAGGATAGAGGGTGCGCGCTTTATCAGAATAGAGAAATCCGAGGTTATATTGCGCAGCGACTTTCTGCGAAACAGTTGCGGTCGAACTTGCCTTGAGGTCATCAACCGAAGTAACGGCTTCTGCAATAGCCTCGTCTAAACGTCCCAATTTCACATAGAGTTCAGAACGGCGGAGGTTTGCGTCAGCAACCATAGAAGCAACGCCAGTATTCTGTTCGTTACTATGGTTCGCAATCAAGTTTTGGAAAACTTCCAATGCTTTATCAAACTCGTTAAGTTTATCTTGATAAATCAAACCCATCCTATAATAGGATTGTGCCTTTACCACATCATCGGCTAACCCGATGGCGTTCTGATAGCTTGCTAATGCATCATCATACACCTTAAGGTGTTCGTCTTGTGCGTATGCCATTGCGAAATAGGAACGCCCACGTAGATCATCTTCTTCTGTATTCGCGATAATATACTGATACTCTTTGACAGCCGCGGCATAGTTCCCAACGCTACTGTGTAATTCAGCGAGCCTTGAGTGTGCCTGCGAGATGAGATTCTTGCGCGCCTCGTCTTCAGTTTGACCTTCCAAGGCAGTAACCTGCATGAATGCTTCAATTGCAGCTTTGGTGTCTTTCAAACCTAACTTTGCCAACCCGAGCGTATAGCCTGCGCTGATACGGTTGTCAACGTTATCCGTCATTTCAGCGACCTTCTCCGCCGCGCTGGCAGCATTAGTATAGGCAAGTTGTGCTGCTTCGGCATCGTCTGCTTGCTGGGCTATCTGGTAGTAACAGACAGCAGCTTGATATTGTGCACTTGGCGCAATTTCGCTATTTGGGAACTTTTCTACGAACGAATTGTATGCAGCAAGCGCTTCCTGATAGCGTTCTTTACCATAGTAAGCATGCCCAATTTTGAGTTGTGATCGCATGCGGGCATCTTCAAGTGCTCCAGGATTATCAATAACTCGTTGTAGGCTTGCAACAAGACTGTCAACATCATCAGCGTTCGTATTTTCAAGAGCAACAGCTTTGATCAGATCAATACGTCCGAGGGTCTGGAGAACCACCTCTTCGCTGCTGTTAGCAAATTTTTCGCTGGCTGCATCCGCTGTCTGAACGATAAGTGACCACTTGGCTGTATCACCCCGTTTTTGCGCGGCATCTTGATAGAGAAGAACTAATCCGAAATATGCGTCAATGGCATTAGGAGTGTCCCCATATTCAGCAATAACCCGATTGAACGCTGCTTCAGATTTTTCTGCTAATTCGGGTTTCTCTGATGAAGCATTATAATAACAGAGACCGATAAGGTAGAGTGCATCATCGGCATACTCACCTGTGGGATTGCTTTCAACAACAGCTTGGTATTGAACAGCAGCTTCTTCAAAACGTTCCTCTGCACGCAGTAGGTCCGCGAGCTTAATCTCCGCTAATGAAAGATTATTCTTATCTGTGAGTTTCGGCAATATTGAATCATAATAGGTGATAGCTTGGCTTTTTTCGCCCTGCTTCACATAGCTATCTGCAGTAAGCAGAAGTGAACGTTCATAGAAGTCACTGGTTTCAGGTATCATCGCGTAGCGTTGTCGTGCTACATCCCATGCACCAAGCATTTCGTGTGAAAGTGCCTCATTCATGAGACATGCCTCAACCTGTGAAATACGGTCTGGAAAATCTTGATAGCGCCCTTCTTCAATACCCGGTTTGAAGGCTGCATCAGAAAACTCGTTGACAGCAGCTTCGTATGCCTTAACAGATTTTTGGAGATATTCCATATTGAAATCTGCTGAAGCATCACCTTCTTGATAACCTTCAGGTTTAGCAGCTTCATAGTAGGAACGACCTTCAAAGAATTTTCCCATCAACTTGATAAGATGGAATTTAGGAAGTGGTCGATAATCCCATAACTTTGCGTATTCTTCTGCGGCTTCAACGTATTGTTTAAATTCAGTGCGTTTCATGTTAGCGAAACTGAGTTGGACCTCTGCAGCAAGAATATCGTACTCGTTATCGTTACGATTTTTTTCAATAAACTCTTGGGCAACCTTTTCTAAATCTTCCTTACGATCTAAGTCATTCAATGTCCAGATTGCGCCATATATTGCATGCGGCACAACAGGGTTCTCAGGAAAGTCGTCAACAGTTTTCTGGTACCATTCTAACGCGAGTTCAAGAGTTGCTGTTCCTTCTTGCATTTGGCCGGCATCGCGCTGATTAGTACCCAGTTTATAATATGCTTCCCCGACTTGGAAAGAACAATAAGGTGTATAATTGAGTTCAGCAGCATCGGCTTGCATAGCGTTTTTTTCGTGTTCAATAACCAACTGATAGGAACTGGCTGCCTCATTCCAACTTTCCAATTGGAACTGGCTGTCGGCTATGCCAAGTTTTGCCTCATCAACGTATGTGCTCTCCGGATATTCTTCAAGCAATTTCGTGTAAGAAAGGATAGCATTTTCATAGTCAGCTTGATCAAAATATGTTTGTCCAATGGCAGACTGTATTTCGGATTGGACGCCTCGGTCCGCTGTATTTTGGAGTGCCAACTCGTAGTTAACGCGTGCATTGTCATAGTCTTTCTGTGCAGCATAAATAGAGCCCTGGTCGAAGTATGCTGCGGTGACAAGCTGATCTTCCGGAAATTGTGTGATAAAGTTGGTATATCGGCTAATCGCTTCATCATGTCTGTTAAGCAGCTTCAAACAGAGACCAGCTTTATACATCGCCTCGGCATGTAGTTCGGGATGGTTTTTAAACTCTTCAGTCGCAAATTTATCAAATTCCGGATAAGCTTGTTCATAGTTGCTTTCATTAAGGAATGATTGAGCAATGTGAAGCTGGGCATCGTCCTTGAATTCGGAGTTAGGAAAACCAACAAGAATATTACTGAAGGCTGTTCGTGAGTCCTCATAATTTCCTAACTTATAGTTCAATTGACCAATTGCATACCACGCATTCTCCACTTGTAGGCTGTTGGGGAAGTTTTCAATCAACTGCATGAATTTTGCTTCAGCGAGTTCATACTGATCAGTTCTATACAGAATATGTCCCCAGAGAAATGTTAAGCCTTCTTGGTGTTTGGCTATAGTAGCGTTAGGTGAAACTTCTTCAATATGTTGAAGTGCTTTATCATAATTAGTATCATCACCAGTCTTTTCCGCGATTCGAGAATAAGCTATAGCAATCTGAAGGTTGGCGAGCGTAGTGAAATCTTTGTCAATCACTTCGGTTTTCACACCGCGTTTCGTTGCCTCTTCCAGCGCCTCTTCATACTTGGCAATCGCACCTTCATAATCCCCTTGATCAGATAATCCTTTAGCGGAATAATAAAGTTGCTCTACCTTTTTGGAACTCCCCATCATAAAAGGTGAGAGGAGTGCGACTATAAGGGCGAGACCGCCAATAATGCCCAAAATTCTTGGATTCATTACATTCTCCTTTGGATATGAATAAAAGAAAACAAGGGGGAACTCAAAAATCTTCCGCCCCGTTGATTTGTCAAAATATGGGCGGAATATGGCAACCGCCCTGTCTTTTTATGGATCCGCCTTGATAAGCACATCAAGGCAATACTATGAGGTATCAAAATGCCTCGTCTATTTGAAATTCGGTTACAATTTACTTAGATCGTAGAGTTCTGGTGTCGTAAGTATTTCTGAAGACACATCCATCAATTTGTCAGCAAACCGAGATGAGCTACGCTGCTTTCGTTGATATTTCTCTAAGAAGGGGGCAACTTGGATATCCAATGGAAGCGTCGCAAATTCATCAATTTGCAGCGGTGATTTCCTGCTTAAGATGTCAGGTTGTGCATAAACAAGCAGTTCGGTATCAGCAGCATCACTCGGAACAGAACGATCATTGTCAACATGCATAACAATAATATGCCCTTCGGTTTCAGTCGTTAAAGGTTCGGTCAATTTCCAATAGGCTACTTTTTCTGCATCTGCTACGAGGGTTGGTGAACCAATTTCACCGGGAGTCTTCCGCTTTGTATTACGATCATTGTAGATATCAGGCCTTAACACTGATTTTTCGTTGACATTAGCAAACTCTCCAGATATTACCGGTTCAGTTACTTGTTGTGGATATACCTTAGGCGGTGACGAAACTTCCTGTTTTAGCAGGTGTGTTGCCACAAATCCTGTTACTATTAATATTAAAAGCGCTCCTAACGGTAACGCATTCATCCTGGCGAAACTATATCGACCAAAACTTTGACGAAGTTGCGTCAGTAAAGACCAAGTAAACTGTCCTAACGAAGTTTTTAAACGTTGGTTTAGCGAGGTAGGACCTTTATTTTCTATGCAACGGTGCAATTCCACCTCAAATTGGTGATAATAACTATCAGGAGCCTCAGGTTCAACATAGAAATCAACAACAAGATCACGTGTCTTTTTGAGGGCCCTGGCTTCTTGTTGACACACTATACAAAACTGGAGATGTGTTTCAACCTTCGCTTTGTCGTGTGCTGAAAGCGTATCATCTATGTAGTCTGATATAAAACGTTGTATCGCGTTACACTTCAATTTCATAACTTTTCCGGTTTCCGCGTTTTTTCGCTGTATATTTGGAAACTGCTCCCACAAGAATTATCTAACACTTTTTAATCTTAACGACAACAGTGGAAAAAAAACTCGCTAAAAATCAGCGTTCGCATCAACATACGGCTTTAACAACGTTCTAAGTTGTTTTCGGGCGTAGTGTAAACGTGAACGAACTGTCCCTTCGGAACAATTTAGGATTGACGCTATCTCTGGATGTGTTAACCCTTCCAATTCATGGAGAACAACTACAATCCGATGTTTAAGTGAAAGACTGTTGACCGCCTTTGTTACCCAGTGCCGTAATTCTGCCTGCTCAGCTTGAATTTGTGGATCATTCGCCATCTCCACTTTTTGCCGGACGCGTGGATGAAATTCGGATTCTTCCGTAGTCTCAAGCGGAGATTCACGACGCCGTTTGCGCCGTTTGACGAAGTTAAGTGCCTCATTGACAGCTATTCGATACACCCATGTTTCAAAAGCTGCTTCCTGCCGAAAAGTGTGAATTGACTGATACACCTTAATAAAGGTCTCCTGCATAACATCGTTAGCGTCCTCGTAGTTTCTGGTAATCTGCATTGCGAGGCGGTGCACCATCCGTTTATATTTTTCAACCAACGGTGCTAACGCTGTTTCATCTCCTTCACGGAGATGGTCAATGAGTAAGGCTTCAGTCCTTTCCACGAAAAATTCTCCTATCGGCTTCTATTATATTTAGACAACGCTATTTTAAAAACCGTTCATTTTTTCAGACATTATAGCATAAATTATAAAATTATGTTTTAAAAAAGTCTCTCATATATAAAACCTACAGCTTTAAATCCATAAAAAAGGACAGCGTATCAAAGACACGCTGTCCGGTAAGTGAAATAGTCGGAAATTTACTCTTTAGCTTTCGTAACAAAAGTGAGGCTGACTTCAGCTTCGTTACCGGCACCGTCTTTGACTGTACCAGCGATCTCATACTCGGTCTCGTTGCTGAGTTCTTGGCCGGCATTTCCTTGTAGCATGATTTTATTACCATCAGCTGATGATGTCCAACCGACATCGTCATCGCCGTCCATTAACATGAGGTCGCCTGTGACAGGTTCGCTGAAGGTAACCTCTATACCATCTTCAAACACATTCGCAGGGTCAACACCTTCAGCACCGTTCTCAGGGCTGCTGCTTGTGACTTCGGGTGCAGTTTCGTCTGCTGCAACTATGGTATAGTTAAGTGTATGGCTGCCGTCACCGTTTGTCCATTCAATTGTTAGGGCAAGTGCACCGGGAGTGAAAGGACCTGTGATGGCACGCGATGTACCAGACCCTGCGACTGTACCAGCACTGACTGTTACGTCACCCGGGTTGTTGTCAAATGTGAC
Organism: Candidatus Poribacteria bacterium; assembly: GCA_021295735.1. GTDB lineage: Bacteria > Poribacteria > WGA-4E > WGA-4E > WGA-3G > MSPOR6. The sequence goes on along the minus strand of JAGWBU010000022.1, from coordinate 8,937 downwards.
CGAGATACTACCGTTTGCCGCGAGCTCACTGCCGTCTGCGGGCGTAGCACTTTGAAACGCTGCAGCTTCAGGTTCAGGTTCTTCATCGTCTCCACCGCAACCAACCATGTAAACGGCGAGCAATGCTGCGATGACTATTGCCAAGGTTCTAAAAAAAAGTTTCATGAGTAGGTAACTCCTTAATTAAGGTTTATCAGAATGTAAGGTACCCGAAAATCGGGCACAAATTAAAAACTTCATATATAGATGGGGTTCCCGTGTCGTTATTTGTTAGTTCCGACGGAAATACCGGAAACTTACCATCATGTCCATATTTAGTCAAGTAATTTTCAGACTATTTCGTTTGCCTTCCTCCGTGAAGTTCAGAGGATAGACGATGCTTTGAGAATAGGACTTTCTGCGGAACTGTAACCTTATTAACACCATTGGATAGGTAATTTTCAGTTCCGAAAGCCAACGCCCAAACTCTATACCTTTAAGTTTAGCAAAATTTGCAAAATCTGTAAAGGTAAAAATCGATTTTCGCCAACTATTATACAAAATTCTGCTTATTTTGTAAAGCGAAAATTAAAATTTTTAATAAATTTTCTATAGATTATCATAAATTAATACATTTTTCAAGTAAAATAACACATATTCGTTAAATTTTCTGAAATTTGAAAATATTTAACTTTCTTGATGTTCAAACAGTCCCATCTGTTCAATTGAAGTTCCGATAATATGATTCTGAAGCCGTTCAGGATGCATTAATATATCAATAACGTTATCAAGTTGATCTGGTAAGAAAGACAAAGCGCCGGTTCTAATAAGTTGACGTGTTCCCTCGCTATGTTGATTATGTGAATCCCACTGACATGCAAAAAGAGGACGGTCTTGTAGCTGAGCGTATCTTGCAGTGTGCATTGCCCCTCCCTCTTTAGAGGTTTCAACTACCACCGTAGCTTTAGAAAGTCCGCTGATAATTCGATTGCGTAAAACCAGATTGGCAGGCGTTGGCGAGGTTGGAAACGGGTGTTCTGAAAAAATACATCCGGTTTCATAAATTTTCATAGCAAGATCGCGGTTTTCAGGCGGGTAGATAGATGATAGATCCGTAGATATAACCCCAATAGTTGTTCCGTTTACGCCTAACGCTCCGTAATGTGCATTCGTGTCTATACCGTTGGCAAGTCCACTTACTATGGTAAAACCAGCTTCAACTAAGCGGATCGAGAGTTCAAGTGTTACATTAATACCTTCCGCCGTGGGACGTTTGCTCCCTACAATTGCAACGCACTGTTCGTCCACTTCAGATAATTTGCCGACTTTGCAAAGTACCGTTGGTGCGTCTGGCACTGAATTTAGAAGTGTTGGATATTCAACATCTTCCGGAAAAAGCACCTTTATACCTTGGTTACCTAATTCATCCAATTTTTGGCGTAATTCGGTAAACTTATTACGTACCGTAAGGATCCGTGATGCTAAGATCGGGTTGAAGTTTGGCAACTGTGCTATCTCAACCAGTTCCGCATCAAAAATACGTTCTACACTATCGAAACGCGTTAACAAGCGTTTGAGCCGAACTGCTCCAATTCCTTCAATCGAAGCAAGTGCAAACAAATATTCCCGATGTCTTTTTTCATCTGTTTCGGTTGAATGCGACATACCGTCAGCAAATTCTCCAATAATGTTAATTTTAAAGAAATGGTATTACAAAATTGAAATTCCAATATCTGAGAATCTAAATCTCTTTCTACAGTTAACCTAAGTGGTTCACTCGCTAAACATTTATTACATAGAGAACGGGCGGAATAGATCAAAAAGTCCCCTCCCCTCGCTTGCAGGAGGATAAAGGGGGTGAATTTAGGGATTTCAAAACATAGAATACTGAAATTACTTACCGAGTAAACCACTAAGTTGCTACGGACAAGATTTCAAGCTTGCAGATAATTCTTATGCTTTCTTTTCTAAATCGGGGTTAGAAACCCCTCCTACAAGAGCATTCGCGATATAGGTAGCAACTTGGATTATATTAATGTAACACATATTGACAAATTTTACAAATGTAAAATGTTGTACATCAGAACCATTTAATTTTCAGTTTTGAATACAGAAGTGTCAAACAACACTTCAAAGGGTGTTAAAAAGAGGCGCAATGAATTGCGCGACTACAAACACACATACTTTTTAAGATGATGCGACTACAAACGGATTGCTACTAATTTAATTTGAACTAAAATCGGTTCTACAAAGTCCTCCTACAAGAAAAGCGACCTGGTTATGCCAAATATTTACACACCAAGAAATCAGTTGACACTTTTGTACTGTTTAAGGTATCCTATAAAGATAAGATTAAATCAGGAGACAAAGATGGCAAATCAACCTATAAATATTCTTGAAGTGCGCGAGTTGAGTCGACACTATGGCGGTGTCATAGCATTGTCGAAAGTTACATTGCAGGTGCGTGCTGGGCAAATTTCCAGTTTGATAGGTCCTAACGGTGCCGGAAAAACAACACTGTTTAATTGTGCTACCGGATTAGATAAACCTACGCTGGGAAAAGTCAATTTTTTAGGGAAACAAATTACGGGCTTACGTCCAGATGAGGTTACTGGACTTGGTGTTGCAAGGACGTTTCAGAATATCAGGCTTTTCACAGAGTTAACGGTCCTTGATAACGTCAAAATCGGTAGACACCCGCGCACTTCCAGTACATTTATAGGGGCAGTATTTCGAACTAAGAGACAACAACGAGAAGAGAGGGAAATTAAAGAATACGCCGAGGAGATGCTAAAATTTGTCGGATTAGCGGACGTTAGCAACCAAACAGCGGGAAATCTATCCTACGGAGATCAACGACGTATTGAGATCGCCAGAGCTATGGCAACAAAACCTTTACTTCTTCTCCTTGATGAACCTGCCGCAGGCATGAACCCGCAAGAAACACGAGAACTTATTTCTTTGATCTATACTATCCGCGAACGAGGAATCTCTGTCCTGCTGATTGAACATGATATGAAAGTGGTGATGCAGATTTCTGATTGGGTAACTGTGTTGGACCATGGCGAGAAAATTAGTGAGGGGCAACCCACAGACGTGCAAAACGATGAACGCGTTATCGCAGCATACTTAGGAACATCTGACGATGCTTGAACTTAGAGGCATTCACACTTATTATGGAAATATCCGTGCGGTGCGCGGCATTTCAATTGAAGTCAGTGCTGGCGAAAAGGTTTGTATAATCGGCGCAAACGGTGCTGGCAAATCTACTACATTGATGACTATTTCTGGCGTTCACACACCAGTAGAAGGAAGCGTATATTTTGAAGATGAGGATATCACATCTACTTCTGCGGAGCAGCGTGTTACATTCGGGATTTCGCAAGTGCCTGAAGGACGTCTGATTTTTCCGGATATGACTGTGCTGGAAAATCTTGAACTTGGTGCCTACATACGAAACGATACCGCAGGGATTAGATCCGATCTTAACAAAATCTTTGATTATTTCCCTGTGCTTGCGGAGAGGCGGAGACAGCGAGGCGGCAGCCTGAGCGGTGGTGAACAACAGATGTTAGCAATTGGTCGTTCTCTGATGTCAAATCCAAGGCTCCTGCTTCTTGACGAACCTTCTTTAGGACTTGCACCGCTTATTGTCAAACAGATTTTTGAAATTATTCAGCAAATTAATGAAGAGGGTACGACAATTCTATTGGTTGAACAGAATGCACAACTTGCTTTGAATGTAACAAACAGAGGGTATGTGATGGAGACAAGTGAGATTACAATTGAAGGGCCCTCCGCGGATCTTTTGGCAGACGAACGGGTCCGGCAAGCCTATCTCGGAGAATAATTGTAGATGTATCCTACCTTAATTGATTTTGGGACAATTTTTTCTATTCCCATCGGCATTCATAGCTACGGCGTTATGTTAGCCACTGCCTTCATTACATGTAGCATAATTATACAACGCGAATTAGATAGGAGAGGTTTTCAAGGGGATATAGCGATAACAATTGTCGCTGCGGGTGCTATTGGCGGGATTATCGGCGCGAAAATCTACTTTATTTTTCTTGATGGTAGAATACAGTTAGACGAAATTTTTTCTCCAACCGGCTTAGTCTGGTATGGCGGACTAATCGGTGGTAGTACGGCGGCCAGTTGGGTTATCCACCGTTCGTCTAATCCGTTTTTACCGACTGTTGACGTCCTCGGACCACTCCTACTGCTTGGGTACGGTATTGGTCGTATCGGATGTTTGCTTGCTGGTGACGGTGACTACGGTCCGCCCTCTGACGTGCCGTGGGCAATGGCATTCCCAAATGGCACCGTTCCAACAAATGACCTTGTCCACCCTACCCCTATCTATGAAACCCTTATTTCTTTTACGTTCTTCGGTATCCTCTGGTCACAACGGCAAAAATTTTACTCAATACCAGGAGTGCTTTTTGGTGCGAGTCTTGTTATGCTTGCCGTGGAGAGATTTACCGTAGAATTTTGGCGGTTGACGCCGCGTGTGTTTCCAGCAACATCGTCTTTGTCGTGGTTGACATCACCGCAGGTCGTTAGTATAATTCTATTCTGTTTTGGAATCTTTTTTATGATATGGATGTCTAAGCGACCAAAAGTGGAGATGGGTGTTGAAACCGCAACTTCGGAACCTGTAAATGAAACACCACGTCCGCAAAAACGGAGACGGCGGCGGTAATTCTATTTGTAGGAATATTTGAATCACGTTTTCAGTCTTACTCGTTCCTACTCACGCACCTGACCATCCCCATAAATAATATATTTATAACTCGTCAATCCTTCAAGTCCCATTGGACCGCGAGAATGAAGTTTCTGTGTGCTAATCCCAACCTCTGCACCCAACCCAAATTCATAACCATCGGTGAAAACGGTGCTGGCATTGACGTAAACTGCAGCGGAATCTACCTCTTTAAGAAATCGTTCCGCAGCGGTGTAACTTTCTGTGATGATCGCATCTGAATGATGTGAGCCATACGTCTCAATATGGTCAATAGCCGTATCCATGCTATCAACGACCCGAACCGATAAGATGTAATCAAGGTATTCTGTGCGCCAATCTTCTTCGGTTGCGGGTTTCGCAGCAGGATATATCTGACCGGTGTGTTCGCATCCTCGGATTTCAACCTCAGCATCTCGCAACTTGTCACAGATAATAGGTAGATATTTTTCAGCGACTGCCTCGTGAACCAATAAGGTCTCCACAGCATTGCAGACCCCGACTTTATATCCCACTTTTGCGTTCATGCAAAGTTTTGTTGCCATCTCAAGGTTAGCGGCTTCGTCAACATAGATATGACAGATACCGTCGGCATGTCCAAGCACAGGGATATCGGATTCCCGCATCAAAAATTGGACGAATTCGTTACTACCGCGCGGAATAACAAGGTCAATGTATTCTGGGAGACGGATAAGTTCATAGACCGCTTGTCTGTCGGTGGTGTCAACAAACTGGATCGCATCTGGCACACCTTCTGCAGCAGCGGTGTCGCTGAGGATACGAGCGAGTATAGTATTGGAATGGATTGCTTCGGAACCGCCTCGCAAAATAACGCCATTGCCGGATTTGATGCAAAGTGCAGATACCTCAACAGTTACGTCAGGGCGCGACTCATACACGACACCAACGACACCGATAGGCACACGCACTGTACCGATTTTGAGTCCGTTGGGGCGTTCACCCATACTTATAACTTCTCCGATAGGATCTGGCAAGGCAGCGACTTGTCGAAGGTTGTCCGCCATCCGCTCAATTTTTTGGTCATCAATTAGGAGACGTTGCATGAGTGGCGCAGCAAGCTCTGTTTTTTTGCCGTTTTCAAGGTCAAAACGGTTTACTTCCTGAATATCGTCCTTTGATTTAAGAATATTTTCAGCCATCGCTAAAAGCGCGTTGTTTCGAATATCTGCAGAACTACGCGACAAAACGCGCATCGCTGCTTTCGCCTTTTTGGCTTTTGATTGGATCATGTGCTGAATGTTTTTGTCCATGTTATTCCTTTTGTCTATTGACAACGCTATATATTATGACTGTGCCTTAGCTACATGTTTATCAATCAGTTCAAGGACAGCAGGCACCAATTCCGTAGGAATCGCCATTAACGTGCTGGATTCATTCTGCAACGCAGTTTCAGTTTCAGCGACAGCTTCATCTTCTGTCTGCTGATCGTAATAAGCAATGACATCTCGTACGCTTTTTTCATTCCAACCGGGTGGGAATTTATTATGTTTCATCTATCTGGATGTTGGCAAACGTATGTTCATTATGCTTTAATTTCAAGATAATTATATCATATATCAAGTCCAAATCGCAAATTGTTCTGCCCTCTCTTTTTACAATTGTTGATCTGGAAATCTTGAATCAACCAAGCAATACGAGGTTATCCCGATGTATAATTTCATCGTAATCGTGATAACCGAGAATTTTTTCTATATCCTGCGTCTGCTTTCCAGCGAGTTTTGAAGTTTCTGTGGAGTTATAATTTATCAAGCCACGAGCGAATTCCACTCCATTTTCGGTGAAACACGAGACCGTATCACTGTAATTAAAATGTCCTTCGACGCGCCGAATACCTGCAGGCAATAAACTTTTTCCACCTTGCACAAGTGCGTCTCGTGCGCCATTGTCTACAACAAGGTAACCTTTGGGTGGACGTGAATAGGCGATCCAGCGTTTACGTCCAGAGATACGAGTATTGGGAAGGAAAAGTGTGCCGAGCAGTTCGCCTTTAAGGAGGCGCGTAACTATAAGAGGCTCTCGACCATACGCGATAACTACCATTTCCCCAGAAGCAGTAACAATTTCGGAGGCTCGCAACTTGGTAATCATGCCGCCAGTACCGCTGGTTGTGCCAGCTTGCCCCGCGGCTTTCCACATTTCCTCCGAAATAACGTTGACGGTGTGGATTAATTCCGAATCTGGATTTTGTCTCGGATCTTCTGTGAAAAAACCGTGCTGATCGGAGAGAATAACGAGGAGATCGGCTTGGACAAGGTTTGTTACGTAGGCTGAAAGTGTATCGTTATCGCCTACCTTAATTTCGTCTACAGCGACACTGTCGTTTTCATTAATAATAGGAATGGCATCAAGTTGAAGCAGCGCATGCAAAGCGTCATTCATACGGGTGTAACGTTTCCTGTCGGAGAAATCATCCTGTGTGAGCAAATGCGTGCTGCACACTTGTTGATAGTGGCGGAAACGTTCTTCGTAAGCAGCCATCAATCGAATCTGTCCGACAGCAGCAGATGCTTGCAACTCGGGTAACGTCTGCGGTTTTGTGCTAAGACCGAGATAGGGCCACCCTGCCGCAATCGCTCCCGACGTGACCAAGATAACTTCAACTCCATTTTGTTTAACAGTCGCTAAATCGTGAACAAGACCATCAAGGGCAGATTCATTGATGCGCAGGTTGTCTGAAATGGTGCTACTACCAACTTTTACGACAATGCGTTGGACATTAGATAAACATTCACGATCTCTAACCTGCTTATGTTGATCCATACCGTTGATTTGTCGGTGCGACTGTGTCTGAGTGAAAATCTCACCAGATTTTTCCATTCTGTGTCACTTTATCTAATCATTTTCGGACTATAGGTAAATTCGAATTCATCAATCTGAATTGTATCCCCTTCTTTGACGTCAGAACGAGTAAGAGCGTTTATTACGCCCATCTTTTTTAGTTTCCGAAACAGCAGCATCAACGCTTGTTCGTTTTCCATATCGGTCATAACAACGGCACGTCTCGGTTCATCACCGGTGACGACAAATCCGTTTTCAGTTTTATGGAGTTCAAACCGTGCACGCGGTTCAGGCGGAAGTTCAGGTTCAAAAGTAATCGTTGTTTCAGCTTGTTCTCGTGCCTTTGCTTCAAGATATTGTAAGGAACGGTATGCCTGTTGCATCAAAGCGTTTACGCCCTCACCTGTAATGGCAGAGATAGGAAAAACTTTTCGCTTACCGAAATATTCTTGTACGCGTGCTAAGTTTGCCTCTGCTTCTGGTGTATCAATTTTATTTAATGCAATGAGTTGGGGAAGATCGGTCAACATTGGATTGTAATGTCCGAGTTCACGGTTTAGCTGCTCATAGTCCTTAATCGGGTCCCGACCGTCTGTGGCACTGAGGTCAATCACATGAATCAGCATTTTGGTGCGTTCAATGTGTCGTAAAAATTGGTGTCCTAATCCTGCACCCTTATGTGCACCTTCTATCAGTCCGGGGATATCCGCAAGCACAAAATTCTGCTCTTGATTAATGCGGACAACACCGAGGTTTGGGCTAAGGGTTGTAAATGGATAGGAGGCGATTTTTGGCGTAGCAGCAGAGGTTCGGGCTAACAGCGTGGATTTACCAGCATTCGGATAACCGACTAACCCAACATCGGCGATGAGTTTGACTTCAAGGCTTATCTCACGTTCTTGCCCAGGTTCACCTTTTTCAGCCACGCGTGGGACCTGAAAAGTGCTGCTTTTAAAGCGAGAATTGCCTTTACCACCGATGCCGCCGCGTGCTGCTACAACAGTTTGGTCAGCTTCCGTCAGGTCTGCAAGCATCTCACCAGTGTCAAAATCTTTGATGATGGTGCCGACAGGAACTTTAATAATACGATCAGCGCCATCAGCACCGGACCGCTGCTTACCTGCACCGTGTGCACCGCTTTCGGCGACCTGACGAGGATTATGGCGTAGATCAATTAGGGTGCTCATCCCAAGGGTAGCAACAAGGATGATGTTTCCGCCGTTTCCACCATCACCACCATCGGGACCGCCGCGTGGCACATATTTCTCACGGCGAAAACTGATACACCCGTTGCCACCATTGCCTGCTTTGACTTGAATTCTTGCTGTGTCCATCTCTGTCATAGGTACCCACTACCTAAAGGTAGGGGCTTGTGCTTCCTTGCGACTGCGGTTTTCGCTTAGCGTCCACCGTCT
>JAGWBU010000021.1:88514-121732 GCA_021295735.1 Candidatus Poribacteria bacterium | reverse complement strand
AAGGTATCAACCCGGTGCTTGCCTTACGGTGTTTAGTGAAAAATGGGGACTGGGACAAATATTGGAATGAACTCCCACAAGCAGCATGACACTTATAACCAAAACTTTACGCACCCTGCCTTCTCTTTTTATAGTAAATTTTACAATTGCCTATACACTACAATTTAACGAAAACGTCACGGTTTCCTCACTGACAAGGGGTAGGGGGTTAACATCCTTTATGTGTGTCAACTTGTTTTCAGATTTTACTATATCAGGGTGTGTAAGTTTTTGATATTGTCCACCTTATTCTCTTGTAGGAAGGTTTTCTAACTCCAATTTTGTCTGAATCGCGGATTATCACAGATGACGCGGACAGACGCGGATTGAAGAGGTGTCTTGTGACAACAGCGTTTTTTGGAAAATGATTGTGGCGTGTATGAAGGGATAATCCGCGAAATCTGCGGCATCCGCAAAATTCGAGATTCAGAAATTGACAAGATATTTACACACCCGATTCAGATAGGACAATTGACATTGAATCCAATGCATAGTAGGATAAACGCAATGTTAAAATGATTTTGTATCTAATCCATGTCTTTCTACCCAAATAGGTGTTTTGCACAACACAAAAGGAGAACTAACCGATGAGAAATAGATTGTTTTCAATTTTGCCAGTACTGTTGATAGTACTCACATTTACATTTAACAGCCTTGCCCAAACCCCGCAGGACGATCCACAGCAAGGGGATTTCTTTGAGGACGCGAAAGTGCGACCTGGGAAAGTCAACGTCTATGATATAAAGTATTCTCCCGATGGCACACGCCTCGCGGTGGCGGGGAACTTCGGCATTTTGCTTTACGATGTCCGTACAGATGACGAACCTATCAAAGTCGCAGAGCATACGGGTAGGGCTGTGAAAATCGCGTTTAGTAGGAACGGAAATATGATCGCAAGGGCAAGTTTCAGTAATACCATTCGTCTGTGGGATATGAACACGGGACAACTCCTCCGAACACTTATAGGGCATAAGACATTATCGGACTGGTGCATAGCGTTTAGTCCGGATGGCAAGACTATCGCAATTAGAGATTTAGAAAAAAAATCTATCTGTTAAATGCGGACACAGGAAAACAACTCCGAACACTCACAGGACATACGGAATTGATCTGGTGTGTAGTGTTTAGTCCGGACGGAAGAACTATCGCTACTGGGAGTTTGGACAATACTATCCGTCTGTGGGATGTGAACACAGGAAAACAACTCCGAACACTCACAGGGCATACGGGATGGGTCCGGTCCGTGGCGTTTAGTCCGGATGGCAAGATTATCGCTACTGGAGGTCATGACAATACCATCCGCCTGTGGAATGCGAATACAGGCAAACGCCTACGAATATTCGAGAATAGGCATTGGGTCAGTAGCATAGCGTTCAGTCCGGATGGAAAGACTCTCGCAAGTGCTGATCTTCACCACACTTGTCTATGGGAGGTGGATACAGGAAAACAACTCCAAACATTCAGAGAGCGGAACTCGGGTCATGGTTTTAGTGCGGTGGCGTTTAGTCCAGATGGAACGACTATCGCAGTTTGCGGTAGCAATGAAGTAGATCTGTGGGACGCGGAAACCGGACGACAACTCCGAAGACTCGAAATACTCGATTACTACCGCTTAGAGCAACACAAAAGGAGAACACACCCATGAAAAACAAATTGTCTTCAATTTTGATAGTACTGTTCGTCCCCTTCACATTTATGTCTTGCATCCTTGCGCAAAATTCACCACGAAATAATTTAACCAAAGGCGGGAAGCACACCAGAAAAAAGGCGCTATCACTGATATAAAGTATTCTCCCGATGGCACACGACTCGCGATGGCAAATACCAAAGGTATTTGGCTCTATGATGCCCGGACAGGTAATGAAATTGTGCAATTCACAGGGTTTACAGATTCTGCCGCTACCATTGCATTTAGCCCGGACGGAAATATACTTGCAGGTGGTGGCGTGCAGGACAATACCATTCGTTTGTGGGATGCACACACAGGCAAAACCTCCGAAAATTTACAGGACATACGAATTGGGCAAGGAGCGTGGCGTTTAGTCCGGATGGCAAGACACTCATAAATGGGAGTTGGGACAAAACCCTCTATCTGTTGGATGTGGACACAGGAAAAATCCTCCAAACATTTAGAGGACATACAGAAAAGATATGGAGCGTGGCGTTTAGTCCCGACGAAAAGACTATCGCAAGCGGCGGTTATGATAAAACTGTGCGCTTGTGGGATGCACAGACAGGAAAACTCCTTCAAACTCTCATAGGGCATACGGCAACCGTCTGGGACGTTGCGTTCAGCTCAGATGGAAAAACTATCGCAAGTGGAAGCCATGACAAAACTGTGCGTCTATGGGAGGCGGATACAGGGGAGCCACTCCGAACTCTCACCACAGAGCAAATGACAGCTGTCTGGAGCGTTGCGTTTAGTCCGGACGGAAAAACTATCGCAAGTACCAGTATTTACAGTGCTATCCACCTGTGGAATGTGAAGACCGGACAACTCCTCCGAACGCTCACAAGAGAAAATCAGCGCCTAATAAAAAATAAGCGGGATCTTGTCAGGAGAATGGGAAGAATGGTAGCGTTCAGTCCTGACGGAAAAACTATCGCGAGTGACAATATATTAGGCGGAGTAGAGCTGTGGGATGTGGAAACGGGACGACACTTACGAACACTCATCAGTGGTATTTCACCCTAACGCGTGCTATATATGGTAGATTTTAGAATTATTTGGACACTTTGCACCAGCGAGGTTAGGAAACCTCGCCAGCAGAGGGGTGAAGGTGTATATTTATTTTTATAATTCACCATATTGTAAAGTAGCAACGTCAATTATCTGCCTTCTAACACATTCTATAACCAATACTCACAACAAATCTGTTGACACCGTTTCCAAAAATAAGATAAACTCATGGGTGATGACTGCTAAAGCAATTTCAACACTCATTGAAGAGAAAATCACCGAAAAGATATTCCCCGGTGCTGTTGTTGCTATCCTTAAAAAAGACAACGTTATTTATCACGCAGCGTTCGGAGACCGTATTATAACACCGAAGCAAGCACCGATGCTTCACGACACGTTGTTTGATCTCGCCTCCTTAACAAAACCTATCGTCATCGGAACACTTACCATGCAGTTGGTTGCATCTGGAAAGTTGTCGTTAGATGCGCCAGCACAGACATATCTCCCCGCGTTCAAACACCCGCATATTACGTGTCGCCATCTACTCACACATACCTCTGGATTACCCGCTTGGAAACCGCTCTATATTGAAACAGATTCACCTGAAGATGTGATACAACATTTGGGTAGAATGCCACTTGAAGCTGTCCCTGGTAAGAAGGTTACCTATAGCTGCTTAGGATATATTCTTATGGGGAAGCTTATCTCTACTGTCACAGGAGAAGCGTTAGATAGTTTGGCGCATAAGGCTATCTTCAAACCACTTGCTATGAACCGCACCTTATACAATCCACCACCGCAGCTGCATGACAACTGTGCAGCAACAGAAGATTCAAACAGTTTCGAACGCAGAATGATAAAATCGGGGCAGCATGGTCGTTATTACCGTGGTCATAACTGGCGCGAAGGTGTTATTGTCGGGGAAGTTCACGATGAAAATGCCAATTTTCTGGGTGGCGTATCCGGTAATGCAGGACTTTTTTCTAATGTGAGAGACCTCATTATTTTTTGTCAGATGCTACTCCAAAACGGCAGCACGTTTCTATCTCCTGGCAGCATAAAAGCATTGGCAACACCACTGACACCGCAGGATGCTTCCGAACAACGAAGTATCGGTTGGCATATCCTTGCTGACGGTTCAATGTATCATACTGGTTTCACCGGCACCTCAATACGGATTGATCTTGAAAAGGGGATAGCTGCTATCTTGTTGACAAATCAGGTTCACCCAGATGCACAACGCACAGGCATCATTGAATGTCGTAACCAATTCCATAGGATAGTGTTCGGATGATAAAACTCGGTATAACCCACCTACTCACAGAAAAACAGGAATGGCTCGATGGAAAATCGATCGGTCTGCTAACAAATCACACTGGCGTTGACGAAAACTTAACGCAAAATATTACGCTCCTAAATAATCACTTCAATTTAGATGCTCTCTTTTCGCCAGAGCATGGGTTGTGGGGTGCAGCACAAGATGGAATAAAGATAGCAGACACCAAATATCGTCAAAATCAAGGAAAAAATGGATCTGAGGAACAGACGCTACAGGTCTATAGTCTGTATGGAACAACACCCTTTGCATGGGCCGAAGCACTCCAAACTTTAGATGTACTTATCTACGATATACAGGATGTGGGAGCACGGTATTATACATATCTTGGCACGTTGCTGGAAACGATGAAAGCACTTGAATGGTCAATGGACTCGGAAAAATGTGTTGAGTGTATTGTTGCGGATCGTCCGAATCCCATCGGAGGGATCAGCATAGAAGGACCACTGTTAGAATCAGATCACACTTCGTTAGTTGGCCCGTATCCGATCCCAGTGCGCTACGGCATGACGATTGGCGAAATCGCAAGACTTTTTCATGCCGAACAAGGATTTAACTTTCCACTTAAGATAGCTCGGCTGCAAGGGTGGCATCGTGAGATGTGGTACAGCGATACAGACTTGCATTGGATCCCGCCTTCACCGAATATGCCAACACTTGATACAGCCACACTCTATCCAGGAACATGTCTATTTGAAGGCACTAATGTGAGCGAAGGACGCGGCACGACAAAACCGTTTGAATATATTGGTGCACCGTGGATAAATAAAGAGAGATGGGCAACTCGCTTGAACAAGCATCAATTTCCAGGTGTGCTTTTCCGTCCAATTGTGTTTACGCCGCAATTCTCCAAATATGAAGGTGAAGTGTGTCACGGCGTTGCAATACATATCACCGATACCAAGCAGGTGGCACCGGTTGAAGTGGCAGTCCGGATGTTAGGAATATTAATTGATGAACATCCCAGTGAATTTGAATTTCGCGAAACACATTTTGATAGATTAGCAGGCAGTTCAACTCTTCGGGGGGCGCTGTTAGCAGGAACACCGTGCGATGAAATTATTGAAACATGGTCAATTGACATAGAACAATTTCGGGTAAGGCGAGAACCTTATCTGTTGTATTAATCGTTATCCGTTGCATAGTAGTAGGCACGCTCCGTCGTGCCATTCACCAATTCGGTTAAAGAAACTTTTGAAAGCGATCCCTGTCTTAACCGATTACCGATAACCAATAACCATGAAACCATTTTACGACCTACTACAAAAAGAGAAAAAGACTGTTATAGGGTTAATGAGTGGAACATCTGCAGATGGAGTAGATGTTGCCATTGTTGACATTATAGGGTCAGGACTGACTACGGAAATAGACCTGATAGCATTTGAAACGGTCCCGTATAAGGCTGAGACGCGCAAGAGAATTTTTGACCTTTTTAGCGTTGACACAGCACGAGTTGATGAAATCTGCACAATGAATTTTGTGCTCGGAAAGATATTCGCGGAAAGTGTTTTAGCAGTGCTAAAAAAGGTTGGCATGACGCTAACACAAGTTGACCTCATCGGATCCCACGGGCAAACAATTCACCACATGCCTTCAGCACCAACCCCCGCTACACTACAGATTGGCGAACCTGCTGTGATAGCACATGAAACAGGTATCCCAACAATCGCCGATTTCCGTGTAGCAGATGTCGCAGCAGGCGGCGAAGGCGCACCGTTAATCGCATATCCCGATTATATGCTATTTCACCATTCAACACAAACAATTGGACTTTTGAACATCGGAGGTATTGCTAATCTGACAGTGCTACCAGCAGGTTGCGGCCTTGAAGCAGTTCAAGCATCAGATACAGGTCCCGGCAATATGATTTTAGACGCATGCGTTCAAAAGATAACTGATAACGAAAAGCAGTTTGATGAAAATGGAGAATTGGCAAAGCAAGGCACGGTGTGTAAAAACCTTTTAAAAACGTGGCTTGCACATCCGTTTTTTGAGTTGTCCCCACCCAAAACGACTGGACGCGAAATGTTTGGCACAGCGTTTGCAGATGCCTGCTTACAACAGATAAGCGCTGAAGAAATTTCAGAGTCCGATGGACTTGCAACGCTCACAGCATTGACAGTTGAAAGTATTGCCGAATATTATAAGCATTTTGTTGCGGCAAAATCGTCACTGGATATATTATACGTCAGCGGGGGCGGCGCACAAAACCCTCTTATGATGCGTGGTCTTGCCGAAACGTTTGATCCTATTCCAGTTGTTGATGTAACGGAAAAAGGGATTTCGGGCGATGCTAAAGAGGCGATTGCTTTTGCTATTCTTGCCAATGAGGCAGTGCAGGGGAATTTTGGCAATGTTCCGAATGCGACAGGGGCATCGTGTAGGAAGGTATTAGGGAAGTTTGTTTGTCCATAAATGGCTGTTGGTTTTCATTTTGATTTTATGCGGATATACTCGCTGAAACAGTGTGACAGAAATTTTTATAATTTTTGTTTGATTTTTTTTTTTTGCAAATTTGATATTATTTTAACAATCGCTTGTAGCGGCGGTTGAAAGGTTTTTCCGTACGCTGTAATCGCATTTCTTGAACAAAACCTTTAATTGTAGACACAACTGCATGTTGCATGTACTTGCTATAACACTCGGAAGGTAAAGATGAACCGCAATACTGATACTCTTAAATGGATACTTGGAAGTATCGGAACTATACTCGTTATAGCGGGATTGTGTTACTTGTGCTATTTGTGGTACCAGTACAGTCTTGCACCGGACCGACAACAAGCAGCGGAAACCGCCGAGCAGGTACGGCAATGGGAGCAGTCAAAAAAAGCACGGGACACTGACAGAACAACCAAACAGGTAGGCACAACACAAACGGTTGGCTCTACGGAAAATACGGCGGTTTCCACAGATGATACAACAGGAATGTCTGATCCTCTGGTAGATGGTATAGACCCAGTAGAAACAAACACATCTACACAATCACAAGAAACTGTTGATGTGCGTGTTTCACCGCACGGATTCGGGCCCTATCCTGAAATTCCATCAGGATACCGAGCACCGAATATCTTTGATAAGCCACTGTCTAAAAGTCAAGAACTAATGATGCGAGTTGATGTTAAGTTGTGGCAACAAGGTATACGTACTGAAGGCATAGGAATAAATTATGACACCGGTTTGGTTTATCCCACTATTCGCGGGACTATCTATGTCACATGGAGTGATTTCACTCTACCGGATGGCAGCGTGGAAAAAGTCGCACAACGCCTGTCGGGACATCCAAACACGCTTGATTTACTACCGCGAGGACTGTCCGGATTTTCTGATATTTTTGTCCCGAAACACATTGTATTTAAACGGAATATTCCATCACATATTACAGTTTTGGAACACTCTGAGGGCATTGACCCTTATGAATTCCTAAAGGAGGAATTGAAATGAAAAAGTTTTCCGCTTTGTTAATTCTCGCGATGGTTTTTAGTATTGTCTCTATCAGTTTTTCTCTCCGCGGCCCAGTTGATGGTAGATGGCACAATCGAGATACGGATGAAGAACGTAAATGGTCTGACCCAGATAACCCTGATTTCTACGTGTCAATTTCGCGATCTGGTGAAGATTCTGATGGACCAGCATATAGCAAAAGTTCTGCGTCAGCATCTCAGCATCTGCTATACACATGGGTAGAACTCGGTGCAGAAAACTCAGATGATCACGATGTTTGGGAGTCCTGGGGTAGCGCACACCTGGCTCATGATTGGGTGACAGCAACACCTCGGCCAAATCCAGACCAAGGCGGTGGTAGTAGAAATGGTGACTTTAGTGATAATTTCAATACATACCTTACCGGGTTTGGACACCTCGCTCCTGCAGACACAATTTCCGATTGTCAGGCAAGTGGTTCTGTTTGGTCAGATCCACTATATGTCGTCCTCAATAATAGACATAGTTCTTCATCCCAAACTAATGACAGTCATTCGGATGTCTATATCAACGGAGAGTTACAAGAGTAAAATAAGGGCAAGCAGCAATGCACATTCAAAAGGCAGGAAACATTGATTTACCTGCCTTTTTCACATCATAACTGCACTAAGAAAACAAGATTATATACCTTTCCATCTTTTTCACATCTATACTTGTCTATCATAATGTTTAACATACATGTTATACCAAATTAACGGGATTTATCTTATTTTCTCGGCATTAGGTGCGGTTAGGAAACCGCACCTACCGTAGTGTATAAATAATTATGGATTTTACTGTAATAGGGTACCACACGCTTAAAATCTAACGCGGAGGGAGAGGCGGTTGCTGATGCCTAAATCTGGTTGTCTTTGATAGGCATAGTCGACATGAAATGCAGCACCAGTAACGAAGCGGAGTTGGATCCCAGCACCAGCGGTAAAGTACATCGCGCGGGACGTGCCGTTTCGTCCATCAAACCCACAGCGGAGTGCTAACAGTTCAAAGAGAACGTATTCTGCCCCGGTGTGAAATTCATAGTCGTTGCGGGTGTCCACATCAGCTGCTAAGGTGAGTTTACTGTTAAAAATAGCAAGTTTCTGATGGTAGGCAATACCTATTTTGAGGCGCGGCAATAGTGTCTCTGTGTGAGGCGATTCACCTTCGTTTTCCGGCACTGTATTCCAATAGAGTTTAGTTGTAAGGAAATCACTCGCTACGACACCGAAGGAGAAAGCAGATGATTTATCTTCGTTAGTTTTTGCAAGAATACCGAGATCACTGCCACCACCAATGGCGTTGGTATTACGATATGCTGCGATATAGATCAACTTGAGGCTGGCACCGAGATGGATGGAGACATCCCGTGGTAAAGTGGTGAGATGCCGTGCGCCACTCAGCAGCACAGCATTACTTGTATTGCTAAAAGTGCCAATGACATAAGGACGATTATTAGGACCAATTGCTCTGGTGGTAACCGGAATGCCTGTAATCGGGATGTCGTCTACACCGACACGGAGCCAACTGATGCCGAAAGTCATTTTGGGAGAAAACGGGTAGATATAACTTGCCACGTCATACGCAGCGAGGTCCGCAAGCGTGGCGTGCATAAAATTAAATTCATGATGCGTCAACTGTGCAATGCCAGCAGGATTATAGTAAGTGGTGCTTGCCTCATCAGCGATAGCGGTAAAGGCGTTACCCATACCTAACGGACGCGCCCCCGTTCCAAATGTAAGAAAATCCGCTGTATACGTTCGTTCAGCTGCAGCAGGTAGTATTACGAATATAAAAAGAATAAATATAATAAAAACTTTTCTCATAAGAGTATCTAATTTTCTCGTTGGAGGGCTTATAAGCCCGATTTTCTTCTTGTGAATCAACGCCGAATACGCTTGTGGTATTCGGCGGGAGCGACCATTCGTAATATGTCGCGACCAGGAGGACGCTCCTACAGAATGTCCGAGGCGACAAATACCATACGCGTATTTGGCGTTGATTTGGCAATGAATTGCGCGACTACGAACGTGAATATTCCTAAAATAGGTTTCACGTTGTTCTGCTCGCTAATGCCAAAAGCGTATTCAGCGTTGATTCCCTACGATATTTTCTTTTTTCATAAGTCGGTTGTCAGTTGTTATACCAAATTAACGTAATTCGTCTTGTTTTTCCAGTGTTTTTTCTATAGCACGTGGAGTTTTCTGTCTTCCGCTCCAGCGGAGCGGTATGTAAAGACGATGAATCAAATGAATTTGGTATTAGTTGTCGGTTATCAGGATGCTGCCTACCATCAGCTATTTCAATTTCATCATTTTCAGAATGTGGGTCTGGTCATCTTCATCATCAAGGCTTTTAACAATAATTTTTCCATAGTAGACTCCGTTAGCAACTTCGCTACCTTCATCATCTTTGCCATCCCACTTAAGTTGTATAAACCCTGCTGGTGCCTCAGTTTCAAGTTGTCGGATAAGCCTTCCGGTAAGGGTGTAAATTTTGACAGTGAGCGACTCAGCAGGCGTTGTTAATTCACATGTCACTGTGGTATCCCGTGTAAACGGATTCGGATAATTCAAGGGTTCTATCAGTTGGAGTTTGCCATGCACCTGAAAAGTAATCTCACTCTCTCCCTCATTTCCATCAAGATCACTCGCCGTGAGTCGGAGTTGATATTCGCGAGGTTCAAGTTCAGGAGAATTATACGTCAATACCAATTGCGTAGAACTTGGATGCTGTATGAGTTTGTACTCGGTTTCGGAGATAGTTTCAAATTCTCCAAACCTTCCCAAAGCGAGTTGAACAGGACGCGTGACGTAATCAATACCGCGCGCATCAGTGAGCGTTGCCTGGATAAGTGGCTTGGCATCAACTGGGGCACCAGAAGTAAAATGTTGCTGGTTGCCAATGGTTAATTGTATGTCTGGAGGCACTTTATCCTCGCTTCGCAGGCAAGTAACTGTGCCTAAATATGAAGTTTTTGCTTGAATTGTTCCCACCTTAGACGTTTCAAACAAGAACCGATCACTGACAATAAAAGGGATAGGACCTTGTGTTATCAATAGATTCAACCCATAATCACTATATTCAAAAGGCTTACCGACTGTCCCGTATATTGGCACTCCATCCTTCGTCAAGACTCCACTGTTTCTCCCTTCAATCTGAAACTGCGTTGGAGAAACAAACATGATAAGCCAAGTATCCAGTGGAATTGTTGTCTCTGGACTCAAATCAAGATATTGAATTGTCCCATCTCCTCTGTTTCCGCTGATAAAAGATGACGCGTAAAATTGAGAACTCCCCACCTCACCCGGTACTTCAAGTTGCGTGACGCTGAAACGTAAAATATCACCGAATTGAAAAGAGGTGTCCCCCTCTTCGATATCAAAAGTAAATTCAGGCACAGCTGCAGTGGAAGTTATGCCTGCATGCGTAAAAGATCTAAGCGGTATCCCTCTCGCAATCTCTTCTAATTGGCGATTATCTAATGTCGTCACCTCTGAAGGATCGCCGGGTATAAAGAGAAGACGGTAGGTCTGTGCAGTCTCAAAAAGGATTATCCAGACACCTATGTTAGCGCCCTCTGATGGGATATTTACATCTTTAATTCTCCTATCACTGGTGTTATCGTTCCGAATTTGGGTGGCACGGGTAGCTGTATGGATACCACCATTTGGATGTCTTTTGATTTCAGAATCAAGCCGTGTCCAGTTAGACAAAGCATCAAGCCACAGATATGCACCGATATTACGCGCTCGTTCCTCAACAGCAGCACTAAGGGTTTCCTCTATAACAGACATATCAGTTGACACATCTGTCCCACTACCAAAAAGCTCCCGCATCACCTCCTGTTGCAGTGCTGTCCAATCAAAATCAAGTTCAACGGCAACTGGTGCCTGGAGTGTAAAGGCATTCCATAGGTCATCAGATTCTGTTTCGTTTAGGTGCAATGTATAACCGAGTAGAGATGGATGTGTTGGGAACATTACCGGAAAAAGCATCCCTGTTTTAATATTGCCTTTTTGTTCACTTCCAATAATAGGAAGCGGTGATTTTGTTTTAGTGCTTCGCACCTCTCCTGTGCCGCCAATAAAATAGGCATAATCAGCGTCCACAGTATCTGGAACTATTGGCAAAACAGTAAGAAGTGAAGACTTATTCGCGACTACACCTGCTGGTGTTATTATGCGGATGCCGCCATCAGCACTAGTGCTTCGTGTTGGCACTTCCCCGATGATATTGCCGGAAATAGTGAGTTGTTTATACCCAATATTATCTTGCTCATAATTTTCAAGAACTTTTCCGGGTTGTTCCGCCTCGCTAAAAATCGGATCAACATAGACAAACACGTCGTGTATGCCGCTGCGCAAAGATATTGGGATAGCGGCAGTCGCAATAGGATTGATATTGAGTGGATCAGGTGTATACGCACCACCCCCTTGATGTAGCGGATTGCGCACAACCCAATCGTCCGGTTTTATTTCCGTTCTGCCAAGCAGATTAGCATCAGTGTCAATAATACCATTGTCATCTATATCTGGATTTCCGCTAAAAAAGGCTACTTCTACATTAATATCAGAAAGTCCGAATTCGGATATCAGATCGTTGTCAGAAACAGCATTATCGTTAGAATTAGTGGAACCTACAACTTCAATATCAACAGACAAAAAGCGTCCCTGTGCAGCATCTTTTGGATCACCCAACTTATAACTGATCTGTCCGACACTTTCTCTACGCTTATAAACCACTGAAAGATTAGGATACATATATGGATAGAATCGGTAATAATCGGAATTTACAACAAACCCATCCATATCCGTAATCTGAATATCATATCGAAAAGCGGAACCATCAGTTGGGACTGGTAAAGGTTCAGGAAGTTTCCACCACCTTGCTGTAGACACTAAAGGAGATGTTGATTCAGTATCTATTTCAAGGTCAACCTTTTCCCACGTGTGAGTTTCCGGATTTCGCCACTCTAACACAACGGAATCAACCATCTTTTCATCATCAGAAATGTTTACAGAGATATCAATCATCTCCTCTCCGTCTGAGGTCGTAATCAATTGCTGTTTTATGTCAAGTATTTTCGGCACCTCAACAGTGAAACCGTCGCCGCCAACAGCAATTTCGGTTGCGTTTTCTGCATAATACTCTACATGTGCATCGCCCGGTGAAATATTTTCTGGCACATCTATTTCAACAGCATCATAACTGCCGTTTTGCACTTGTAACGTCTCTATTACAGGAACATCACCGGAGTAGAACTCTCTTGGGGCACCGGTTTTATCAACACCAACAGATTGTTGTCCGGGAAAAATAACTTTTACTGTTAATTCCCCATTAAAACTGGTATTACGGGTAAAAACCTTCTTGTTCGTTTCAGTATCGTAGTGTGCAGTCTGAATGAATCCGGAGGCGATCTTAAGTTTATCGCCTGCTTTGACCGTCTTTGTCTCAATTACAGGAAGGATTTCATGGTCTGCCATAGCAATCTGCATCGCCGGATCACCGAAAAGTGTATATTCAAGCATGATATCAAGCTGCGATGTACCTTGTGTCAGAAGGAACTCAAGTTTAGAATCAAAACTGAGAGGACCGAGCTGCCGTATATCGCGTTGGAATAGCATGTCAAAGATAATTCGGTTCAGTTCCTCATTACCATCGCCATAAGTGAGGCGCGTTGCGCTAAGCATCCCGATGATACCGCCCCTCTCTTTACGTAGCAGTTTTTCTGCCATGCTCGGTTCACCCGGATCGTCAAAATAGCCGTTATAGCAACTTAACACTAACATAAAAGGAAGATGTCCGGTCTCTTCAATTTTATCAATAGAGGCATTATCAAAAATAGCTTCGTGTGCCCAGACGATTCGTCCACCGTGTCCAGCGTACTGGGCAATGGCAGCACCCTGACCTAAAGCATTAATAATTCTGTCTTTTGCAACGTGCCGAGGCAGTCTACCGGAGAATTCCTCTGGATTCGCTTCAACTTCATCTATAACATCTTCAAGATAAATTTCAACGGTTTCATAGCCGAGGCGTGTATGGTCTTTGGCAATTTCGTTAAGACTCTTTTTAAAGATATGATCACCGGAATTGCTAACTTCATCATCGGCAACGGAAATAATTCGGCGCCGCCATCCACCGTTGGGACGTTGTGCTTCATAATTGATAATCTTGTCAACAACAGCATCAGCTTCCGCCTCAGTTTCAACACTTA
Source organism: Candidatus Poribacteria bacterium (assembly GCA_021295735.1). Lineage (GTDB taxonomy): Bacteria > Poribacteria > WGA-4E > WGA-4E > WGA-3G > MSPOR6. Next base: position 108,004 of record JAGWBU010000021.1, on the reverse strand, counting down.
TTCTGCCGAGATAAAAATCGACAAATTCATCGTGTCCAGAGACTGTGGCGTACCAATGGTCTACAGAAGTTCTACCGAAGGAATCAGTTGAAATATAGTGAGGCGGTATATAACCTGTAAGTTCTGGGGGTTCAAGATAAATTTCTTTATTTATACCTCGAAAATCGTAGGTGCCGTCGCCAAAGATCACCAGATATGAAAGTGCCGGCGGTGCCCAATTTTGGTACGCATAGGTCAAAAAGTTTTTTATCCAAATCGGGTGAACTTTTCCATCACCGAAAGTGTTGTAAACATCTGCCACGTCAACAACTTTAGTTCGGTATCCACCACCGCCTGCTGTTGCACGCCAATTTGCTAATCTTTCAGCAGTATCTCGGAATTTGGCATGTGTCAAGATGAGGTAATCCACACCGTTCAATGGGCTTCGTAAATCGCTCGGTGGAACGGTGTCAATCTGAGCAGGCTTCCGAAGAGCAGTATCTGAAACCGCTATAAACTCGGTTGTTCGGGTATTCGGTATCTGAAAAGTTGCTGTGTAAGTGTTATTCGGTACAGCTCTGAAGTCTCCAGAATTTAATGCGCTGAGCCGGGCACGCATGGTATTATCGGTTACATGCCGTGTAACATCAACGCCTTGAAGTTTTGCCGTAAGCGTATTTCCATCTGTTTCGAAAACGGAAATCTGCGGATCAAGGAACGCATCAACCCGAAATTGATGTGTAACACCTTTATTTTCATTGTCTTGGACTGACTTGATAGGAGTGCCAAAACGGAGTTGATCGTTCACAGCTAAAAAGAGGCGCGTATAGTCAACCCAAAATCGATTGAGGTAGATATGATACGGATAGCGGGTAGTGTCCTCTTCAAAAGTGTCGTCAATACGCGTTAGAGATAGAACGTTTGTTTCACCTTGTGACACATCTTTGAGGTTATTCCAAACACGGAGACCCGTTGAAAGAGTCACTTGCGCCTGACTTTCCCACTTTACACGATCAATCTGAACCCCATTGATAGATGCCAAGATTTCATGCGTTACAGGCGTGCCACCTTGTAAAACGACATGTATCTGTGGTGGATCAAAACTTTTCGCCACGTCATAAAGTGGAAACGCAAGCCGTAGTTCTCCGATATCGCTAGCGTTTTTAATACCGTCCCAGTACCAAAAGTCTAAAGCATCAAACCATTTGTGTTTATCACCCGCTGCGACGATGTCCGCATCAACAAATTCAAGGTTGTTACTGAGATGATCCTCTTCAAAAACGACGCGTGATCGGAAGGTTGGCACTTGAACTGCCGTTGCATCGCTGGGGCTTGCCTCAATTTGTGGCACACGCGCTGGGTGTCCCTCCGTAGCAACACTTAGCCAATAAACATTCCACAATGTATAAGCGTTCTTTGGAAAAGGGCTATTGGGATCGGTAGAACTGTGTGCTAAGAAAAAGATTGCATCTTCTGCGTCAAAACTTCTATCCACTGCTCCACTGACGTAGATAGGAATTTCTTGGTCTCCGTGCATGAGACGCAGTTTGCGAGGATCAACACCTATAAGATCAATACCCCAGTCGGTACGGAGAGATGCCGCAGGGATCTTATATACACCTGTTTCATCAATATAGAGTTTGTAACGGGTCTGAAGTGATTCGTCTGTAAGTCCTGGTGCAGCGGGAGCCGATGGGAAAACACCCATACCAGCACGGAAAGTTCGCGATCTTTCCAAATCAACGTTGAAAACTTTGCGATAGTCCGTGTAGTTAAAAATATGCTGGGCAAAAGTCTGTTCGTAAGGAGAACGGGTCCCCTTCAAGTTAGATAGTGCAGGATTGAATGTTGCACTTGCCCCACGGGTTTCCAATTGTGAATCAAAAGGGATAAAAACAGTTAGACTGCTATAAGAGTGAAGTTCACGCGTTGCAGCACTATACTGGACTGGATGTAAAGCCAAACTAATGACACGTTGGGAACGGATGTATCCATCCGTCTCAATGCGAGCTAAAACTGTCGGGTATAAATTGGTTGTGGTATTAGGGTTCGTTTCTTTTTGATTTTGGAGAAGTCTAATACCGCTGCGAGTCTGTAAGACACCTGCTTTAACAGAAATATCCGCTTTGTTCAGTTTCGCGTCGGAAGGAATAGCCAACAGAACACGTGTGACTGGCAATTTAGGATAACCCAGTTCTCGAATCCAATCGCAGTCGGAATATTTCACCGTATGGTATACACCACCTGCCCCTGCCCTTTTAAATTGGGCATCTGGTTTGACTTGCGTAACGTGGAGTTGTGGAAGTTTGAAATTTACAGTAATGCCATCTGCAGTGGTTGTTTGGGTCACTTCAGCAATTGCAGCAGAACTAAAAACAAACAGAATTGATAAAAAAATAAAACAGGACGCACACATGGCACGCACTGATATTCTGGGAGACATATTCAAAAATTGCTGTATTGCGTATAACAATGCGTGCACAAAGCGTTTACGCAAAACTACTAATCTCCCATTCCAATGTTCAATTGAAAGCATTATCAAAAACCTTAAAAACAGACTGTAAAGTATATTTTGAAATGATATGTGATGGTTTTATTTTTAGTTGCAAACCGATTTAGTTTTCTTCAAAAAATGTGAAATCACGCAATTAGGTTTCGCTACACTCTGCTCTACTCAATCTACAAACTCATGTAAGAGGCGCAATGAATTGCGCTACTACAAACACCATAACTCCAATAATGCCTACAGTCTATCTCATAAATCGTTAAATACGGTTCCCTACACAGGTTCTACATTCATCGTAGGGGCGGGTCCCCGGTGAATGCCAAAAGGCATTCATACCGTTGATTTGGTGCCCGCCCATTGTTTCTACTTATGAGAGAGATGGCGAGGCACAGAGACCTCGCCCTACAAATGATTTATGAGATACGCTCTACTTATTTGAGAGTGTGCATAAATATTTGACGCATCAACACAGACAGGGACAGACGCCAGGTGCCGCTTGATTTATAGAAATGCGTCAGCATGCGCCAAATCAACGGTCCGAATACCTTATGGCATTCCCCGTGTGGCATGCTGCGCCTCTTTGAACTTGTGGACAGCACACCAAATCAACGCTATGAATGCGCTTTTGGCATTCAGCGGCATGTGCCTACTACCTTTAAGCGCATATTTAACATCGGAATTATTTATCCACACCCCTCACTTATTTTATGCTGCATTAGGCGTGGTTTTAAACCGCGCCTACAAGAATATGTTGGTAACTGTCTATCAGACTATATTTTCAAAATAATCTTACCAAAATTACGATTTGCTTCCATATATTGATGTGCTTCACGAACTTGGGCTAAAGGGTATACAGAATCGATAACAGGTTGAAGTGTTCCTTTCTTGAATTCCGGCAACCAACGGTCTACAAATCGCTGCGTAATAGAAATTTTTTCATCAAGTGATTGCGGACGCATTACGGAACCTATAATTTGCAGCCGTTTGCGCATCACCATTCCTAAGTCTATTTCTGTAGCCGAACCTCCCATCAATCCTACTTGCAATAGACGCCCCTTCGTTTTGAGAATCTGTAGATTCCGTGCAAGATATGGCGCCCCAATAAAATCTAACACGACATCCACACCATCTCCATCTGTCAACCGCTCAATTTCTGTAACAAAATCTGATTGTTTATAGTTAATGCCTGCTATAGCCCCCAGTGCCTTGCAGTTGTCAATTTTGTCAGATGTACCTGCGGTGACAAACACACGGGCACCAACACGATGCGCTATCTGGATACCTGCAGTGCCAACCCCACTTCCACCTGCATGAATTAGAATAGTCTCACCAGCAGAAAGCCGTCCTAATGTGAAGATGTTCTCATTTGCTGTAAAAAACACCTCTGGAACGGCAGCAGCTTCTTCAAAACTCCATTCATCTGGCATAAACATTGCCATGCGAAAATCAATAACTGCCTGTTCCGCATAACCTCCACCACCTACGAGTCCGAAGACACGATCGCCTTTGTTAAATCCAGTAACAGTCGCTCCCATTCCCGAAACCGTGCCAGCAATTTCTAAGCCGAGTATTTCGGATTCACCTGGCGGTGGCGGATAGCCGCCGCGCCGTTGAATTAAGTCAGCGCGATTGAGGGCAGTTGCCTTCACATCCACCAATAGTTGCGTTTCTGTCGGTTGAGGAGGAGACACTTCGCTTAATTGCAGGACTTCTGGTCCGCCGTCCCCTTTTCTCGTAATTGCTTTCATCATTCTTCTCTACGATCTATTTAGAATTTTATCATATATTATCCGATTGCGTCAATCTGTTCGTATTTCTTCTATCAAAAGCCAGTTGACCTGCTTTGATAATGAGTTTGGTGATAATATTCGCAATGTTTATACCGCTGCCGCTTAGGATCATCCGATTTATGATATTATGTACAAAAAAAGAAAAGTTGTTGCGCAAAAAATGTAAAAGTTGTATGATACTTAAAAATGTTAGAAATTACTTGTAAAGTGATTGACATTTTTTGTAAAGTTGTGTAAACTTTACGCAAGGTGTTAGAAATGCACGGGTCGCGTGTATGACACCGGGGCACGTTCACCCCCAAGTGGGGGCGCGCCGACAGTGCTAACCATTACAAAAGCACAATCAGCGCGTAGCCATGCCATAATGTAGCTATGACAGGGCTGGTTTTCATTTTAGCACAAGTATCACTCTTGCTGCTATAGAAATATGGAAACCAGCGAGCCCAAAGGGAACAGTTGACAGCAACTTTTCACTTTTTCCTGCCAACATCTCCTTTAGGGTCTGTCAAAATCAGAAAGACCTCTGGACGAAAATATCGTCCAGATTGATAAACGCAACGATATGCTTTGGATAGCATATCAACTGAATATAAAGGAGATACACAAATGAAATCTAGATCAATCGGCATCACCGTTGCGATGCTTTGTTTCCTATTGCAGATCGGTATTGTCAATAATAGTGAGGCGGCATCTATAACGTATATTTCTATTTCTCCAAGCACTGATTACGGATCAGGTGGGCCCGTCTACGCTTATCTGTCAGCGGATGAAGGCATAGAATTTATAGACTGGTATGCAAAACAGACGTATCCGATATCGGATGCAGATAGTGAATATGAACAACTGACAACAAGTTCGCACTATGGTGAGACCAATGTCTATGTAGACCTTGGTTCGTTATCTGGTAACATAAAGATCGCCAAGTATGATATAAAGGCAGTCGCTTGGTTTTCTGATGAGGAAAATAATACGTTTATCTCTGACACCAGTACTGATACGGCATATATCTATAAACCCGTTGTCGATTCAGGTTCCAAAACGAACGGTATCTACGGATACTCAGAACTCACCGCTCACTACTTTGATGGCTCATCTATCGTCATGGACGGGTATGTCTATGCCTATAACGAAACCGGTAATAACGCGAGAGGGTTCGGAAGATTCCGCCATACAGCCCAAAACAAACCGTTGGATGAGTTAGAAAAAGACCTGCCGAGCAAACACTTTTTATCCAGCTACAGCTATAGCACCAGTGATTGGGGCTCTTACTTCAATTTTGACACTGGCGGAAATCTCCAGGAAGGTGAAGAGTGGGTGTGTGATGCGTATCTTCGGCTCCGAGTGACGTTTGGGGATACAGACGACTGGTGGGCGACAGATGCGAATACGTTTGATGAAAGCGATAATCCATAAACCGATTCATAAGGCAGGGGACACGCGCCCCTACCACGCTTTTTACGGAACATAACCATGCATTTACCAAAGATCAGTTTGTTTTGTCTACTGATGCTACTGCTTTTCGGTGTGGTGGCAGATGCCAAAATCGTTTTTAGTTCCAGACACGACGGTGTGCAAGGTGTCTACGTTATGGATGATGATGGTAGTAACCAGACACTCCTCATTGAAGACGAAAAGTTAAGACCCTTCCCAGATTGCTGGTCCCCCGACGGTAAACAGATTGTGTTTAGTTCACGCGGTGGTGAATACTTGATGCATCCAGATGGGACAAACATCCGGAAACTCATAGTACCCGATAAAGCGTATATCGGTAAAATGTCATTTTCACCGGATGGCAAATCTATAGTTTTTAACATGAGAGTGGAAATAGACGACAAAGAGAAAAAGAGCATCAACGTGTTGAATATTGAAACGGGGGAGACAAAAAAGATCGCGGATGTCAGTGCAACCTTCTGTGATTGGTCACCCGATGGCAAGTTGATTGTGTTCTCAAAGCCAGGGGTCGTTGGGGATGTAGGTGGAACGCTTTGGATAATGGGAGCGGATGGCCATAATCCACGAAAACTACTGCGTCCACCCATACAGGGACACTTCAAAGCCGCGCGCTGGTCACCTGATGGTAAACAGATCGTCTATCTACATCACGAATATGTCTGGGAACCACGAGACGGATTTGCCCTTGCGCTCATCTACAAGGCACATCGGTATCTGATTTGTGATCGCAACGGAGAAAACATCAAACAGCTTCGGATACCGAAGGACTGGCGACCGCTAACTATTGACTGGATGGATGACGGCAACTCCGTTGTCTTCAGTGCTTTTGTCGGGCTGCCACTAAACGAACGGGCGCCACCTCCTGATGAGTTCCCGCCTGCTAATATCTATAAGTATCATATACGAACACAAGTGATCACGCAGTTAACAGACCATCCGGGCAGGGATGAAACGCTGGATTGGATCAGTGATGATGTGCTGTCTGTCTCACCTCAGGACAAAAAAAAAATAACGTGGGGCGAGATAAAGCAGTAAAACCGTAAACAGAGACAGCCCTTTGGACAGGCAGATATCCAATTTTATGGGTATCTGCCTTTTTCTTTTCTGCATAAGTATTGTCATGGAACTAAAGGCAGTTCAAATGTGCTTGTGTCCGGGATGCGCGGCTGTGACTTTGCACGTAATACATGCAGATCTTTTACAGACTTTCTCCAGATTTATACTAACGTGGCTCGGGGTAAGAAATAATACCAATTCTATGAATTATTTTCTCTTTTGAAAAGAAATGTCCGAGGCGCAATGAATTGCGCAACTACGAACGCTCTATTTCTTTAAGAGAAGTTATTTTTTTGAAATGATATAACATGAGTTTCGGCATAGATAAAAGCGTGTTTTACCTATTTTTACCTCTTAAACCCTTAAAATAGGCAAAATCAATGGAAAAATCTGACAATTCGTAAAAATAGACTTATACCAAACTCACGTTAAGTTCACGAAACACAGAAAATTTAGTGGGATTTCCAACTTTTCCCCCAAAATAACGTCTAATTTAAAAACCATATTTTGACAAAAAAAATAATTCCTTAGGAGAATACAATGTCAAAAGCCTCAGAAAAGAAAATATTACAGCATCAGTTTAATCCTGTAAAAGCAAAATTGGCATATATGGAGGAATGTTTCGGACAATTGCAGAATGGTCTTCCAGCAAACAGAGAAGAATATGTAACAGCTGATAGACTGACACATTCTTATATCAAAAGCTGCTTCCTGATGATTGTGCAACGGACAGTAGACATAAACAATGCTATAATAGAATTTAGCGGTAAGACCCCTCCCTACCAAAAATACCAAGGCTTTCGTGCAGTTCAAGAGAGCGGTGCAATTGATCTGGAAACGCTAAATTTCTTTGAACACGCATTAACTTGTTATCAGAAAATAGCTAACCCTTATGAGGGCCTCCCCGCCCCCGAACTCTACGATGTATCTTTACAACTGCTGCAACACGGTAAAGCCTATACGCGCCAGATAAATGAATTCTTCCAAGATAGTAATCCAACACCATCTATAGAAGATAATTAAAGAAAACATGAACCTTAGGATAAAAAACAAGGCGGGCCGAAGCAGCAGCTTCCGCCCGCCTTTGGGCTTTATAGTAGATTTTAGAATTACTTTTACATTGCTATTGGTCCAGGTAAGAAACATTTCCGACCACATTCCTGTAGCACAAACTTTTAGTTTGTGTCGTATTTGCGCAAACTGAAAGTTTACGCTACAGCAGTGTAAAGATAATTACAGATTTTACTATAAATTAACATTAAGGCAATTCTACTTGAATTCAACTATTCCGCCTGTACCTTTGAGAACGATATCTGGTTTCACTAAAACCTTATCTTCAGGCTCTTTCGATATCCCACTTGGATAAAGCATATACGCAATTCGGCGTGGCAAATGATTCCCTAAATCCGCGAGCATATCCACACGTTCCTTAAAAATTATTTGGCCACTCGCCTGCGTTTGATAAGCAAACCAATACTTAAGATGAGAAAGAATCTGATTGTTATAGAGCATATTGCCTGATTGTACATCAATAGCCTTGACACGGACTTTACCGACCGCAGCCTGGAGGGTACGGATGTAAGTAGATGTACCTGAAATACCGGTTTGTCTACCTTGACGCATAAGATGCTCATTATAATCCCTTCGGTTAAGTGTGGGTTCTTCGATCTTTCCCGTGATGATAATGTCCACATTCAATGCCTGCCCGACTTTAGCCGCCAAAGCAGGATCCGTATAAACATCATTTAGGGTTAATCCGAGTTCCGCAACTTTTTCACCTACTGGTTGAACTTTTTGCGACTCGTCAAAAAGCCATTCATTTTCTTTCAGGATAAATTTTATATAATTTCCCAAATTCCTGCTAATTCGTTTACCAAGTTCTTGTGTCTCTTCGCCTTCAGCGAGGAAAGGGGTAACAGCAATCCGTTTTGCTTCGCTAAAAGATGGGGGAGTAGTAATATTATCGCCCCTAAAACATCCAACGATTGAAATGAGGAGCAAAGGTATCAATAGAAAACTAAAAAAACGCATAATAGAGATATGCCTCCTTGATTAAACTTTTGTCATAGGGCGTCTGTGCGTGTGCTGCGTATTTTAGATGGAATCAACGCCAAATGCCGTGTGGTATTCTGTATGATTTGGCGGAGGGCAAAACCCTATGTCTGCCAACAAATGATTGAGTTAAACGCACAACCCACCTACTGCCAAAAGTTTATCATAAATTGTCGAAAAAAGTCAAGATATAATTTTTTTAGTTAAATCTGTTCATTCCAATGGCGTTGTAAAATAGATGTTATAGTGAAACAGTCCTTATGTGGTATTTACCCTTACCAACCACATAAGGACTTTTCCGCAAATATTTATCAGCCAAATATCATAAACGCATTCGGTGTTGATTTAGCTATGCGACCGCCAAAGCGCGCACCTCTCCGAATTCATGTGTCAACTTCGCCCAGGAGCCGCCATTGTCCTCACTCAAGAAAAGTTGTCCACTCACACTACAGGCTATTAGCAATCCGTTAACACGCGAATTATAGCCGAAACACCAAATAGTGCTATTCGCTGTCATCCCAATATCAGAGCGATCCCAACGAATCGCCTCAGCGTCCTGTGCAGCATCAGTATCTTGCATATAAAAGATACCACCTTGGTCACCGGGGGGACCGTTGCCAGCACCAATAAAGACCTTGGCGTTTTCACCGTTCAGATAGAATGCCGCGCGGCAATAGGGCCACGGAAAATGGTTACGAACCTGTAACGGCGTCCAACTGTGCATATCTGTGGTGATACAAACATCGTTATTTGTCGCAGCAACAACGGCTTTCTGATCACCCGGAACCACCGTCAGTCCATGGATATCCAAGCTGCTCAATCCCTCACTTCGGTCATCCCACGTTTTTCCACCGTCGGTGCTAAGACGCATCCCGTCAATTTCAATCCCCGCATAGACAGTTTCATGGTCTTCTGGATCAATAATGATAGTTGTCACCCGTGGAATGATAGGAATACCTTCACATTCTTGGGCAAGTTCCGCGTCAAGTTGTGCCCACGTATCCCCACCGTCTGTTGTTTTGAAAAACGCGGATGGACAAGTTCCAGCATAAAGTGTATCTGGAGCAGTCGGATGAATGGCAAGTGACCAAACTTCGCGGCTGTCCATCTCACTTGGCATGTGTTTCCACGTATCGCCTCCATTTGTGCTTTTGACAATACCTTTTTCAGTGCCAGCATAGAGCGTATTTGAATCTGTCGGATGCACAACGATTGCGCGTATATCTGCTTCTGGAAAAATACCGTTGCTGGCACGATGCCAAGTCTTACCGATGTCGGTGCTTCGCCAAATGCTTTGTCCAATTGTTCCTGCATTATAGTAAAATCTAAAAATACCTGGACATTTTCTTAAGGTTAGCGGCGTTTGTAGTCGCGCAATTCATTGCGCCTCTTATATTTATCGTGTGTTTGAAATCCGCATAAGAACAAAATGTCCAAATAATTATGGGTTTCACTATAATAATCAGTTATCGGTTATCGGTTGATTCAGAACTCCTTCGTCAATAATAGTGTCACCGCGTCTGATGCTCCAATTTACCGCTGCTGTTTCAATATCAGATTTAAGATGAAAAACGCATCGATAAAGAGCATTGTCCCCATTTTCAACATACACCATCGGTTTTGCATCAAGAAGTTTCCTGTTTTGATATGTGAGCGTTAATGTAAGTGAATGTATACCTTTTGCCTCGCTTGGAACAGCAATAACTTCCCAATAATTTGGATGAATGGGATTAGGAAGGACGTGGATGGTATAGGTGCCGAGGCTTCCTTCAAACGCATCATAGTTATAAGTTATAGTTTGCTGAGAAAAACTTTGATTTTCAACTTGTAGGCTTGGAATAAGCATCAATCGTTGCACGTCATTTCCAAAAGTAGGAATATCTAATGAGGCGGTCCCATCCGCAATTTTAAAGGGTAATGATTCAATATGCACCTCCCCTGTGTTACGTAAATAAGCAACCTTGATGTCTACGTTCGCATTACGTTGTGTAGAAAAGCCAACGGTTAGACCTGCCTGATCTAATGCTGCAACTTTACATTCAATAGCATGCGCAGCAAAATTTGCAAGTTTCTTATTTTTTTCGTTAGCAGGATAGGTTTCATGGGTGAATAGCGGTTGAATCACTGGTGTCAACGTATGATACCGGAAAGGTTTTTCAAGAGTTCCAAGGAGCCTCCACGTTGTGAGGTAATTTGTGACTTTCCAGTCGGCAAAAATGTCTGAGAATGGACGTGACATGCCGCGTGCCTGCAGCGTGCGTGTAATCCCCAAAATCCCGTCTAAAGGATTTTTAACAAGCGCAGTAACAGTCTGTACACCACCATAATGATCGTGAAGATATAACATAAAAAGAAAGGATGCACCATAGTGTGCCAGCAGGTTCGTCTGACTCATCTGTGTCCAGTCGGTCAATGAAATGTTTGGTGTCTTCTGAAAAGCATTAATATGCTGATAAAGGTTATAACCACATTGAAAAGCTGCGTAATCAGCACACCCTTCGTCTATCCATGTTTCTTCCTTTGGAGAATGCTTCCAGTGGATAAGATGTTGGAGTTCATGGGCAATAACAGACTGAATCGCATCAGAATTCGTTGGCTGCTTTTTAGAGTTAATATAGAGGATATCTGCCTCGTTACTATGCAGTGGTCCGAGGGTTGGATGGTGTAGCATACCTCTGTGCTGATCAATCGGCAAGAAGTACCCGGCTGTTGCTTGGTGGATGTTGATGTCACGTATGTTGAAGATGAGCAGGATAACTTTCTGATTCCCATCAATATCCGGTGGCGCGCCGAAGTTTTCCGTTAAGATGTCGTAAATCCCGCGCTGTGGGTCAGCAGGAGTTGCTATCTCAAACGCTGTTTGGATAGTTTGAACAGTGTGTGCTGTGACGTTTTCTTGCCATTCTGAATCTTCAACGAAAATATAACAGTGGGGACCGCTTGCCCGCAGCGTTGCATTGATTGTATACTGTTGTCTTCTTGCGAAGTCAATAGCAAAGAAGGGGCGTTGGAATCCGATGGAGAGTGCCGGTGCTGGTGCGGTTGCCACCTCCGACAAAAGCTCGGGTGCCATATCCATTTTTAAGTGTGGTGTGCCACATCGGAATGCTTCACCATACTGTACAAAAAAGATTAGCGTTAGCAAAAGAACCGTGATGATGGTATATCGCATTTCTTAATAGCTTTCAGCGAGATAGCCATCAGCAATCAACCGTCGGCTATCAGCAAAGCAGTTTCTTAACTGAATGCTGATAGCCAAAAACCGAAAGCTGAAAACTATTGCTTGAGTCGTGCCTGTATTTCATCATTATCAGGTTCGATTGTTTGTGCTTGCTCCCAGACACGTCTCGCTTTTTCAGGTTCACCGTTTTTGAGATAAGCATCGCCAAGGTGCATCAAAATCTCAATATTTTCGGGCATTTGTTCGTTCGCATTTTCCAGCGCTGTAACAGCTTCCGTGAAGCGTCCCTGTTTAAAGAAAACCCATCCAAGACTATCAAGATACGCGCCGTTTGTTGGCGACCTTTGGAGGGCACGCTTTATTAAAGCTTCTGCTTCATCAAGATTTGTTCCTTGCTCCGCATAGAGATAGCCGAGTGCGTTGAGCGCAAGTTCATGCGCCGGTTCCATCCCAAGCGTTTTACGCAAATACTTCTCCGCTTTTTCAAACGCTCCAATTGTCTGATAAACAGCAGCAATCCCGTATGTAGCGTCAATATGGAGCGGATTATCAGCAAGAAGTTCAGCGAAAGTCTCTTCGGCTTTCTCAAATTTCTCAAAAAGGAAATAGACGTTTGCCAGTGCATACTGAGAATCTATCAAAAACCGTTGAAAGTAGGCACGTCCGGATTCGTTCGTAGGATTGTTTATAGCATCTTTTGAAAGGAAGACCGCTCGTCCAAGATATGTTTCTGCCTCGTGAATGAGAGTCGATAAGTCAACTTCTTCACTTTGTGAGTCTATTTTTCCTTGCGCAAGCGAGCGCTGAGCAAGTTCCTGAAAAACCAAGCCGATCCCTAAATGGCTATGAACGTCTTTAGGTCTAATTTTGATAACGCGTTGATAAGCATCAATAGCTGCTTGCCACTGATTTGTAATTTGGTAGAGATCACCGAGTTGCTTGTGAAATGTAGGTTCAAAAGGTAGAATTCGTGTTAGTGCTTTCAAAGATGTTTCCGCAGTAGAATATTCTTGGAGGCGAAACGCTATTCTAACGATTATTAGGTGTGCATCGAAATGGTCAGGGTCTAATTCAGTCACTTTTTTTGCCGCTTTCAACCCTTCCATGATATATTTTCCACCTGAATGGGATGCACGGTGAAATAAAATTTCCGCGAGTTGCCAGTTTGCTGGAACGTGGGATGGGTTAAGTTTTAGTGCTTTAAGTATATCCTCTTCAGCACCTTTTATATCCGCCATCGGATCAAACCGAAGTTGCCCTCGTTTGTACCAAATATAAGCAGAATCAGGGGCCAGTTTAACTAAATCATCATATATATGTTTTGCAGCATATATCCGTTTTGCAGCATCCACATCCCTATCAAAACTTTGTAGGTAGATTGCGTGCATCAGCTGAGTGTAAACCTGCTTTGCAGTTTCTGATTCCTCTGTCAACGGCACCTGTTCTGGTGTTGCAAGAGGCATTAATTCTTGCGCATCTGTTACATTCCCTGTTGAGAAAAGACACACTGCACTTAGCAGGATAAAAAATCTCCATAAGTTGCTTTTCATAATCGTTCTCCTTATCTGCTTTAATAGTGGCAAACCCGCTCCATAATTCGTAACCACATTTGACGAAGGTTTGTTACTGACAACTATCCTTCCACATTGCTACCAGAATCGGTTTCTGAGATTTTACCAACGTCAACAAGTATCTCGTCTTCTTGTAAAGTCATGAGTCTTACGCCCTGCGTTGTGCGTCCAATTGAACGAATGTCACTGACTGCCATGCGTGTAATGTATCCAGTAGAACTAATCAAAACGAGCTCATCTGACTTTGAAACTAATTTTGCAGAAACAACCGCACCATTACGTGTTGAACGCTTAATGGCAGTCAATCCTATGCCGCCGCGCTTCTGCGAACGATACGCGGATAGTCCTGTTCGCTTGCCATAACCGTTTTCAGTTACAATGAGAAGAGAATCTTTTTCATCAGCAGAACAGACCATGTCTACGACAAAGTCTTCTTCAGCGAGCCGGATGCCGCGAACACCACGTGTACGGCGCCCCATACTGCGAACATCTGATTCCTTAAATCGTATAGAGTTCCCATTATGGCTAACCAGAATAACATCGTAATTTCCATCGGTAAGGTGCGCCCCAATTAATTGGTCGTCTGGATCTAAATTAACCGCTATAATTCCACTGGAAATGGGATTTCTAAAGTCACCCAATGGAGTTTTCTTTACAATACCGTATTTTGTTGCCATAAGAATATAGAGGTCTTCATTAAACTCTCGAATGGGTAAAAATGCAGTAATAGTCTCAGAGTCACTTAGTTTTAGCATATTTACCGCTGCGCGTCCAGCTGCTTGACGTGAACCTTCCGGTATCTCAAAAACTTTCAGAACATAGCACTTGCCGAGGCTTGTAAAGAAAAGAAGGGATTGATGCGCTGTTGCAATAAGCAGTTGTTCCAAGAAGTCCCCGTCTTTTGGGTTACCGCCTTTTATACCAACCCCACCTCGATTTTGCGTTCGGTAGGTATCCATGGGAATCCGTTTGAGATATCCAGAATGCGTGAGCGTGACAACCATCTCCTCATCAGCGATGAGATCTTCCATTTCGAAACTTTCGACCTCCGAAACAATTTCGGTGATGCGATCATCTCCATGATCCTCCTTCAACCCCTCCAATTCTTCTCTGATGATGTTGGTAACAAGATCTTCACTATCAAGAATAGCACGAAGTTCCGCAATTTCTACTACCAATTTTTCGTATTCTTCGTTAATATTCTGACGCCCTAATCCTGTTAACTGGCTTAAGGTTAGTCCCAGCACCTCGTTCGCTTGATCTTCAGAAAGTTCATACTGTGCTATCAGTTGTTCTTTGGCTGCTTGTGGGGTATCAGCAGTTTGGACGATGTCAATAACTTCTTCTAAATGTTCAAGCGCTATACGGTATCCCTCTAAAATATGAGCGCGGCGTTCGCATCGTGCTAAATCATACTGCGTGCGTCTACGGATAACATCCCGCCGATGCATCAAGTAGTAGCGTAAAATCTCGGGGAGCGTTAATATTTTAGGAAGTCCTTCAACAAGGCAGAGAAGGTTTGCAGGAAAAAAATGCTGCATCTTTGTGTGCTTGTAGAGTTGGTTTAAGACAACTTGTGGCACTTCCCCGCGCTTAAGTTCAATAACGATACGGATCTCCTCATCAGATTCGTCTCTGATATCCGAAATGCCAGTAATCGTTTTACTCACTACCTGCTCAACCATCTGTTGCAGCAGCAAATTTTTCTTAATCTGATAGGGAATTTCAGTAACTACAATCTGCTCGCGGTCTCCACGAGATTTATCGTGCGTTATCGGTTCAATTTCCACTTTCGCCCGCATCGTCATACTCCCTTTGCCAGCAGAATACATATCTTTGATTCCTTTTTTCCCAACGATAATTCCAGCAGTGGGAAAATCTGGCCCCGGGATAAATTCCATCAACTCATCAATTGACGCTTCCGGAAAATCAATTACATGTAGAAGGGCATCCACGACTTCATTGAGGTTATGTGGTGGGATCTTTGTTGAATAACCTATACCGATACCGTCAGTACCGTTCACAAGCAGGTTCGGAAGAAGACCGGGCAGGACGGTAGGTTCTTCTAACGATTCTTTATAATTGGGTTGAAAGTCAACAGTATCCTTATTAATATCCAGCAGGAGTGTTTCAGCAATCTTTGTAAGTCTACACTCCGTGTAACGCATTGCTCCTGCCGGGTCATCGTCAATAGACCCGAAGTTTCCCTGTCCATCAATTAAGGGATAACGTGTACTAAATTCCTGGGCAAGCCCTACGAGCGTGCCGTAAATCGGACCATCGCCGTGTGGATGAAAGTTCTTCATAACCTCCCCAACAACAGCAGCACATTTATCGTAGGGACGACTACTCGTGAGATTAATCTCTCCCATAGCATAGATGATTCGGCGTGCACTCGGCTTCAAGCCATCACGCACATCGGGGATTGCTCTATTTGTATTTACACTCATCGCGTACGTGAGGTATGAGGTCTGTAGTTCGGTTTCTATAGATCGCCTAACGATGTTTTCTTCTTGCATATATTTCTCTTATATTCGTTATGACTATTTTCTTTTTATTATAACGTGAGTTAGATATTTGATTCCAATTGTCTGTCCATAAGAGAGAAAAGAGTTGGGTTTCACTCATTTTTCTGTATTTTCAGCTTAGATGGAGGTTGAATCATGTTTCTGATGTATTCAACAATCGGGTTACGGTGTTGTTTGGGTTAAAATGTGTGAAACCTGAAATAAATCCTTAAATTGACACCTATGGTGCGGTTAGGAAACCACACCTACCAAAAAATGGTCACATATTTTTTGAGTTTACTATAGTTATGCCCCATAAACGTCAAGACTAACCTGATTTCCGTAACGTTCAATAAATGCGCGGCGAGGTTCCACAGAATCACCCATCAGCAATGTGAACATCCGTTCAGCTTGAGCAGCATCCTCAAGAGTCACCTGTAACAGGACGCGGGCATCTATCTGCATTGTTGTCTCTTTTAATTGCTTCGTATTCATTTCGGCAAGCCCTTTGAAACGCGTTAACGTCATGCCTCTGTTTGCATTTGATGAAAGGATCGTAAGAAGTTCTCCAACAGTGTTCGCAGCCTGATCCTCATCCGATTTATTCACCACACTAAACAGCGGTGTCCCCTCCGATATCGGCACATCAAAATCTTCTGGTTGAATTCCAAGGTCTTTAACACACTGAATGTGATGAGAAAGTTCAGCATGTATTGCAGCATTTGATTTTACTTGGCGTTGCATCATACTTTCAATAGAAACTTCTGTTGAAACATTTTCAACCTCATTATCGGTTTCGTCTGAATCAACCTCACTATCAACATCGAGTGGAAGTTCAGTTTGTTCCGACCCATCCCCTTGCGATTGAAGAATATCCAAGATAGTATCTGCACTGTCTTCTTGTGTTTCAAGTGGTTCACTAAGATCCGATTCAGATATTTGGTGGTCCGGGATCGGCTTCCACAGATATGCTATCAGTTCTTGACGTGTCAAGTTTCCACGTCCACCCAATTCCGATAGACCTTTTTCAATATAGGACAGCGCTTTAACGCAAGCAACCGCCTCCTCTGCAGTCCAAGGGGTATCGCGCCTCATATTCTTTATTTCTTGAGACCCTGCGGCTGATTCAAGCAGATATTCTTCCAACGCTTCTTCATCTTGAAGATACTGCAACTGTCGTCCCCTCCTAATTTGAAACAGAGGTGGCTGTGCAATGTAGAGATGTCCTTCATGAATTAACTGTGGCATCTGCCGAAAGAAGAAAGTCAGCAATAATGACCGGATGTGTGCACCATCCACATCAGCATCCGCCATAATAATCACCTTACTATACCGCAATTTGTCCAATGCAAACTCCTCCGAACCAATCCCAGTGCCCAGAGCAGTGACAATGTCTACGATCTGTGCATTTTTCAAAATCTTGTCCAACCGTGCCTTATCAACATTGATACCTTTACCCTTTAAAGGGAGAACAGCTTGGAAATTACGGTCACGCCCCTGTTTTGCCGGACCACCGGCAGAATCTCCCTCAACGAGAAAGATCTCTGTTTTTTCTGCATCCCGTTCAGAACAATCCGCGAGTTTACCGGGCATTGATGCGGAGTCTAATACACCTTTCCGGCGAATGATGTCGCGAGCATTACGTGCTGCTTCCCTTGCTTGTGCAGCCTGAATACTTTTATTAATTATACGCTTTGCAAGTGCTGGTTGTTCCTCTAAGTACTCCTTCAGTTGTTGATTTACAATACTCATCACAATGCCTTCTACTTCGGTATTGCCGAGTTTTGACTTTGTTTGTCCCTCAAACTGCGGTTCAGGAACTTTTACGCTGATAACAGCCGTAATTCCTTCTCGGACGTCCTCACCCGTGAGTGATATTTTTACGTTTTTCAATAGATCGTTATCTTTGCTATAGTTATTGAAAGTCCGTGTTACAGCACTTTTGAAACCGGACTCATGAAATCCACCCTCTGTTGTCCGAATATTGTTTGCGTACGAAAAGATGTATTCCGAATAGGTCGTATTGAATTGGATAGCAATCTCGACCTTCACATCATCTACCTTACCTTCTAAATAAATAGGCGTGGTGTGGAGAACCTCTCTATTCTGGTTTTGGAATTTCACAAAAGAAGCAATACCGCCTTCATAGTGATAGACAGTTTCGGCTTCAACGTCCTGTTCATTCTCCGATTTCCCTGCTCTAAGGTCTCTGAATCGGATGCGGACTCCTCGGTTGAGAAATGCAAGTTCACGGAGACGTTCTTTCAAGGTTTCAGCATGAAAATCAAGCGTGTCAAAAATTTCATGGTCAGGCATGAACGTTGTTTCTGTTCCACCGTTTTTCGCCTTTCCAATTACCGCTACATCTTTTGTCGGTATCCCGCGTTTATACTGCTGTTCATAAAGTTTCCCTTCCTGCGCAACACGCACTTGAAGCCACTCTGAAAGCGCATTCACACAAGAAGCACCTACACCGTGTAAACCACCGGCAGTTTGGTAGCCGACATCTGCACGTCCGTCAAATTTACCTCCTGCATGAAGAGTGGTCATCACGATCTGAAGTGCAGATACACCCGTCCGGTGTTCCCCAACAGGGATACCGCGCCCATCATCCGAAACAGTCACACTTCCATCTTCGTTGAGTACTATTCTAATCTCTGATCCATATCCTGCCCCGAATTCATCTATGGAGTTATCAACAAGCTCCATTACAAGATGATGTAGTCCAGCAGTGCCAGTACTACCAACATACATACCCGGACGTTTCCGAACGGCTTCTAACCCTTCCAATATTTGAATAGATGACGCAGTATAGTCATTTGACATTATCTATAAATCCTCTTTTAGGTTGTTGGTTGTGTCAATCGGAAGTATGAAATGAGATAAGGTTAGGCAAACAGCATGGAAAGAACATGTTGCTGGATTTCGTTATGCTAAATCCAACCTACAAGTTATCACGAATCGCAGCAATTTTCCGATCAAATTTTTTAACGATCAGTTACAATTTTTACTTAATTTAATGACCTTTTCCATATCAACCCGTAGTGAGTAACGTATCATAAAATTTTCACACAAAAATTTGTATTTTCTATATCCATTATACCATAAATTTTTATTTTTTGTCAACCTATTTTTTATCTATTTTGTGAAATTTTTTATATAGTGAAATCTAAAATTATTTTTTTAGTTCTTAATAGGTTTGGTGCGTTTGTAGTCGCGCAATTTGTTGCGTCTCTTACATTGAAATTGAAGGTAGGCGAGGTTTCCTAACCTCGCTGGTGCAAGAGTGTCCAAGTAATTCCAAAATCTACTATATATACGCGTTGTGCCAGTTAACATTTGGTATATTTATATTTCACATGTTCCTCTTGTTTGGGTTTGCATTCCGCAACTTTT